>CAZEFF010000009.1:1180-39863 GCA_964511315.1 uncultured bacterium | reverse complement strand
CAGCGTCCCGGAAGGTATAATCCTCAGCGGCCACAACTCAGAGAGGAAATAGCAGGAATATAAGGGATATGGCCGTAAGAAACCTAGTTTGCCGAAAGGGAAGCATAAGGTAAGTATACTTGGCTCATGAAAAGACTGCAAATGCCGAAACATATTCCATGGCTTATGCTCGTCTTTTTATCGGTATATTTTGTGTTTTATCCCTGCTGCCGGGGCCTGCTTACGCTCGCTATGACTATAAATTTGATTCTCAAGAAGTTCCTATGGGCCAGTTCGAAGCTGAAATGTCGTCTAAGCTTGAACGGGGTGTTAACAATACTCTCTTTGGGGCTAGTGAGGTTTTAAGAGTGCCTGTCGATTGGTCATCGAACCCAGCGCACGGCAAAATTCAGGCTTTCACGATAGGCATTCCTTATGGGGTTGTTCGCGCGGCAGGACGCGTGTTTGTCGGGGTTTATGAAATAGCGACTTTCTACATTCCTCAAAAACCGATCTTTTATCCCATCGAAGGGGAAGTCTTATGATAAAGAAGCTTGCCGCCGCGTTCTTTATATTCCTGATGGTTTATCCCGGAATTCGCTTGGGATGGGCCATTGAAAATGAGTTTTCAGGCAATTATCTGGTTCCTAAATATCAATCCGGTTATAACGAGGAAGCATACGAGGAAAAAGTTGGGCAAAAATTTTTGCGCGGCGCCCAGAATTTTGTCCTTTCTCCTCTTGAGATATTCCATGGGGTCAAAAGTGAATACTATTACCGTAAACAGGAGTATTTGCCTGCCGGGGGCGAGACTGTATTTGTAGGGGCATTTAAAGGCTTAATGAATGGAATTGGCCGGGCAGGCGTCGGATTATATGAGATGTTTAGCGCGCCGTATCCACAAGACCCTATTTTGCCGGAGATGAAAGATTGGCTCTATTAGCGCTGGTTTTGTTTTTTGCTTTTGCTCCGGCGGCGGGAGCTAGCACGGATTTAGAACCCATAGGGGAAGTAATCTATGATAAGGGGGAGCCGCTGCAGTCTGTGGGTGTCATAGGGACACAAATAGTTGCTGCTGGAGATTTGTACCGGGATTATCAAGTGCTTACATTTGAGCCGGACGCAATTATTTTCCGCTCAACTCGCGATCACAGCGGCCTCAAATGGCCAGTTGATCTAAGATTCGCTCCATCTGAAAAACTGGCCCAAAGGGCTCTTCGTACTTTTATTGCGCTTCAAATGAAGGCGATTTATAAAGCGCAGCTCAGATATATTGAGAAATTTCCTAAGCAGTACGCCGGCAATCTTGAGGCGTTAATCCATCAAGGGTTTTTGGCGGATGGATTTGAAAGTTGGCAAAAACAGGGGTATGGGTTTGAGATTGCCGAGGTAAAAGAAGAGTTTGGCAAAGACCCAACTTTTTTAGCGGTCGCTTCTCCTCTGGAAGAAGCAGAGGGAAACTTATTCTTTTCTGTCGATCATCTTGGGCTTGTCCGAATGGCCGATACAAAAACTCAGGCTGCTTGGGGGCCGGTTTGGGATTACATGGATCATTCAGGCGGCCCCAAGCAGAAACTGATTAGGGTGCAAGATGAAGACATTTAAACTCATCGCGGTTGTTATTCTTCTATCCGTGATCTTTGGATATCATCTTAGCCAAGGTGTGGCAGAAGATTATTCTGCTGAGATTGAAAGCCAGGTCAAACAAACACGTGCCCGGTATGCTAACAGCATGAGTTTGGAGTATTTCCATGATATGGGGATTATTGCCCGCAAAGCAGATGAAGCTGAACTGACAGATTTGACGGCTAGAATTCTGCGTGAGTATCTGATTAAACCCATGAGCGATTATGTCGAGCAGGAAATCGCGCAGATTAACGAGCTGTATCTAAGTGATGCGTATAAAGCATCCGAGAGGATGAGTGTGCTGAACCATTTTGTTCGGTATTATCAGCCGACGCAGGAGTTTTTGAATACCGCGGCTGGTAAAGCGCTGGCCGGAGAGTTCATTTTGATGCAAAAAAGTACTTTGGACGGACTGTCCGCGGCATGCGATGATCTCTCGCTTCAGCAGGGGCTTAAAACTATTCTTATGACGGGGCTTTTTCAGACAAATAGTACTCAGGAAATTAATAATCTACGCGGTCTCACGCGCGAAGTAGAATGCTGTTTGAGCTGGAAGACGGCGATTCATTATGAATATAGTCAGCCTTTCGAAACCGATTATGAACAGGGGAGTTTAACGGAAACTGCAAATTTGAAGCTGCAGAGCAATCCAAAAAATTTATCAGAAGCCCGTTGGTCGGGAGATTGGATCTACAAATTTAAAGGCCGCGAAGGAACGGGAGAAGGCTTGAGCCAAGCCATCCTTACATATAAACGCGGAAGTGAAACCGCGGATTTGGTGATTACGGCAAGTAAAGTGACTTCCGCCGGAAGAATGAATTTTCCGCGTTCGCTTGCCGGGGAACCGCGCACGGTATTGCTTAAAGGTAAGCCGCTGCTGCCGGCGATAGTGATGTCGGGCCAGCAAATGGATTTAAATGGCTGTAAGAATAAAGGATAATTTTTAGATGAGAAACCGTGTTTTAGCCGTTTGGTTGATGCTGGCTGGTGTTATCTGCCTGCCTCATTCCGCGTTTGCACAACAGAATAATTCGATCCAAATTTTTCCATCTTCAACATCTGACGGAGTAGAAGATGTCAGTGATAACCGTTATTTTGCTAAATTGAGACAGCTTATCGGATTCGCAAAAACGAATATTTATATTTCTGTTTCAGCCATCGCGACAAGTTCGGACAAAAATGATCCCGTTTCGATACTTCTGGAAGATTTGATTAACGCGGCTAAGAGAGGCGTGGGAGTCCGGCTCTTTATAACGACTTACAGCGCGGCGGGTTTTGACCATTCGCTTTTTCTGCGGGAAGATTTGCTGGAAAATTTAAGATCGCAAAAGATAGAAGTCCATTTTGTCAACCCAAGTCAAAATCTTCAGGATCAGCTGGTGGTGATTGACGAAGAACTCGTACTGGAAGGGGGGCTCCCCTGGACGCGCGAAGATTTGACTGAAGGCCTTGGATCAGCCACTTTGAGTCACTCGCGGGCGCTTGCGCAGAAAAAAAGAATGCGGTTAGAACTTCTCCCTTTGTGGGATGTTGAAGTCAAAAAGGCGGATAGAACCGAAGGCCGAATCGGAGTTCCAATTTTCATGCTTCAGGAGATTAATTTCTTTCCGGCGATGGTGAGTCATGATGACGGAGACGCGATGAAGATTTGGTTTGCGCTATTGCGGGCTTTTTATCAATTTCAGTCTACCCAGCTCGAATTATCCTATGAAGAGCTTGGCCGTGAAATTCCAGGTGATAAAATCTATGAAAGGGGGGCTTTGAACTTTCAGGTTCTAAAGACCCTTAAAAGGCTTGAAGAAGAATACGGATTGATCAAGATCAATCAAGAGCAGCCCGACCGTATAAAACTGACCCTCGCACTGCCGGCTTCCCTTGAACCTTCTGTGGCTGTACCGCTTTTATTTTTTCAGGAAAGTTACGCGAAAGAACTTTCTCCCCGGGCCATTTTTGCTTATTTGGTGATTCTTTATCGGAGTCAGTTAAGCGGAGAGTCGCCGGTTTGGCTTGGATCACCGAGGAATGTGGAACAGGATTTTCCGATGCAGGCAGAAAATTTCCGGCAGGGAGTGGATGAACTCCGCCGTCAAAATCTAATTGAAATTTATCCTTTCGATATGCGGCAGGGAGCGGGATATGAAGGCCCGCACATCCGGGAACGGCGGTATTTAATTAATCCGATCGCGACGCTCTCAGAAAAGCTGGCGACTTGGAGCCGTCTTCGGGATTTATTCGGTGAAGACGCTTTACGGAAGGCTCGTGAAATGGCGGATCTTTTAGGCGAGCCTGAAGATCCAAAAGTTGTTTCTGTGTATAGTGAGCTTGGCAAGAAGTACGGACTGGAGGATATTCAGTCTTTGACCCGGCATATTGCTGAGCTGCCGGAAAAAAGTACACCGGAGATGCTTGAATATCTCAAAACGCTCTTAGACCATGAAACCAACCGGTCCTTCCATCTCGCGACTTAGTTTGAAGCCACTTCTAATTTTCATTTCTTTGGTTCTAGGCTTCCCTTCTCTTGCGTCCGCTGAAAACGCTGCGCGCGAAATTTATGTGACGGCTGCTGTCTCTAAAGTTTTCAAAAAAAATCCTGATTGGCAGACGGATATCCGGAGCCGCATTATTTTCGCGAATCAAATTTTCGAAAAACAATTCGGAATTCATTTTTCGGTTAATCGTTTTGTGAATTGGGAACCGCAAGATGAGAAACGAGAAATGAGCCTTTTAATTGAAGAGCTGAAATCTCAAGAAGCTCTGGGCCCGAATCAGATTGTGGTGGGCTTCCATCGAATGAGCCAGGCGTTCGGGCAAAATGCGATGGAAGATATGGAAGCGGTTGGAACCGCTGAGTTTTTCCGCGGATACGTGATTATCCGCGATCCCGCAGGAGAGATGAAGCCCGAAGATTATTTAGTTGTCCTGACGCACGAATTCGCACATCTTTTTGGCGGCGTCCATGTTGCCGAAATGAATCAGATAATGCGTTCATCCGTTCCTGAAAAGGTGGATTTGACTATTGATCCCCAGAATGCTGATGTGATCAGAGCGACGCGCCAGGTGGATTTTCAGAAAGGCTTGGATTCCTTAACCCCTACGGCGATTGAAAGTCTCATACGGATTTATGAACAGCTTATCCGAAAAAATCCCCACAGCGATTTTTATTATCAGCTTGGAAATTTTTACCGCAAACAGGGCCAAATGGCGCGCGCAGTCGCGGTTTGGGAAGAATCCATCCGTTATCAGCATGCGAACCCTTTTATTCATCGGGAGCTCGGATTTTTTTATTTTCGCGGCGGAAGATATGAACTCGCCATCCAAGAGCTTGGGGTCGCTGTCGCGCATTTTATTTTGCCGAGTCAGCAAAAACAGAAGGCGGAAACATTCAATGCTTTGGGAATTGCATATTTCCAAAAAGGCAATAAAGAACAAGCTTTGATTAATTGGTTGAAAGGTTTGACGGCTGATCCAGACAACGCGGATCTGCAGGGGAATCTGGCCGCGCTTTATATGGATAATGGAGATGTTGATCATGCGATCTCAGAACTCCTGAAACTTGGCGTGAAATATCCTAAGGAAGCAACCACGTGGAATAATCTTGGGATCGCGTATCTCCGGAAAAAAGATTATGCCAAAGCGGAAGAGTTTTTTGTCAAAGCGCTTCAAAATATTTCATCCGGACCGGCTGAGTCCGCTAATCCGGAAGACAGGCTGTTCCGAAGCATTTCAGCAGCGGAAGTAAAATTGAATCTAGGAGCTGTTTATGTGGAGCTTGGAAAATCTGATCGTGCGCTTGAAGAGTTAGTTAAAGCCCAAGCCCTTAATCCGCAATTGCCGGGGATCCATCACAATTTGGCGCGCATTTATCTCGAAAAGAAACAATACCCCAAGGCGCTGGCTGAGACGCAAGCAGCCCTTAAAGAAACCCCTGAAGATGCGAGTCTCTTTGGGATTCTTGGGGGAACTTATGAGGGAATGGGGAAACCTCAAGAAGCGCTTCAGTCCGCGCGCAAAGCAATCGGGCTATCCCGGGACCCAAAATTTAAGGCGATTTTTTACCGAAACGTGGGCTTTTTATACGCCCGGCAGGGGAAAATGATGGAAGCGTCCATTGAGTTTAAGAACTCTTTGAATCAAAACTGGAATGATCCCGATACGCACACGCATTTGGGATTTGCTTATTTGCAAATGGGAAAGAGGGAAGATGCTAAACGGTCATTTCAGACTGCCGTAAAGATGGATCCTAAAAATGCGGAAGCGCAAAAGGCGTTAATGCAGTTGTCTGCCAATGGGAAGTCTTGACGTGAGCCCTAACACCCGATAGAATTTAAACTTATGTATCTTTCTTACTGGGGATTAACCGACAAACCATTTCAAAATACTTCCGACCCAAAATTTCTCTGCATGTCACCTCAGCACGAGGAGGCATTATCGCGTCTCCGCTACGCGGTTGAAGATTATAAGGCTTGCGCGGTCTTAACCGGTGTTTTTGGTTCAGGTAAAACGCTTCTTACACAAGCCTTGATTGATGGACTGCCGCCGGATCAATATAAAACAGCTTATATTTTTAACCCCCAGCTGAATCCTGTGGAACTTATCCGTGAAATTATTTATCAGCTCGGTGTGCATGACCAGCTTCCTGAATCCAAAACCGATATTCTTCACCGCTTAAGCGATATTCTGAATGATAATTATTCTGAAGGCCGGCATACCGTAATTATTGTTGATGAAGCGCATTTGATTGAAGACCGGCTGATCCTTGAAGAATTGCGGCTCCTTTTAAACTTTCAAAAAAAAGATAAATCTCTTTTGACGCTTATTCTTGTAGGTCAGCCTGAGCTCCGGGAAAAACTTCTTCATATGAAACCCTTTGATCAGCGGATTTCGATACGCTTTCATTTAAAAGGGCTGAAACCCGAGGAAACCCATGCTTACATTTCTCATCGTCTTCGAATTGCCGGTGCTTCCCGGGAAATTTTTGATGAAAATGCCTGTGCCTCGATTCATGATTCGACAGGCGGTATTCCACGCAGAATTAACCAGATTTGCGATTTTGCGCTTTTGACGGGATATGGCATGGGAGCATCCATGATTACAGCCGATATCATTAAAGAAGTTGTTATGGACCCCCAAACGCTTTAATCGGATAGGACTATGCGATTTTCAGATATTGTTAAAAATAAAGACGGCGGAATAAAACAGGCAGAACTACCTGCCGCAAAAACGTCAGTGGTTTTGCCCGAGGCCCCCAGTTCAAAGTCTGCTGCGCCCAAGCCCGCTATAAACCTTCAAGAAATTGAAAAAGAAATTCACGATAAAATTGAACAGGAGTTCCGTGAAAAAATAGCGCAAATCGAGTCTCGAAACCGGGAATTCACGGAAGAGAAGAACCGTCAAGCGGAGCTTCAGCAAAGTATGCGCGAGAAGCTTTTTCAAGATGAGCAGCAAAAGCTTCAAAAGATGATGCATGACCTTCAGAAAAGTCGGGACGAGGTGAACGCCTTTCGTCTTTCGGTTGAGCAAGAGGTGCAAAAAAAAATTGAGGATGAAAAACAGCGTCTTGAAAAGGATATGCGCCGTGAGTTAGAGCTCGGTCGAAAAAAAATAGCAGAGATGGAAGACAGGATCCGCAAACAAACATCTGCTGAGCCTGCGCCAAGGGCCGCATCGTTGGCGGCTTCTCCTCAGTCGCCCCCAGAACTACCTAAGCCTGCGGCTTCTCAGTCTGTTTCTGAGCCATCCAAATCTGAGATAATTCCACGCCCAAGACCAAAGTCCGTCGTTCCTCCCGCGTTCAAATCAACGATGGTTACAGAAACGGATACGTACCGTGACGATCCGGAAGCGGAGGCAAAAGCCCGGCTTTATTATCATGAAGCGGCAAATCACGCTGAGAAAATTTTTGACGCGGTCGCAAAAAAAGAAAATTGGAACACAAAAGCGCTTGAAGAGTCACTGGCTCAGCTTGTTGCGGTGATCCAGCAGCATGAATCAGATCTTATATCTCTTGCCCTTGAGCCGTATCCCGAAGAAAATTATTTTCATTATCACGCGATTAACTGTGCTGTTTTGAGCGCTGTTTTGGCTTTAGATTTTAATTTAACGAAAAGTCAGCTTGAGCATTTAGCTCTTGCAGCGGCGTTGCATGATATTGGTTTAATCGGCGTGCGTGAAAATCTTGATTATCCCAAAGAACTTTCGGCGGAAATAAAGAAAGAAATTTTAAACCATCCAAAAATCGGGAGTGAGATGGTTGCGGGTTTGGTGGGGCCTGAAATTCAAACAACGATTGCCCAGCACCATGAAGCGTGTAATGGAAAGGGATATCCGCTTGCGCTGGATGAGCCGCAAATATGTCTTGAGGCAAAAATTCTGAATGTAGTGGATGCTTTTGAGGCGATGACGCATCAGCGTCCCTACCGTCAGCGGCCTTTGAGCACGAATGAAGCGGTTAAAGATATCATTGAACGTGGACGCGGGTTTTATGACCGGGCAGTCATGAAATCTCTAATGAGCCGGATTGGCCTTTATCCTGTAACGAGTCTTGTTGTTTTAAGCAATAAGCAAATTGCCCGCGTTGTGTGTCAAAACCGGCAATTTCCCATGAGTCCGGTGGTTCGGGTCGAATTTGATGAGTTTGGCAATAAGCTGAAAACGCCATTTGTCATGGATTTGGTCAAAAACCAGCTGATTCATATTGTTGACCCGGTTACGAGCGCCCCTTCTTATGCCCAATCCCACATGCATAGACGCCATGAAAGCCGTTCAAAGGGGCATAAAATCCTGGAACCCCTTGATTTTGTCCCTTATGTGATCATGCTGGTTATAGGGGCTTTGCTTGTTTATTTAGTCCTTAAAATCTGACCCCAATCTTACGCAACTCATTGGAGATCAAAGAGTTGGTTCAAGTTTTCCAAAGGCATGCCGATCATCAAGATACCCCAGTTCAGGTGTATTCAATGATTAAAAGGGTTTGCCAATGAGCTATTATCGTGTTTTGGGACTTGAAAAAGAGCCGTTTTCGACAAGCCCTGACCCTGCCTTTTTTTACGAATCTAAAAATCATAAAACGGCTTTAGCGAACCTTATGATCGAGCTTCATTTAAAGCGGGGATTAAGTGTGGTTTTGGGAGATGTCGGCACGGGGAAAACAACCTTGGGCCGCAAGCTTATTCAAATGCTTCGTGACCGGGAAGGATTTGTTTTTCATCTGATTTTAGATCCTTCCTATCCGACCGAAGAGCTTTTTCTTCAATCGCTTATCCGCACATTTGGAATTGAAATGAGCCAGCCGCAGCCGAGTATTCTTGATTATAAAGAAGCGCTCGAGCAATATCTGTTCCGGATGGGAACACGCGATAATCAAACGGTGGTGCTGATTATCGACGAAGCTCAAAAAATGAGCCCGGCCTCGCTAGAGATTTTACGTATTCTTTTAAATTACGAAACCAATGAATATAAATTGCTTCAGCTGGTTTTGCTGTCACAGGTTGAGCTCATGCCGAACCTAAGGCATATGCAGAATTTACTAGACCGGATCAGCATGAAAACAATTTTGGAGCCGCTGGATGAAGCGGAAACGCGGGAAATGATTGATTTCCGCTTAAGACAGGCAGGTTTTCAAGGACGTTACTATTTATTTTTAGATGAGGCGGTTCGAGAAATTTACCGCGCGACACGCGGGTATCCAAGAAAAATTTCGATGCTTTGCCACAAAGCGCTAAAGGCGATTGTGATGCAGAACAAAGAAGTGGTGGATGCTCATGTGATCGAAGAACTTGTCGGACAGGAGGTTCGTGCAGGATGGTACAGCACAAACCCACTCCAGAAGAGCAACTTCTTAAGCTGATTGAGAACCCGGGGGCAGCCAAGTCTGCCGGCGGAGGCTCCGGGAAAAAAGCTGAGACGGGTAAACCGTCCGGATTCCGTTTGCCCGATTTCGGGAAATGGGCGAGCTCGTTCGCCTATTTAAAAGCGGGCGCGAAAAGACAGGCCGGCGCGCAAACCGCTGAACCGTTCAAGCTTGACCTTAAATTTGCCAACCGTATTCTAATTGTGCTAGCCATCTCTTTCGGCATTTATCTTATTTTTGATATTACATCTTTAAAATCAGGCCATGCTGATTTCTTAAATCAGGTCGGCACAAATGATGCTGTTTTCCCGCCGGCATTTGACCCTGCGAAAGCGGCACCGCGGGACTTGGAATACTATCAAGAGCCGCTCAGTCAAAGAAATCCATTCTTTCCGCCAGGATCAAAAACTGCCGCGCAGTCAGTTCCTGATACTGCTTCTGCGGCACCAGCTACGCCCTCGGCCCCCATTCAAGAAATTATGCAGAGTATCAAACTGGTTGGAATATCCTTTGGGGATGAGCCACTCGCGATGATCGAAGATGTCCAAACAGGGAGAACCTATTTCTTAAAGCGAGGGCAGGAACTCAAGGGAATCAAAGTCCAATCGATCAGTAAAGAAAAAGTGGTCGTCACGCATGATGGTCAGGAGGCAGAGCTTTTCTAATGAAGCAGCGGTTTTTCGGGCTCGTTTTATTAGCGGTATTCCTGGCGGGCTTGCCGGGTCTTTCCGCGCAGGATCTTGCGGGTGGAATTCCTCCGCGCATTTCTATTGATCCGGAAGCTCCCGGATTAAAAGAACGGATTACCCTCGATTTGCGCAATATTGAAATCGGAGAAGCGCTTAAGTTCTTAGCGCTTAAGGGAAGTTTGAACATGGTCATCGGAAAAAATGTTGCGGGCCGGATTTCTCTTTTTCTAACGGATGTGACGGTTGCGGATGTCCTTGAAATTATGCTTCTATCAAATAATCTTGCTGTGGCCAAGCAAGGGGAAATTTACAACATTATGACGGAAACAGAGTACCAGGCCCTTTATGGGCGCCGGTACGCGGATGTGCGGACCGCGAAAGTCTTCAAGCTTCGGTATGCCGTTCCCAATCAGGTATTCACGGTTCTCAGCGCCGTGAAAAGCGACATTGGAAAGATTGTTATTGATGAGGATTCTGCCACGCTTATTCTTTTGGATACGGCTGAAAAAATTCAGGATATGGAGCGTATTGTTAATGAAATGGAAAAAGGCCAAAACCTGCGGATCTTTAATTTGCGGTACGCTAAGGCGGCTGATGTCGAGAGCCAGCTAAAAGAGCGGTTGGATGCGCTGAAGCTTGGCACGGTAAAGGCGGATGAGCGCAGCAATACGGTTATCGTTTCCGCGTTGTCCAAACGTATGGAAGAAGTCGAGAGAATTGTCGAATCGTTAGACGAGAAAACTCGGGAAGTTCTTATTGAGGCCAAGATTATCAAGGTTACCTTGAGCGATGACTTTGACGCGGGGATTAACTGGCAGAAGGTGCTTCGCGATGCTGGCAATGAAATGGGCCTGGAAAAGTATCATCCTGTTTTGACGGGAACTTTTCCAATCGCGACAACAGCGACTCAAACAGGACAGCTGCAGATTGGGAATGCGACGACGGATTCTCTAAGCGCTACCATCGAATTCCTTCAAACCGTGGGACAAACAAAGGTGCTGGCTAGTCCTCGAATTACAGCCATCAATAAAGAACCTGCCCGCATTTTGATCGGAACACGCGAAGCATTTGTCACCACAACAACAACGACAGGACAAACCACATCGACGACCGCTGAGAACGTGACATTTGTGGACGTTGGGATTTCACTTGAAGTAACGCCGACAATTAATGATGATGGCTACGTGACGATGAAAATTAAACCGGAAATTTCAAATGTTGCGCGCACGCTCGTTACGCCGACTGCGAACCAAATTCCGATTGTGGATACAACGCTCGCCGAAACGAGCGTGATGGTAAAAGATGGGACAACAATTATTATTGGCGGATTACGGAAAAATGAAAAAGTAAAAACGGTCAGAAAAATTCCGATCGCGGGAAGCATACCTGTTTTCGGAGCGTTTTTCCGCAGCACGGAAGAGGATTTAGAAAAAGTCGAGCTCGTTGTTTTCTTAACGCCTTATGTGATTACAGGTGATACCACATTTACTGACCGGCAAGTGCAGGATAAACAAGTAAAACCCTTCAAAACTTATACCTAATGATAAAGATAATGATAATGAAAAAAAATATGATGGCTTTTTTATTCGCGCTTAGCGTTGTCGCTGTATTTTCTAAAAACGCAGACGCGTTTGACAGTAAGGAAAAAGTTCAGATTGCTGAGCTCAAAAAAGAGAATGCGATTTTGCAAGCGAAGTTAAAAGTTGTGACTGATGACCGTGATAATATTTTGACTCAAGCCAAAAATTTCTTAAAAGATAAAGAAGAGCTTCTTAAAAAAGTTGAAGAGATGAAGGGCGGGACTTCCAGTGCTGGCGTTGAGCTGGAGTCTTTGAAAAAGGAAAACGCAATTTTGAAATCCGAGCTTGAGAAAATAAAGGCGGCTCGCATGCAAGATGCGAAGCTTCACCAAGAGGAAAAAGAGCGAATCGAAAAAAAATTAGCTGACGAAACCGCGAAAAACAATTCGCTGGCCGCGAATTTAAAAGAGTACAGCCCTGAAAAAATTCAGCAGCTGATTGAAGACCGCACGCGGCTTGATGAGGAAAATAAACGGATGTCGCAAAGAATATTAGACAACGAAAAGCAAGTTGAGGAAATGCGGAGGGCAATGTCGCCGCTTCAATTGGATCGGGAAGAGCTTTACCGCGTGCAAGGGGAGAATGAAGAGCTTAAGAAGAGAACCCAGTACGTTGGTAAATTGGAAGGCCGCCAAGCTCAACTTTTGAAGGAAAACGCGGATTATCGCGAACAACTTGAGGTTTTGAAGGGTAAATTCAAGGATGCGGTGCCTGGTTTGGCCAAATCCAGCCGTATTTCACAAAAAATGATGCGCGAAAACGCGGATATGCATTATAATCTGGGAACGATCTACCTCCACAACAAGCAATACGCGGAGGCGATTAAAGAGTATGAACGCGTTCTGGAGTTAAGACCATCGGATGCAGAAACGCATTATAATCTCGGGATACTTTATGATGATTACATTAAGGACCGGGATAAAGCGTTGTACCATTACCAAAAATATTTAGCTATCAATCCGAAATCGCCAGACGCGAAAAGCGTAGAAAGCTACATTCTCAATTTAGAATTAGAACAAAAAGTCAGATAGAGTGTTCAATTTTCTAAAATGGCGTCAGGCGTGAAAGCCGGCAAAAAGCATTTTCGGTTTTTGTTAATTCTCACAGGCATCCTCTCTCTCCAAATCCCTTTCTCTTCTCATAATCTCTTCGCTGAAACAAAACAATGGGATTTTCAAAGTCCTAACGATTACCGTTTTGACTCTAAAAAAATTCAGGTGGCTCAGGGAAAGGCATCGCTTGTTGCGATGACACCCTCCCGTGATGCCGGCACGGAATCTTTTGATAAAGGAGTTTATTTTTTAAATACTTGGAGCGCACGCGGGTCGGTTGAATTAGTTTCGCGGAATATTTATCCGGCGCAAGGTCGCGAACTCGCGCGGCCGATCGGCGGAAAAGAATCCGGCCTTGCCGGTCTTTGGCATTTTGATGAACCGACCGGCATGAATCTTTTGGATGAAGTCGCGCGGAATGTCGCGAAGGCAAGTGACGCGGAAACGGTCAGCGGGCAAACAGGTTTTTCTTTCGCGCGCGCTTTTGACGGAAATAAAAGTTATGTGTTTGTTCCGAATTATTCTGAACTTACTTTAAATGGTCCCTTCACGGTTGAAGCGTGGATTCGTCCAAACACTGCAGTCAATCCCAAATCGCAAACGATTATTTCGCGCTGGCAAGTTGTCGGTTCTCAAAAATCCTTTGCCTTGCAAATTTCGACAGAAGGTAAATTAGAATTTCTTGTTTCCGAAGATGGCGCGACAACCATTAAACATTCCGGTACCACGGTTTTAACCCCCGGAGTTTGGGCGCATGTTGCCGCTGAATTTACCGGAGAGGACCTGCGGATATTTTTGAACGGTGTTCTGGATAGTGAACCGATGAGATTTAAGGGGCCGGTATACGCGATTCCCAATCCGATCTATTTCGGGGCGATGATTAATACGCGCCTTGATGAGTTTTATGATGGTGTCATTGATGAAGTTTCAATTTTTAACCGGGCGCTGACGGAAACAGAACTTCTCAATCATGCGGGTAATCCATCCGGCATTGTTGGTTTATGGCATTTAAATGAACGGGGAGGCTCGATTATCGATGCCTCGGGTTATGGACATACCGGCGCGCCCCAAAATGACCCGCAGTATGAAGTTGAAGGTAAGCTTGGCACTGCTCTCCGGTTTAACGGAAGCAACCAATATATAGAAACTCCCGCATCCTTTACCCTCTTTTCTCAGGATGCTTTGACGCTCGAAGCCTGGATTAAGCCCGAGTCTCTTCCAGGAAATGAAGAGTATTCGACCGTGATTTCCGTAGGGGGAGAATCGGGCGAATATGCCATCGCTATTACAGGTCCTCAGGCGCGAGTCGGTGCTTTTGCTTCCGGACTTAGCACTTCAGAAGTGGTGGGAAGTGCGAGCCTTATGCCGAATATTTGGCAGCATGTCGCTGCGACTTGGGGGCAAGGGGTGGTCCGGGTTTATGTGAATGGTGTCTTGGATGGTTCAGCAGAGTATTCGAGTGTTAAGAAATTTGAAAAAGGGATCGTCAGGATCGCCTCAGATGCCCAGAAGGCGGCCCTATATAAAGGAAGCATTGATGAAGCGGCTGTCTACCGAAGGGCTAAAAACTCCGAAGAGATTGCTGAGATGGCCGGTCTTTTCCCCTCAAGTGGTATTTATCTTTCGAGCCCAAAAGACGCAGGAACTTCATCGCCCTGGCGGGGTTTTAACTGGGGTCAGCCCTTTGCCTATGGAACCGAAACATCTTCCGCGGAAAAAGGGCTTTTAAATCTTTATCATCTTAATGAAAGTGACGGCCTTCAAAATGTTGATAGCAAGGGAGAAAATCCATTAACGCCGGTCAATACTTATGCGGTTCCCGGAGTTTTTTCCAGTGCCCGTTGGTTCCAGTATCGCGGAGCCGACAAAATGATTTCCCAAAAAAGCTTACCCGCCCTTTCAACCTTTACCGTCAGTCTTTGGTTTCAATTTGCTTCTGCGGTTCCTAGCGCGGCTGACCGTCTGTTTAGCATTGGAGATGAAGCGCCCTCTGTTTATCGGGGACAAGATGCCCGTATGCATGTCATGATGCCGGGCGCCCGGAGCATTACAGGCAGCAAAACTTTGGCGGATACCAGCTGGCATCATCTTGCTTTTGTCTCGGACGGCCGCAATCTCTTCTTATATATAGATGGTGTACCGGATGGTAACTCGACTGTGACAAGCGCGTCTGCCCAAGCGCCCCTGGTTCTTGGAAATCTGAAGACAACAGATACTTTTCAGGGAGCGCTTGATGAAGTGGCCTTCTTTAATTATGCATTAGGGCGTGACGCGATAGTCCGTGAATTTTTGTCAGGAAGCTTGGATTTAAAATTTTTAGGCAGATCTTCTGATGATCAAAGTTTTGTCAATATGCCATGGAAGGGGCCCAAGGGAAATAATCAAATCGAAGAGTTTCCTTCATCTTCAACCGTCGCCTTATGGCATTTTAATGAGAAGAAATTTGATGCCGCCCCTGCGAGTCTTCAGGATGCGGGAAGATTTGCTAATCATGGGACTTTTTATGGGAAAGTGACCTCCGTGCCGTCCGCGGCTTTGTCAGGAGGCGCTTTGTTTAACGGCGCGTCTGATTATATTGAAGTTCCCGATTCTGAGAGTTTGCGCGTGAACGGGGGAATCACCGTATCTGCCTGGGTTTATCCCAATGAAGTTCAGGAAGATGGAGGCGTCATTGCCGACAAGCAATATGAAAAGGGCGCGCCGACATTTTCATCGTACGCGCTTGAGCTGACATCGGGTAACCGATTGGCTTTTCGGCTGGGTTATCCGGGAGGTTATCATCAAACCATGACTGACCGTGATGGTGAAGTTGCGGTTGGAAAGTGGAATCATGTTGCGGCAACCTATGATGGGAAAGAAGTAAACCTTTACATCAATGGACAGCTTAAAAAAACGTCAACCTTTGATAGTATGATTGTTTATGACGGCGGGCCTTTGATGATTGGCCGCTACGCAAGCGGTTCAGCCCGATTCTTGAACGGCGCTCTGGATGAGCTCGCAATCGATCAGAAAGCCCTTTCGCCTGAAGAAATTCTTACGCGGTTTCAAAATGCGGACCCTGATAATTTCTTCCGCGGTGGGCAGGCCGACAAAACGGATTTTCCCCGTGCCCGGTATTTTCAATACGCGGCTTACCTTTCGACTCGTTTTCCTATGGCAAGCCCTCTCTTTGACTGGATTGAAGTTCAGTCCAGCGGGTTTGCTTCGGACGCGCCATTTGTGATCAATAATATGAGCGTTTCGTACGCGGATATTTCCAGCTTTAGACAAAAACTTGGTCCTGCGAATAAAGGAGATATCACTTATCAGTTTTCAAATGACAGCACAAATTGGTTTTATCATAACGGGCGTCACTGGGTCATCGCGAGCGGTCCAACGGAGTCGAATACGGCCGCGCAAATTGAAGCGCGAATCCGGGATTTCCCGAAGGAAGTGGGAATCGGAAGTTTCTACTTTAAAGCGTTTCTTCACTCCCCGAAAGCCATGGACCCGGCCGAGCTTGCCTCAGTCGAGCTTGAATATCTGCCGAATAAACTAACGATGAGCGCGCCTAACGGCGGTGAAACACTGCTTGTTGGTGATGATCAGGTCATTCGCTGGAACGCGGCAGGTGAAGTGGCTAAAGTCACGCTTGAATATTCAAAAGATAATTTTCAAAAGGATTTTCAGCTCATTGTCAAAGATACGCCCAATCTCGGAGCGTTTACTTGGAAAATCCCTGATGATCCTTCTCCGGACGTCCGCTTGCGGGTCATGGACGCGCTGGATCCGCGTATTCATGACACAACCGATCTTGGATTCAGAATAGGCGGAAGCTTTGAGCTGATTTCTCCTAATTGGAATGAATCTTGGGAAGTCGGATCTGTCCGGCAAATTATTTGGAAAACAAACGGAAAAATCCCCAACGTTAGGCTTGATTATTCAACGGATGAATTCCAAAATCAGATTTTTCCCATCATCGACTCTGTGAGAAATGAAGGGCATTACGAATGGAAAGTTCCCGACCATATATCAGCAGCATTAAAAGTTAGAGTTGCTGATGTTAGAGATCCCGCTATTTTTGACAAATCAAATGATACTTTCGCGATCACCGGGAATTTCTCTCCCTTATCTCCTCAGCCGAATGATCGGTGGATTGTGGGTTCTGAACAGGAAATTCGCTGGAATACGACTGGAACGATTCCCGCCGTGAAGGTGGAATACAAGACTGCTCAAAATCCTGAATGGAAAGTGATCGCGGAATCCATTGTGAATCAAGAGTCGATGGTGTGGAAAGTTCCCAATGATATTAGCTCTGAAGTAAAGGTCCGCATAGCAGATCCTAATGAGAGCAAGATCTATATGGAAAGTGCGCCGTTCGCGATTATCGGCGGCTTGAGAATGCTGACTCCAAAGGGAGGCGAAAGTTGGTCTGTGCAATCGCGGAGAAATATTGCTTGGGAGTCGATTGGGACAATCCCGGCTGTAAATATTGAATATCAATCGGCAGGTGCGGATAAAGCAATGCCTTGGACAATTATCGAAAAATCCCTGGTGAATACTGGAAGTTATGTGTGGGAAATCCCTAACACTATTTCAGACGCTGTTATTGTGCGTGTTACTGATGCGAGAGATCCGTTTGTGCAAGCGGCGAATAGCGAGCCGCTTAAAATCATTCCTGGTTTTCAGCTCAAATCGCCCAATGGAGGCGACAATCTCAAGATTGGAGATCGCGCGGCAATTGTTTGGGATACTTTTGGTACGGTGAAGCAGGTCCGCCTTGAGTATTCAAAAGATAATTTTGCGGCGGATATACAGTTAATTATTGAAGCTGCATCCAATGTCGGTCAGTTCGATTGGAAAATTCCCAGCGACGCTTCCACCAATGCGCGTGTGCGGATTGTGGACCCTATCCATCCGGAAGCTTCGGATATTTCTGACGCGCCCTTCCGCATTTATGGAGGATTTAACTTTTTATCGCCTAAAGGGGGAGATCGGTTTGAAGTTGGAAGCCTTGCGGCTGTGAAGTGGGAATCTCTTGGAGAAATTCCTGAGGTTAAAATCGAATATTCGCGGGATGGTTTTAATAAAGATATCCGGACGGTTGTAGATTCTTATATAAATACGGGCAATTATTCATGGACGGTTCCTGATGATATCGGTGCGAATTTTAAAATGCGCATTTCCGATACGCGTGATCACGAAGCTTTCGCGGTAACACCGGAAAATTTTTCAATTATCGGACAATTCCACTTAACTGAACCCGTCAGCGGTGAAAATATTGTCGCGGGAAGTTTGAGCCGAATTTCCTGGAAGGCGGCCGGAACGGTTCCTTTTGTCAGAATTGATTACTCGGAAGATAATTTTGAGCGTAGTTTTGACACGCTTGCGCCTGAAGCGCCGAACACAGGGTCTTATGATTGGGCCGTGCCGGACCGGATTGGGAAACAGTTTAAAATACGCATTTGGGACCCTTCCCATCCTGAGACAATGGATGTTATGGCCGAGCCTTCGCGCATTATTGGCGGATTCCGGCTTATGGAGCCGAATGGCGGCGAGATCCTTTTTGTGGGCGAAAGTTACGATTTGTCCTGGGAAACTTTCGGAACTGTTCCCCGCGTTAAAATTGAATATTCTAACGATAACTTTCAGCACAGCTCCGGAGAGATTGCGGATGCCTATGAAAATAACGGGCGTTACCGATGGCTGGTTCCTGATACTGTAAGCGGCAATTACAAGATCCGAATTTCAGACCCTTCAGACGTGGCAGCGAATGATATTTCGAATACTGATTTTAAAATCCGTTCAAAGTTTACTCTGACTTCGCCCAATGGCGGGGAAGGATGGAATGTGGGTGAAACCCGCAATATCCGCTGGCAGACGAGCGGTAACGTCCCTGAGGTTAAACTTGAATATTCCACGAATGATTTCGCCTCAAGCGTCACCATCGCTGACCGAGTCCCTAACACAGGTTCTTATGATTGGGTAGTCCCAAATCAAGTGGCATCAAATGTGAAAGTTCGTGTCTCAGATGCTAAAGATCCGGAAGCTTTTGATTCTTCCGATTCAGCCATGAGAATCTTAGGTGTGATCACGCTTGAGTCTCCATCGGCTTCTGATGTGTGGAAGGTGGGAGAACGGCGCGAAATCCGTTGGAAGACGGTGGGAGATATTAAATCCGTGCGTGTCGAATATTCGCGCGATGGGTTTTCTTCAGAAGCAAAAGCGATTGTTGAGACCATGCCCAATTCGGGCTCTTTAAATTGGACTGTTCCTGATGATATTGGACCCCATACAAAGATCCGCGTTTTAGATGCTTCCGAGCCTGCTACTCAAGCCGTGACGAAAGCCCCCTTTGAAATTGCTCCCTCGCTTTCGATGCTGGGACCGAATGGGGGAGAAGTTTGGCACGCGACTGAAAAGCGTGAAATTAATTGGGTGACGATCGGAACCGCAAAAGAAGTTATTCTCGAGCTCTCAAAGGATGATTTTTCTACAGAGCCGGTGTTGATTGACCGGGGAATATTAAATCAAGGGCGTTATTTATGGGATATTCCCAAGGCGCTCGGTGATAATTTTAAAATCCGTGTTTGCGACATGGATAACCCCAAAATTTGTGACGCGAGTGATAAGGCTTTCTCTATTCGTACGCCTTTTGAAATTTCTTTTCCAAGAGGAGGAGAAGCTTGGCCCGTCAACACCGATCAGGAAATCCGTTGGAATACCTATGGTCGCGTTGATCGCGTGACACTTGAATATTCATCGGACGAAAAGCATCAAATTTGGAAAAAGCTTTATGAAGAGCTTCCGAACGAAAATCATTATCTCTTCAAAGTTCCTGATGACCTCTCAAAAAATGTGATTTTTCGCATTTCCGATTTAGAGGATGCCGAGCTGTTCGCGGTGACAAAAGAACCCGTCCGCTTTTTAGGAACCCTTAATCTTCTGGAGCCCAACGGCGGTCAAAAATTCGCGGCGGGAACAATGCAAACGATTGCGTGGGATACCATTGGTTCAGCTTCTAACGTGCGCTTGGAATATTCCAATGATGATTTTCATCAGGACGTTAAGCTGATCGAATCCATCTATCCCAATACGGGGAAATATGATTGGAAAATTCCTGCTGACTTAGGTGTCACGATGAAAGTACGTGTTTCAGACGCGTCCAACGACGAAGCTTTTGATGTTTCTGATGGACCGTTCAAAATCATTTCAGGATTTACGCTGATGTCACCTAATGGCGGAGAAAAATGGATTGTTGGCACGAAACAGAAGATTACTTGGAAGACCGAGGGCAGATCCGAAAATGTTCGGTTAGAGTATAAATCTTTTGAAGCGGCAGCGCCTATTACTGTGGCGCCTGCTGAATCAACTGCCCAGCCTGCGGAATCCGCCGCTGGAATTCCGACCAATTTAGTTCCGACGCCTAAGCCCGAGCCTTGGATGGTTATCGCGGATAAAATTCCAAATGGCGGAGAGTTTGAATGGACGATTCCAAATCAAATTGGCAAAGAAGTGCAGGTTCGAGTTGCCGATGTTCGGGACACAGATGCTTTTGATCTTTCAGATAAAGCCTTTGAAATACGCCCTGATATTTTGGTGATTGCGCCTAACGGCGGCGAAGTGTTTTCTGTGGCGTTGCCCGCGCAAATTAAATGGGCCAATATCGGCAGTGTGGGGCCTGTCAAAATTGAATACTCCAAAGATGGGTTCCAGAAAGATGTGCGTGTTATCGCGGAGAATGTTTCTGAGGAAACTTATACTTGGGTACCTTCTGACGACGTAACCGCGCAAGCGGTCATCCGTATTTCAAGCACGCGCGATGCTCAGGTTTTTGATCTCTCCAATCAACCGTTTAAAATTCTGCCCTCCATAAAAGTAATCGCGCCTGCGGGCGGAGAAAATTGGACGGTCGGCACTGAACAAATGATCAGTTGGGATTGGCGCGGTACGCTCGATTTGGTTAAGGTTGAGTACACGGTAAATAATTTTATTTCTACCGCGGTTATTGCTGATAAAGTGCCGAACACAGGGCATTATAAATGGCAGATTCCGGATGCGGTGGGTACGCAGATTAAAATTCGGGTTTCCGACGCGAATCATCCTGAAAGCTTTGCGGCTTCTGAAGTGCCATTGAGCATCTTACCCGGCTTCAAAGTTTTATCGCCGAATGGCGGGGAGCTTTGGAAGATTGGCGAGAAGCAGGCCATTAAATGGGAAACGGCGGGAACAAGCAGCCGGGTCCGCATCGATTACGGTGTGCCGGAAGGCGCTGGGTATGTTTGGAAACAAGTTGCAAAGGTCGCCCGTAACAATGGCGCATTTGACTGGGAAATCCCCGCTGATGTTTCTTCGCAAGTAAAAATCCGAGTTGCGGACGCGCTCAACGAGAATGCTTTTGATGTCAGTGATAATGCATTCAAAATCTTGGCGCGGTTCAAAATTTTATCACCTGCGGCTGATCAGAAGCTGCGCGTCAATGACCGTCATCAAATCCGGTGGGAAACTGCCGGTAAAATTCCCAGCGTGAAGCTTGAATACCAAAGCTTTGGGCGCGGTGAAGGCGATGGGAAATCTCAGCCCGCTTTTGAAGTGATCGAGAATTTGTGGGCAAATTCAGGGGCTTATTTCTGGAGCGTCCCAGACGCGATTTCTAAAAAAGTTTTTCTGAGGATTTCTGACGCGAATGAGCCTGATGCGTTTGAACTTATGCCGGGGCCGTTTAAAATTCAGGGCGCGCTCAAGTTTGATTTGACGGATGAAAAGCGCAGCTGGCCGATTGGCAGCACACAGTCTTTTTCATGGAAGACTATCGGGACAATTCCGGAAGTCCGGATGGAATATTCAACGGACCACGGCAAAACATGGTCTTTAATTGCTCCAAACGCCCCGAACGCGGGCACTTACGGCTGGACTATTCCTGACGATTCTTCGCTGAATGTGAAGTTGAGAATTTCTGATGCTGGAAATCCTGAGATTTTTGATGAGTCCAAAGAAATTATTACGATTGCTCCTGAATTTAAAATCCTCACACCCAAAGCGGGGGATCAATGGCTTGCCGGCAGTGAGCAGCAACTTACTTGGAAAACAACCGGCCGTGTCAGCAAGCTCTGGCTAGAATATGGCGATGGCGACAGATGGGCCGCGATAGCGGGGCCCATTGCTGACAGTGGTTCTTTCAATTGGAAAGTTGCAGACGCGATATCCTCTAATTTAAGAATCCGTTTACGTGACGGCGATAATCCCCAGGCGGTTACCACTTCTGACGTTTTTGGCATTCATGGTGCTTTGACGCTGCTGCGTCCAAACGGTGAGGATGTGTATCGGGTGGGGTTGAAAGAAGTCATACAATGGCAGACGACGGGAACTATCCCGAAAGTCCGCGTCGAAGCGTGGATTGATCAGGATCAAGGAGAAAATATTCTGATTGCGGATGATTTGGAAAATACGGGCCGATTGGAATGGCTTATCCCAGACAAAATTTCTAATGATTTGCGAATCCGTGTTTCGGATGTTCGTGATCCGATGATTATGTCGGCTTCGGCCAAGCCATTTTCAATTATTGGATCCCTTCAAATGGTAACGCCCCGCCCCGGAGATGTTTTGCTTGTTGGATCAGCGTACGCTGTGACCTGGACAGCTCAAGGAACTATCCCTTCAGTGAACTTGGAATATTCACGGGATGATTTTTATCGGGAGACAAACCTTATCGCGTCCGCTGTTCCTAACACGGGTGCCGCGCAGTGGACTGTTCCTGATTCGATTTCAGATCAGGTAAAAATTCGCGTTTCTGATTCCAGGGATTCAAGAGCCTTTGCGCTTTCTGAAAAACCATTCAAGATTAAAGGGGGGATGGCCATTACGGCGCCTGCGGCGGGTGAAGTTTGGACCGTTGGAACCCGCAAACAGTTATCTTGGCAGACATCAGGAAGCATTCCTGCCGTTCGGCTTGAATATTCTCGTGATAATTTTAATAAAGATAAACAAGTGATTGAAAATAATCTTCCAAATAAGGGGCTTTATGATTGGGTGGTGCCGGATGTTATTTCCTCGACACTGGCGTTTCGGGTTTCCGCCGTGACAGATGAAACAGTTGCGGCAATTTCTGACCCGATTAAAATTCAAGGCGCACTGAAGCTCAATTCTCCCGCGAGCGGAGAAATTTTACGCGTCATGAGTGAGCGGGTGGTCACATGGGAGACTACTGGCAGTATTTCTAAAGTACGGCTCGAATATTCCCGCGACGATTTCAATCAGGATATCCAAATTATTGCGGCGGACGCGCCGAATAAAGGACAGTGGAACTGGATTGTTCCCGATATGATCGGCAAGGATCTTAAATTAAGGGTTTCAGATGCCTCCAATTACGCGGTGAGTTCGGTTTCCGCCGGTTTTGAAATTCAAGGTGCGATTGCGATGACTTCTCCCGCCCAGGAAAGCAGATGGGCTGTGGGATCCACCCATGAAATTAGCTGGCAAAGTGTTGGAACGATTCCTTTTGTAAGAATCGAGTATTCTAAGGATGGATTTGCTCAGCATACACAAAGTGTCATTGAAAATTTAGAAAACCGGGGGAAATTTAATTGGACCGTCCCCGATGACATTTCTGAAAATATCCAAATCCGCGTTTCTGACATGCGGGACCCCAGGGTTTCTGGGCTTTCGCTTCCGGCCATCAAAATTCAGGGGCAGTTAAGTTTCCAAGAGACTCCGGAATTGACAATGCTGCCGGTGGCGGCGGAGCAGACAATTCGTTGGGAAACCAACGGATCGATTCCCTTAGTGCGTTTGGAATACGCGTCTGAGGCCTCGGATCAGCCGATATGGAAAGTTATTGCGGCGGCGCTGGAAAATAAGAATGAATACCTTTGGAAAATTCCGGATGATATCGCGGATAAAGTGCGCCTTAAAATTTCTGACGCGCGGGATGATAGTGTGCAGGCTGTTTCGCGTCAGACGTATGGGATTGTCGGGCAGCTGAGTTTACTTGGGCCGGCGGAAGGCGAGCGGTGGATTGTCGGATCAACGCATGATTTGGTGTGGCGCTCGATCGGGAGTATCCCTGAAGTTAAGCTTGAATATTCGACGGATGGTTTTAAGAAAGATATCCGGACGATTGCGGATAAAATACCGAATACCGGACGCTATTTGTGGACCGTTCCGGATGTGATTTCTGGGCAAGTGACGGTCCGGATGCAGGATAGCCGGGATAGCCATGTGATGTCGTACGCGCCGGCGGCTCTGGCGATCGCAGGAGATTTTGTATTTACACAGCCTGGAATTTTAGAAACTTGGAAAGTCGGATCTGAGAAGAAAATCGAGTGGCAGACGATTGGATCCGTCCCAGAAGTTAATCTGGAATATATTTTCACACAAACCGCTGCGGGTCAGCCGGCGGCAGAACTTATTCAAAAGTCGATTCCGAATACCGGAGCGCATACCTTGAAAGTTCCGGATAAAATCGGCAGTGACATTAAATTAAGAATATCTGATCCTCGCGATCCTTCAAGCGGTGTGCTCACGCCGGGGGCTGTAAAAATTGAAGGGGATTTGGCTTTCACAAAACCTGCTGGAGGCGAAGTTTTCCATGTTGGGGAAGAACAGGTTTTTGAATGGTCCTCTGCCGGCAGCATTCCAACCGTTGCGCTTGAATATTCTGCTGACGATTTTCAAACGGATGTTCAGATCATCGAATCGGCTTTTGCCAATAACGGACGGTATCTGTGGAAAATTCCGGATTATATCCGGTCTTCAGTGCGCGTGCGTTTGCGGGACACCCGTGATCAGCAGGTGACAGCTATTTCTCAGCCGTTTAAAATTCAAGGAAGTCTCAAAGTTCAGTCGCCTGACCGAGGGGCTGTTTGGAATGTCGGATCGGAGCAGCAAATTATCTGGTCGTCAACCGGATCCGTGCCGCGCGTTACTCTGGAATACTCACCCGATGGATTTTCTAACGAAGTTCATTTAATTGCTAAAAATGTCGAAGCTTCAGGGTTGGCCGGCCAAAATGAATCTGGCCGTCAGACTTATGCTTACCGCTGGATTGTTCCGGATATGATATCGGATAAAGTTTCTATCCGTGTTATTGATAGCCGCGATGCATCGGCGGTTTCTTTACCTTCGGAGTTTTTTAAAGTGCGCGGTGATTTTTCCCTGCAGGTTCCGCAAGGAAACGAAACATGGGTTACCGGTACTACACAGATTTTGTCCTGGCAGACTACGGGAACGATTCCATTCGTGAAGCTCGAGTTTTCTAGAGATGGTTTTCAAAAAGATAGACAGCTAATTACTGAAAAAATCGCGAATCAAGGCAGTTATTCTTGGCAAATCCCTGATGCGGCAAGCGACCAGGTTTGGGTTCGTGTTTCCGATTCAAATGACGCGGCTGTTTGGCAGAGTCATTCAGCCGCGTTCCGCATTCAAGGCGCTTTGAAATTGGAAATGCCCGCTTTCAATGAGGTTTGGCAAGTGGGAAGTGACCGGCTTATTAAATGGGCGACTTCCGGAACGATTCGAAATGTGAAGCTCGAATATTTTTCGGATCCTCAAGCGGTTGGGGAAAAGCCTGTTTTTGGAATTATCCAGGCCAATCTTGCTAATCAGGGAAGCTACCTCTGGCGTGTACCGGACGGTCTGCCTTCACAAATTAAAATTCGTATCTCAGATGAATTGAACCCTCATATCGCGTCTGAATTTCAGCTGCCGGTAAAACTTTTAGGGGTTGTGTATTTTACTTCGCCTGACGCGCAGGCGAATTGGGTTGTCGGCACCGAACAGAATATTGCTTGGCGCACTCAAGGAGTTGTTCCCCAGGTGAAGCTCGAATACTCGCGCGATCAATTCGTGAATGACTTTGGTGTCATCGTGCCGATGATCCCGAATACAAGCTCTTTTACTTGGACTGTGCCGGATATTATTACGCAAAACTTGCAGCTTCGTGTGTCTGATGTTGCGAATTCTACCGTAAGCGCTCTTTCGCGGGTTCCTGTCAAGGTATCGGGCCGATTGGATGTCCTCTCGCCTGAAGCGGGTGCGCGCTGGGAAGTTGCTTCAACAGAGGAAATTCAATGGAAGACTACAGGCACGATCCCGCAAGTCCGATTAGATTATTCTCCGGATCGCTTTAGCAATAATATTTTCCCGATTGCGGAATCCGTGCCGAATGTTGGCCGCTATCGCTGGATAATTCCAGATACCATTGCCGGCCGCTTGCAATTGCGTGTTTCGGATGTTCAAAATGTTCTAGTAAGCGGGCTTTCGCCTGATTTTTCGATTCAGGGGCATTTGCGGCTGGTTGATCCCAAGGGCGGCGAGATTTGGAAGGTTGGAGATCTTGCTCATTTTTCATGGGAAACGACCGGTACCATTAAAGATGTTAAGCTCGAGTATTCTACCGATGATTTTACGACCGCTCGTTCAATCGCGGGAAAGCTTGAAAACAAGAATGAGTTTACCTGGATGGTTCCTGACATTGTTTCTAATAATGTAAAAATTAGAGTTTCTGATATGGCGAACCCGGATGTTTCGTCTGTTCTCGCACAGGCCTTAAAAGTTCAGGCGGTTCTGAAAATTGTTTCACCGGAAGGCGGCGAGTCTTGGCGTGTTGGAACGCAGCATCCTGTTTTATGGGAAACGTCGGGGTCTGTTTCCGAAGTTAGTTTGGATTATTCTTCTGATAATTTTCAAACAGCGCTGCCCATTGTTTCTAATCTGCCTAATCAGGGGCGCTACACATGGACGGTTCCGGATATCCGCGCGGATAAGCTGCTCGTCCGCGTTTACGCAGCGAATGATCAATCGGCATTTGATGTGATGGATAAACCTGTTTCTGTCGGCGGTGCGCTTAAGCTTCTATCTCCTGCTGGCGGAGATGTTTTTAAAGTTAATGATACTGCTGAAGTGAAATGGGAAACGATCGGGACTATTCCAAAGGTTCGTCTCGAATTGTCAAAAGATGGTTTTGTTAATGATGTTCAGATTCTGGAGCCCTCGCTAGGTAATAGCGGAGTTTATAACTGGAAGATTCCGGACCTTCTTTATACCCCGCTGCAGCTGCGAGTCTCGGATGCTGCCCGCCCGGATATTTCAGACCAATCGCAAACGCCTTTCAAAATTGCCGGCGGCTTTAACCTTCTTACTCCTCGGGGGGGTGAAATCTGGACCGTAGGCTCGCGTCAGACTTTCCAGTGGACGACTGACGGCAGTATTCCTGAGGTGAGGCTTGAGTATTCGCAAAATAATTTTGTAAACGCCATCCCGATTATTTTAAACCTTAAAAACACAGGAACATATACATGGGATATTCCTGATCTGGCAGGCAGTGAAATTCGTTTTAAAATATCAGACGCGGCTGACTCTTCAGTTTTTGCTTTGAGCCAATACGCGACCGCGGTGGAAGGCGCTTTTGCCCTGACCGAACCCCGCGGCGGTGAAGTGTGGTCAGCTGGAGACCGAAAAGCGATTGCATGGAAAACCGGCGGGACCGTTCGGAATATTAATCTTGAATATTCGACCGATAATTTTCAAACAGCCGAATCGATTGCGGCGGGTATTCCCAATAGCGGCAGTTACTTATGGGATGTGCCTTCCCTTAAAGCGAAAGATTTAAAAATTCGGATTTCCTCCGCGGATAATCCCAAAGTTTCTGATACGCTGAAATTAGGTGTCGTGGTTCAAGGGAAGCTATCGCTTCTCAGTCCCGCGGGGGGAGAGGTATGGCTTTCTGGAACTGAGCATGCGGTGACCTGGCGCACGCTGGGCAGTATCGAAAAAATTAAAATTGATTATTCGACCGATGGTTTCCGCACGGTTATCCCGGTTGTGATGGATTTGGCAAATGAAAATAAATTTGTCTGGCAAATCCCTTCTGGTGTTTCCAAGCAGGCGCAGCTGCGTGTTCAAGATGCTCTTGACGAAAGCGTTTCGGCGGTCAATGAAAAACCGTTTGAAATCCGCGGCGCGCTCACGCTTCTTTCTCCTGTCGGCGGAGAAATTTGGACAGTGGGGAACCGGTACCCGATTTCATGGCAAACTTCGGGAACTGTACCTCAGGTGCGGATTGAGTATTCAACGGATGGATTTGTAAGTGATGTTCAAACGATCGTCCCCGCCATGGCAAACAATGGAGTTTATTATTGGGAGCTGCCGCAGCTTTCAGTCAATGAAGCGAAGGTTCGGGTAACGAGTGTTAATGATCCTCTTGTCTATGATATATCGCGCGAGCCGTTTAAAGTCAGCGGCGAACTTTCGATTCAATCCCCAGCGCCTGGTGAGATCTTTAAAGTGGGTCAGCAAATTGATATCCGCTGGAAAAGCAGCCCCAGTATTCAAAATGTGAAACTGGAATATTCAACGGATGATTTTCAGACGACAACCGTCATTAGCGCTTTTATGACAAATTCCGGATTCTTTCCATGGTCCGCGCCCGATAAAATTGGAGACAACCTCCGTATCCGCGTTTCAGACGCGGGAAATCAGCTCGTTTACGCGTTTTCAAAAGTGCCGTTCTCGATCCGCGGCGGCCTTGAGCTGATTTCGCCCAAAGGTGGAGAAACCTGGCTTATCGGAAGCCGGCAAAAAATTGCCTGGGAAACTCTCGGTTCTGTCGCGAATGTCGATGTGGAATATTCGACCGACAGTTTTAAGTCATCTATTCCGATTGTCATGAACGCGCCGAACACGGGTTCATACGAATGGCAAATCCCTGAAATCGCGAACAACTCCGGCCTTAAAATCCGTGTATCAGACTCAAGTCGGCACTCTGTGTTTTCAGAATCTTCGGCGGAGGTCATGGTGAGAGGGAATATTCAGATGATGGCCCCCAAGGGAGGCGATCGCTGGATTGTCGGCGAAGAGAAAATTATCCGCTGGCAGACATCCGGATTTATTCAAAAGGTGGATATTGAATACTCGAAAGATGACTTTAATAGAGACATTCATCTCGTTGCCGCGGGGCATCCTAATCTAGGGGCCTATTCTTGGAGAGTTCCTAATGATTTATCTGACCAAGTGACGCTGAGGATTCGATCCTCTCAAGACGCAAGCGTGATTGGTAAAATGGACGCGCCATTTAAAATCGATCAATTTAAAATCCGATGGATGGTTAAAGATTCAAAGTCGGGTGATTTGCTGACAGGACTTATGTTCACTGACAGTACGGGTAAAACGCAGAATGCCGTTGCATCGCCAGCGGTTTTTGACTATCCCTACGGAATTTATTCCACAGTATGGAGCAAACCTGGATATGGAGAGTTTCGAAGCACATGGCTTGCCGACAAAGATCAAACGTTCAGTGTTTTGCTGGAGCCTAAAACCCAATCCGTTGAAATGGCCCGAGCGAATTTTGAATATGACGCACAAAGAGATTTGATGAATGTTACCGGCTGGTATGAAAAGGATGGATTGCCGCAAGCGGCTGTCATTAATTGTGAAATTAGAATTTATGATAAAACAAATTTGATCAAAACACTAAGTTCATCGAATCCTGATTCCCGCGGGTACTTTCATATGATTTGGGATACTTCATCAACTGCCGGGGATGCCCGTTATCTCGCCGCTACAGTCATTACAGCGGCTTCCGGGGCTGTGCTTACAAGTCCAATCAGCTATCAGCTTGATCTGCCTGTGAAGGAGCGCAAAGCACCGGCTCCGCCGAGAGTGATCGCGTCGAATTATTTAAAGCCCATTGGAAATGTCCCGTCTTCCGGTCTTCCAGCTTTGGAACGGCCTGTGCTGCCCTCGCAGCCAAGTGAATCGGACGAGAAAAAAGAATCCGCGCCGAAACAAATTCAGCCGGCTTCGGCAGAGATGCCTAAATCAAATGAAACCGCGCCCCAGACCCCGTCCCTGGCCGGAGCGTCTTTCAGCGCTGGCCGTATAACGGCTCCGGAAAAGGCTTTGATGAACGAAACTATTTCGATCCATTACACCAATAATCGTGATGTGCTGCCGGTCATTGATATTTATGATTCCAATAAAAAGCTGATTGTGCGCGGGCAGCCGATGAGCCGCGGCGCGGAAATGGGGACCTATAATTATCTCCTCCCAATTAAAGGGGTTGCTTTTATTCCCGGAAAATCAATTACAGTGAATGTGGTGGATTCCCGATCCGGACAATTTCAAACGGCTTTGATTCAAATTCAATCGGTGGGTATGAGCATGGGGCTCGATAATTCTTTAGGAGCCAACACAGTTCTGGACATTTTATCCCGTTTGGATGAAGTTTCCCGAAAACTTAAAAGCATGAGTTTTAAAGATGCAAGCTATGGCGAGGCGATGAAAGCTTACCGTACCGAGCTTACTTCGCTCGCAGGTGTGTTGACGGCCCAAAATATTAATCCGCTTGTCTGCCAAAAAGTAAACCGTTTATCGGAAGAACTCGCCGGCCTTCTCAAGCAAAAAGGATATGACGGTTCCTATCTTATTTCCCGTCCGCTAGCTTCTAATGCTGCACCAACGGATATTGCCTCTCAGGTTAAAAATATGCAACAGGCCATTGGCAGTCTGATGCGTTTGTACCAATATAGCGCCGGATAATCAAAAAAAATTGGATATAAGGATATATTTGTTATCTAATGCTATTTAATGCTATATCTAGAATATAAAAAGTGTGATTTGGACTTGAAAGATCTTAATATTTATCTATAATTCTCTGTAGATTATTTGAATTTGATTCCACCGGACTGCGTCACATTGCAGGAGATAGAAATATGAGATTAATGACAAGACAACGATTTATGCGATTTCTGGTTTTTGCTCTAGCCTTGGGCGCTTCGACTTTTAATGTTTATGCGGAAGCGGACCAGTTATGGAATACCTATAAAGGAACCTCTGACAGGGTGGGGGTATCGAATTCAGGGAGTGATGTCAAAATCCCTTTTCAGGTTTTATGGAAATACGCTCCTGCGGGTAAATCCAACGGTTTTGTTGATTGGGGACCTGTATTTGATCATGACACTCTTTATACGCCGGATGGACTCAATAACATTATCGCGCTGAACCGTTTAACCGGAGAAGTTATCTGGCAGCGCCAAGTCCCTTCAAATGTTTTCAGTGTCTCTCTTTCTGAAGACGCAAAAATTTTATTTGTTACGACGGCGATTACCACGAAACCTACGCCCACTCTCTACGCTTTTAATCCTAAAAATGGGGAAGAAATTTGGAACAATATGACCATGGGACAGCCCGCGGTTGGAGGCATGGAAGGGGCGCCCGCTATTGTTAACGGGGTTATTTATGTCCAATATCTGCAGTATGAAGGAAAAAGCGGAGTGATGGCTTTCAATGTCGCGGATGGAAAATCAATCTGGCAGTGGAGCGCTTCCCGGGTTTCTCCGTATTCACCGATTACTTACGCGGATGGACGGATTTATGTCGGTTATGAAAATAAAACTCTTGTTTGTCTTAACGCGGCCAACGGTGACTTGGTTTGGACGCAATCAGATTTGGCGGATTTGCCCTTTGCGGCAACCGTTGTTTCGAATAAGACAGCTTATCTGGCTGCTGGCAGCGGTATCTATGCATTTGATGCCGCAAGCGGTGCGGTTAAATGGAAAAAGACCATTGAGGGACAGGTGGGGCATTCCTCACCCGTTATATATAAAAACTCTCTCCTTTTTGGAACTCGTGAAGGAAAGGTCTATGCCCTGAATACGAAAGATGGCCAGACGGAATGGACGGCTGATGTGCAGGGCCCGATTGAATCCGCTTTTGCCGTGGATGGGAAAAAGGCCATCGTCTATCTGGCAACACAGGAAAACTACCTCTATGCCATTGGGGCTAAGAAGGGTGAAATCAAGGGGCAAATTCGTCTTTCGGAAGATCCCCGGGGGGTGTGGAAGAGTTCACCGGTACTTTATCAGGGGAAAATTTATGTGGGCTCTCTTGATAGAAATCTGTATGCGGTCGATTGAATAAACGTTTGAGACTTAAGGTCTAAGCATAAAAGGCGATAATTTAACTCGAGCTGTTTAGCATTAAATTCTAAAAAAGAAAGATGGAGGATTAAACATGAATTCCAAGTGGATCAATAGATTGTTTATCGCGGTTGTTCTTGCGGGGCTCTCAACAGGGCACGCGGGTATGGTTTTTGCGGCAGATTCAGCCCAGGAACAGGCCGCTAAAATTGAAGCGAAAAAGAAAGAATTGAATGGGCATGAATGGGAAGTGAAGATGACTTCTTCAGCGGATAAAACGAAAAGCTCGACGGATACGCTTATATTCCGGGACATGAAGTTTGAATCCAAGAATATGACGAGCCAAGGTTACAATATCACCAATTACACCATTTCACTGCAAGAAGGCGGGCCTTCTGTGTGGGAAACAATGCAGTCCAATGAAAAAGGAAACGCGGTCTTTTGGAGAGCGGAATGGGAAGGCGAAGCCATGCATGGTTTGATGAGCAAGCAAGTTGGGGAAGGTAAAAATGATGATTATTTCTTTTCCAGCATAAATTCAAAAGAGATTCCTGCCGAGACACCGAAACCGGTGGAAGAAGCCCCAGCTCCGGCTGCGGTGGAAGCTCCTGCGGTCAATGCACCCGCGGTTGAAGCCCCTAAAGCCGATCTTCCGGAACAGGCCTCGGAAGTCGCCAAAGAGGCAGTGGCTGAAGCGGGCAGTAAGGCAGCTGAAGTAAAAGCGGCTGTTCCTCCTGCGCCTCCTGCCGCAGCAGAAAAACCCAAGAAGAAAAAAGGCTGGTTTTAATTCTCTCGTAATAAATTTATGAAACGTCTTTTAGCGGGGATGCTCATCGTGCTGATGATGTCCCCGCTATTTGATTCTTCGGTGCGCGCAGATCAACTAAACGTCCAGCAATCCCTTACAAATCCTCTCAGAAAATACGTTCAATTTAAAGCGCTAAGACCCTTTGGCTCCGAATTAAAGAGATTTACCGATCAGCTTATTTCGGATGGGTATGCCTCGGAAATTTCGGTGTATTTCCGTTCATTCAATGACGGGGTGTGGATTGGCGTAAACGAGCGCGGGCGTTTTGCTCCGGCAAGCCTGATGAAAGTTCCCATCATGATGGCTTATCTTAAAGAGGCGGAAACGAATGGGCAGCTTCTAAATCAAAAATTTGCCGTTGAGACAGCCGATGATTTTAGCCAATATATTCAATCTAAGGTTCAGTTAAAAAAAGGCGAACTTAAAACTGTTGAAGAATTGATTGAGTTAATGATCCGCGACTCAAATAATGACGCGATGAAAACTCTTGTCAGTCACGCGAATACTCAGCAAGTATTGAAGATGTATGACCAACTCGGATACTCGTCTTTTATTAATCAGGGAGATTTTCTTTCTTTGAAAGCTTATGCCGGAACTTTTCGGCTGCTGTATAACGCGACTTTTTTAAATGAAAGCATGTCTGAAAAGGCATTGAAATATTTGACCGAAACTAATTTTTTTGAAGGGATCGTCGCGGGTCTGCCCAAAGGGGTAATCGCTGCTCATAAGTTTGGTGAATACGGATCGCTGGACGAGGATATCAAACAGCTTCATGACGTAGGCATTGTTTACCACCCGGAAAATCCGTATTTGCTGGGGATAATGACCCGGGGTAAGGACTATGCCAAATTGGCACAGGTTATCGAAAGGGTCTCCGCTTTCATATATAAAGAGGTGAATAGCCAGTATGAATCTCAGCAGGACCCTAATTCCCCCTATAAATTTGAAGATGAGGCATAGCTACTATATTGATTCGGTAAGAATTAACGTTAATGTTTGAAAATAACGTCCGATAAAGCATAAAGTCACTCTTGACAAGCCCTAAGGTATGAGTTAGTCTCTAGTATGAAGTAGCATTACGTGACAAAGGCAAACTACGGGTAACTGTAGGGCGCAAAACCGTGCATCCTAATGAAAGGAACGGCAGGTTACCACAAATGACAAAAAACGATAGCATAGCGATAGATAGAGATCTGAAAAAGTTAAGCCGCAACTTAGATGCCTTTAAACTGGGATGCTGGGCATCTAATGATCATTTTAATCTTGCCAAGTTTATTTCCATTTCCTCACTGCTCGCCTTTATTTTCTTCGCACCGTTCTTAAACACTGCAGGTGCCGAAGGTGACGAGGATGCCGCGCCTAAAGCCAAAGTGTTTGTTTCCAGGATTCTTGCGCCGACGCCCGAAGGAATGACGCGCAAACAAATGCGCGGAAAAGTTGGGGCTAAAAACCTTAGCGGTCTCGCGATTGTTTATTCGGAAGATTTAAACGCGAAGGTCTCCAAAGAGATTTGGATGCCATATGAATCTGAGACATACCTTGATCAATACAATGATGTCGAGAGTATTCAAGAAGGTGATGAAGTTAAAATTACTTTCGATGAAGACAAAGAGGGCAAAGGCGTAAAAAAAATGCGGGGAATTACTCTGATTCGCAAAGCTCCTGTTGAACAGGAAGTTTACGATCCAGACGCTGTCGCAGATGCTGAGGCCGCTTCGTGATTCGGGCCAACTCATTTGCCCAAAAGGTTATCCAAGTCTCGAGCTTTCTTTTTTTAACGTCGCTTCTTTATGTTTCCCACGCCGAAGCGGCTCAGATTAAAAAAATCTACCGCGGCGTTGCTAACTTCGACGCGGCTGAAACACTGCAAGCGGTTCCCATTGGCGGTACGGTCGACACATCCAAGGCTATTATTTTAATCAACAGTCACATTAATGCAGTATCACCCTATGATCGGGACTTTTTCTTTGTCGCGCAGTTTGCCGGGGGAGATACTCTACAGATTGAACGCGGCGGCGCGGATGGTACAAATACCGCGAGCGTTGCTTGGCAAGTTATTGAGTTTGTTGACGGCGTAAGAGTTCAGAGCGGTATTTCAAGTATCGATAAAGGTGTTTTGACAAAATCAATCATCATTCCGTCGTTGTCTCCCGGACTTGATGTTACGAAATCGGTGCCGATTCTTATGGTTCGAACGCCGCAAGGAACGACAAATGCCGTCCGCTACGCGCAAACTCATGAAATGTTTCTTCAGCCCACGCTGACAAATAATGCGGGCACGATTACGATGGATCTCGAAAGAATGGAGAGTACCGCCGCAACCGCGAATAAAACACTGGCGATTGTCTGGCAAATTATTGAATTTTCGACGGATGCCAATGTTTATACCGGGGATGTGTGCTTGCGTGTTCCTGCTGCTGGAGGAGGTCCTCAAACAGTTACCAATGATGGCGCGGATCCGGACGGAGCGACTGCAAACTGCGGAACTAATTCCGGAGCTTTTAGTCCGGCGCTTTCAAACAGCGGTAATAGCGCGCTTCTCTTTTTCTATCCAATGTATGGAAGCGGTCTAGCCGGTGAAGATGACCGCGTTTTTGTCAGCGGTACAATCACAAATACAACCACTGCGACCTTCCGCCGCGGTTATGCCGCGACAACCGCGCTTTCACATGTCAAAATCAAATACTACGTCGTTGACTTTACAGATGGCGGCGCATTAGGCGCGGGGACCAAAGGAACACTTGTAAGTACTGGTGATCCGACAAGGGTGAGTATTAGCGCGAATACTGATGCTGTGGATCCGGCGACCATTAATGTTACTACATCCGCCAATCATGGTTTGGCAGTGGGTGATGCGGTTAAAATCTCAGGCGTTTTGACAAATACTTCTGCCAATGGCACTTGGCGCGTCAGAGCAGTTGGATCTGCGACAACATTTGATATTGAAACCTTTGATGGCGGTATCGTGGAAGGCAGCGGCGCGGGCGCGGGAACGGGCACCGCAGACTATGCCTCCAAATTTCAGGAAGTCAATTTAACATCCGCGTTAACGACCGTTGATCCGGCACGATTAATCAATATTGTTTCTTATTCTTCGGGCAATAATAGCAGCACTACAAATACTCTCACAGACGATATCGCGTACCAGAGTTTCATCTATACAAAGAGCGGGAGTTATTATCTCGCCAATTTGCGTGTTCCCGATGGTCAAAATGCCAGTGCCGGTACGGTGAACGTTGAATATTTTGTCTATGAATTCCCGTCGCTAACATTGAAACTTCCGAACGGCGGAGAAGGCTTGAAGGTAGGACAAGTTTATAACGTTACATGGGTCAATGCTACCAGTGTAAACACTGATGATTGGAAATTGCAGATTTCTACGGATGCACCTCACAGCACTTGGACAGATATGACAACGGCAAATAGCCTGGGAACCTGCAGTGGAACTGACTGTACGGGAACTGATCTTTCAACCGGAACGGTGGCTTGGACGGTACCCGATCAGATCGGATCCACGGTTAAGCTAAGACTTGTCGACACAACCGATTCCGCGACACTAGCGCGAAGAAGCGATGCTTCAAATGCGGATTTTACGATTCGCGGAAGTTTAGTGCTTACAGCGCCAGATAACGGTGAAGTTTGGAATATTGGTGCCGCAAGCAACATTACTTGGACTAAGACAGGCAGCCTTGATTACAGCACAGTAACGATCAAGCTGTCACAAGACAGCGGCGGCAGTTTTCCGACGACTATTGTCAGCAATCAAACGCCAAGCGCTCTCACATATTCATGGACGCCCACCAATTCACATGACGGAACTACGGACCGTGTCCGTATTGAATTGGCGTCTGATACGGCGAATGTTTATGACGAGTCAGCCATTAATTTCACCGTTCGAGGAAGTATTGCTGTGACGTCGCCGAATGGCGGCGAAAGCTGGCCGACCCAAACCAGTCAGGATATTACCTGGACACGTACGGGAACATTTGCAAATGTAAAAATCGAATATTCAACCAATAGCGGCGGTTCTTACCCGACAACGATCGTTGCCTCAACGCCCGCGGATCCCGCGCCGACGGACAATGCGGGAACTTATACTTGGTCAAATATTCCCGTCGGTTCGATCAGTACATTTGGACGCGTAAAAGTAACAAGCACGAGTGACGCGAATGTTACGGATGCATCAAATGCCGATTTCTCTGTTGTGCCCTCTCTTATGGTAACTTCTCCGGATAATGGAACTGAAGTTTGGCGTGTTGGTAACCTTGAACAAATTACTTGGGCGTTGAACGGTACGATTGCTAATGTCAAAATTGAATATTCTAAAGACAATTTTGCTTCCGATGTCCATTTGATCGTGAGTTCCACGCCGGGAGATCCTGCTCCGGTGGATGGAATTGGAACTTATGGCTGGACTATCCCGGATGATCTTTCGGCTACAGTAAAAGTGCGGGTAAGTGACGCGATTGATGCGAACAAAACCGATATTTCGGATAATAACTTTAAAATTCGAGGCAACATTACCGTGACCCAGCCAAACGGCGGTGAAGTTTGGCCTGTTGGATCTTCCCAGAACATTACTTGGGTGAAGGACGGGTCTCTTGGAAACGTGGATATTCTTTATTCCGTCAACGGCGGCTCGAGTTATCCAAATACTCTTGTGACAGATCAGACCGGGACTTCTTGGACATGGACACCCATTCCGGACAGCATTCTTAGCAATTTAAAAGTGAAAGTCCGTTCTTATACTTATTCCACGGATACAGAAGACGAATCGGACGCTCCTTTTGCCATTAAAGGATCTTTCACGATTACGGCGCCAAACGGAAGCGAGCAATGGGGAGCCGCCACCGTTAATAATGTAACGTGGACTTACACGGGTTCGATGAGTACGGCTAAAATTGAATATGATGACAATAGCGGTTTAAATGGCTACGGCAGTTTGGTTACGGCTTCTGTTGCGGTGTCAAATCAGACTTATGCTTGGACATTGCCCTCATCTGTCGGCACCAAGTTCCGCGTCAGAATTTCCAGCAATGATGACTCGACCGTTTACGATACCTCTAACTCAGATTTTAGTATCCGCGGCAGTGTGACTTTAACGGCCCCGAATGGCGGGCAAACATGGGTTGTCGGCACTCAGCAAAATATTACATGGACCTATGTTGGAACGATCTCGAACGTTAAATTGGAATATTCAACGGATGGCGGCAGCAATTACTTTGCCGGCGGCTTGATTACGGCCTCAGCCCCGGTCAGTCAAGCTTATACATGGACAGTGGCCGATGCTATCGGCAGTACTCTCCGCATTCGTGTTTCTGACGCTAATGATTCCACGGTAAATGATCAATCAGACGCTAATTTTACGATCAAAGGTTCTTTGACGGTTACAGCTCCAAACGGCGGTGAAAGCTGGGTGGTTGGAAGTTCACAAAATATTACTTGGACTAAAACCGGAACCATTGCGAGCGTGAAAATCGATTATTCAACGAATGGATTTTCGGATGAGCTCCAGAATTTCGCGATTATTGCTTCAACCCCGGGCGGACTGCTAAGTTATTCTTGGACGATTCCGGACGCGATTGGCAGCACCTTAAAAGTTCGCGTGAGCGATGTTTCTGATTCATCGGTGAAAGATGAATCAGATTTCAACTTCGGCATCAAAGGTTCGGTCACGATTACAGCACCGAACGGCGGGGAAGCTTGGTCAGTGGCTTCGTCTCACAATATTACTTGGAGTAAAACGGGCAGCTTAACCGGTAATATGAAATTGGAGTATTCGACAGACAATGGTTCCAGCTGGCCTGTTGGAAATTTAATCACGAATTCAGTGCTCGCGAGCGCCGGAACTTATGCTTGGACGATTCCGGATGCGCCCACAGTTTTAGGATTGGTTCGCGCGACTCAAGTTGACGATACATCAGTGACAGACGCTTCAGACGGTAATTTCAGCATTAAAGGTTCCTTCGTGCTTACAGCCCCGAATGGCGGAGAAACTTGGGTTGTCGGAGAAAATCGCGACATTACCTGGAACCGCATTGGTTCCATCGCGAATGCGCGGTTGGATTACTCGGTCAATCATGGCAGTACGTATCCGGCTCAAATTACCGCGTCAACTCCCGCGGTGAACCAGAGCTACACTTGGACGATTCCTGACGCGATCGGAACGGGTCTTCGCGTTAAAGTGACGGATGCGAATGACTCAAC
>CAZEFF010000009.1:0-1080 GCA_964511315.1 uncultured bacterium | reverse complement strand
TTCCCGATGCGATTGGCGCAAACCTGAAAGTGCGCATTACAAATCTGGCGGATACTACTGTCTCTGATGTTTCTAACGCGGCATTTGCCATCAAGGGTTCTTTAACCATGGGTTCACCGAATGGCGGTGAAACTTGGATTGTTGGAACCAGCCATAACATTATTTGGACGATGACAGGTTCAATTGCGAATGTGAAATTGGAATACTCAACGAACGCTTTCCTGAATGAAACAGAAACCGCGACTGTGGTGGCGTCGACCCCGGCCGAGACTGATCCTCCGAATGGCGCGGGTTCCGGTCAATACGCATGGACCGTTTCTGATGCGATCGGTACAAATTTAAAAATGCGGGTGACGGACGTCGATAATGCCACAGTAACTGACGCATCTAACGCGGCATTTACGGTTAAAGGTTCTTTAACGGTAACATCGCCTAATGGGGGCGAAATCTGGGCGGTTTTGGAAGATCACACGATTGCTTGGACCAGCACGGGTACCATTAATAATGTCGAACTGCGCTACTCCATCGACAGCGGTTCGAATTATACAAATGTGATTACGGCTTCTACACCCGCTGATCCGGCGCCGGTGGATAATGCCGGCAGCTATGTCTGGACGATACCGGATAATATTTCTGTTCAATGCCGCGTTCGTGTCACGAATGTTGATGACAGCAGTGTTTTAGACGATTCCAACGCGAATTTTAAAATTCGCGGCGGTCTTTCGGTCTCAACCCCCAACGGCGGTCAAAAGTGGACGGTGGGAGATAGCCAAAATATTTCTTGGAATAAATTCGGAACGATTACCTCAACCGTAAAACTTGAATACTCCACGAATGGATATGTGGATGAACTGCAGAATCATGTCATTGCTACGGGCTTGAATGTGGTGACCGGCAGTCCTTACGCCTGGACCGTTGCCGATGATGTGTCCGCGAATGTTAAAATTCGGGTGACGAGTGAAGCTGACAGTGACACGGTAGACGTGTCTGACGCGGCATTTAAAATTATGCCGAAATTTACAATCACCGCGCCGAATGGCGGAGAAGTCTGGTCGGTTGCTTCCAGCCAAACGATTGGAT
>CAZEFF010000008.1:32809-58881 GCA_964511315.1 uncultured bacterium | reverse complement strand
CCGGTTAAAAAATGTGATGGTCGAAAAATTGGCGGAACTTACCGGTCTTCAGCGCGACGAGATTGAAGGATTGATCGCTGACTTTGAGCTGAACGGCAATGATTTGATTATGCATTTAAATTCGGCCTACGCAAAAATGAATGATTATATGCGCCTCTTGAATCCAGGCGGCGATAACAGCCTTCCCGTTAAGCTTGTTGCTCATTTCACGGAAATTGGATCAACAGACGCTATTCCTCCTACGCCAATTTTTGGAATTGAAAGCGCGGATTTGATTTGGCAGGGCAAGAACGCGAAAGTTTTGTACTCTCCACAAGATGGAAAGGTTCAGAAGGTTTCACGGGACTTCAACGGGCAGCAACCCAATTATGTGGATACTTACCTTTATGATGCAGGTGGTTTCACAGAAGTGCACCGCTCCTTTGCTGAAGGGCAAAATATAGTCTTTTTCCTTAATACGGGAACGAACCTTCTTGATCACGTCATAGAATCTGGAGTTAATGGCACGATTCGTACAGATTTAAGATATGACGTAATGGTTTCAGCTTGTGCGGATGTTGAAGGCGCGATTTGTGCCGGTCCTTTTTATTATCTTACAGGCATGCACCGGACAGATGAAAAAGGAAATACAACTTCGGATATTCAGTTGACTAACTGGGGTTGGGGTTGGTTTGCGCCGCTCAATCTCGCGCTGGTCAAATTCCCGGATGGGCATACGGAAAATATTTTTTATGAGAACATTAATGATTTGCTTGCTCAAGTGGGTCAACTTGAACAAAGAGCTTACAGCCCGCTTGCGAAGGCCGCGCTCAATCATTTGTCGCAGGCCTTGGGTATTGATGCTGAAGTATTAAAGGGCTTAGTAGAGATCAATGAGAATGGCAACAAAGTGGATATTTCTTTTAACGGCAGCAGCCAAGCCACCGGCAATAATCAAATTGTCGGACCGCTTTTATTTAATAAAGTCCCTCAGCGTGTGGAATACACGATGGGTTCAGGCGGTGTTCAGGAAGTTTTGGACGCGCCTTTAAATGCTATTTTTACGTGGGCGGATGGGACGATTTCCGAAGTGCAATATAAATATGGTCTTCCAACGGAAGTTACCACACGTTCAAAAGATTCTTTGCTGGCTCACGATATTTTGACTTATGAAATACCCGAAGGCGGAAATGGCAAAAGGATTACGCATATTGCCCGATATTTTACGGAAGAAAGTGTGGGGAATTTTTCCGCTCCGCATCGGGATATTGAAATGGGTAAGGATGGCGTTATTAATCAGGTGATTATTTATGGTGAAGAAGGCGCGGTTGATCACGTAGTTGATTTTGAATACATCACCGAGGCGTTCATTTGTAAGATGGCTCCTTGTCCGGGAGATGGCAAGGCCATCAGATTAAATGCTTTGGTTGTCCGCGGGAAAGAAAATGATCTTGTCCGTGCGGTGCTTCATGATGGTGATCAAGCGGATATCACAGTTTTTGGCGTGAACAGTACAACAACAGTCCGTTACGGTGGTAATTTAAATAATTTGATTAATGAAATGATCCGCCGGGCTGAGATGGGCCCCAAGCTTGTAGAAATTGACCGGCAAATTAAAGATCTCGAAGGCAGAATCAAACAGTTAAACGATTCTTTGCCCCAGCTGCTTAAAAGCATTCTCGCCGGTTATGCGGCTCAGCGTGCCGATATGGGCGGCGTTGAAGAACAGCTGAACGATATCTTCATGTTTTTAAACGAAGCGATGGCAAGAGTGAGCGAATCTACCCGAGAGGAAATCACGAACTATTTGTCTTACGTGACGCCGAACTCGGATCTCCTTTCTCAAGTGAGAGAATCGCTTTTAACAGCGGATCCAACCCAGGACATGCAGTACCGCAACACCATTATGATCATCGAAGCACATCAGAGATATCTCAAGGCATTGCAAATGGCGCGTGAGCAAATTATTTTGGGAAATGAATATATTCTGCCAGCGCCTGAAATTCTTCCCCACATCATTGTCGATAATTGGTGGGATTGGGTAAAAAACGATTTTGAACACTTTATCGTGATGGGTAATGGAATCGTAGAAAATACCCGCAAAGACATTGCCCGGACGGAGCTTATTGCCCTCATTGACCCGGTGCTTGCCGATGCTAAGCGTAAGGCTGAAGCGCAAAACGAATATATCCAAAACCAATTAGGGATTGATATTGCCAAAATCTCTGAAAATGCTACTCAAGCGTTTAATATTAGCAAAGACCAGCTTGATGGTTTGAGGAAGCAGCTCAACGAATTGCTCAAGGGGTTGCCAGCGGAGAATTCGCTTGTTGTCGAGGTCCGAAATTTTCTCGATTCACTTAACGCAAAGATTGGGGATCTGGATAAACTGCGCAGCGGATATCAAGCCTATCTTAAAAGCTCAACCCAGTATGAAGCGGAGATGCATTTTAAAGAATTGACCGCTTGGAATGAGAAGCTTGCGGGAATATTAGAGAGTGTCGTCAACGCGGAGACGCTTGGAGCTTTAAGTGAAATTAAAGAAAGCATGGATCTTACACAAGTAATTTTGGACCGTGAGAAAATCGAGGAAGTGTCTAATCCGGCGCTTGGTCTTGACGCGCTGATCGAAATCGCAGAAGACTACGCGGTTAAACTAACTCAAATTGTGACTCAATCCCCGCAAGCCATAGTGAATATGCGTGCTGGAGGCGGCAGTGAGTTGGATCGGTTAAGACAAATAGATACCACAGATCCTTTAGAGCAGCTTGCGCAAGAAAGAAAAAAAAGAAAGGAGCAGAGATGGTTCTGGCTGCTAGCACTGGCTTAAAAAGAATCGCGGTTTTTTCATAAGTTGATTTGAAAAGCGCTCCGGTAAAATGGAGCGCTTTTTATTTTCAAATCCCGTATTATTCGCTGTAGAATACTTTCATGTCGATGATTCATTCTCTTATTTTTTATCCCGAAAAAGACTACATGGAAACACCGGAAGATTACCGGTTTGATTATGAAGATGTCTGGCTCGAAACTTCTGACAAAATTAAAATCCACGGCTGGTTTCTGAAATCGAATCCCTCACCCCAACTCTCTCCCGCAAGCGGGCGAGGGAGTTTAGCGAATGTTCCCTCTCCCTCAGGGAGAGGGCAGGGTGAGGGTGGAATCCTTCTTTTTCTTCACGGAAACGCGGGTAATATTTCGCACCGTCTTTTTAAAGTAAAGGGCTGGCTCGACCGCGGATACAGCGTTCTGATGGTTGATTACCGGGGCTACGGACAAAGCAAAGGAAGTATCGAGCATGAAGACGATATCGTAAAAGATGCCGAAGCCGCGTGGAAATGGGCCGCTGAAAAAACGGATCGGGTAGTTTTGCTCGGAGAATCGCTAGGCACCTATGCCGCGATTCGCTTAGCAGGTCAATTCCCGGCGAAAGCGCTTGTTTTGGAAGCTCCATTCACGTCATTTGTAGATCTTGGAAAGATTCATTACTCCATGGTTCCGGGAGTCGAGCTGCTGCTTAAAAATTTCAAATTTTCAAACATTGATTTTATCGAGCAAGTAAAGGTTCCTGTCATCATCATTCACGGAACGCGCGACGAAATATGCCCCTATGAAATGGCCGAAAAACTGTTTCATAAAATCCGCGCGCCCAAAGAATTTGTTTCGGTTCCCGGCGGAATGCATAATGATCTTTCGATCGCGGCAGGGGATGATTATTTTGAAAAGGCGTTTCGATTCATTCCAAAAGTTTAAATCTGCTTCAAAGTTTTTTCTCAGCAACGCTTGACTCGGCCCGCCGAGCCTCGTCTACGCTGCGCCCTCAGGTCTCCCTCGGCGTGCGGAGGTGTTGCCAGAGGCACGTCATGAGCCGTTTCCGCAATGGAATGGCGGAAACGAGTGAATGCCGAGCGAAGTCCCCTCACATACGCGCGTCTGATCGACGCGTAGTGCTAGTGCATTAGCCTAGCAAACCGGATTTGATTTGGGACTGAGAGATGCCGGCGGCAATATTTCCGCACGCCACCATGGCCGTCCGACCTTCGGGAGCTGCTTCGATAAAAACTTTGAAGGCAAATATTTATAATGTTTGGAGTTTGTATTAAACGCCAGAGGAGCGGAAAGGTTTAAGGACGGAAAGCATTTCGGGATGAATGATTCCGTTTGAGGCGAGATTTTGATTCCCGGTGAGTGTGAGCGGGGAGTTGGAGAAATCGGTGACCATGCCGCCTGCCTCTTTCACCATCAGCATTCCCGCGGCCTTGTCCCAGGGCTGTAGATTAATTTCCCAATAACCATCAAAACGTCCGCAAGCCACATAGCACAAATCAATCGCGGCCGCTCCCGCCCGGCGAAGATCTTGAACTTTCATTAGAAAGGATTCAAAGATTGGAAGATAGATGCCCATCTTTTGGCGGCGGTCATAAGGAAAGCCGGTAGCGATCAGGCAGTCATTTAGTTTTTTATTTTTTGAAACATGAATCCGTTTTCCATTGCGCGTAGCACCTTTGCCTTTTTCCGCGAAAAAGAGTTCATTCCGGAAAGGATCATAGACTCCGCCCATAAGCACCTGGCCCTCGTGCTCAAATCCGATCGAAACACAGGCTACGGGGTAAGAATGGGCAAAATTAGAGGTCCCATCGAGGGGATCAATGACCCAGCGGGAGGCCGAGCGGCCGGTTGGAGGCGATTCTTCGCTTAAAATAGCATGGTCAGGAAAGGCTGAGAGAATCGTCCTAAGAATGAGCTTTTCAGCCGCTTTATCGGTCGCTGTGACAAGATTGACCGCGGCCTTTTTTTCGATAGCCTTAGGTTTATCCAGGCCGGTTTTAAGAATGCGTCCCGCGCCTTCGAGGGCTTTTAACAGGGTACTTTTAATTTTAGACTGATTCATATAATATATGCGTCTTCCTTGCCTATTGGGCGAGAGGCATATTTAACAGAAATCATAAAAAAGTCAATATATAGAGCGCGAGCTCACAGGGAGTTTATATGGCGCACAAAGTTACTTTAATTCCAGGGGATGGAATTGGTCCCGAAATCGCGGAAGTTTCGAAGTCCTGCATAGATGCCACGGGCGTAAAAATCGATTGGGATATCCAACATGCCGGTGTGGATGTCATGGCGAAAGTCGGGACTCCGCTGCCTGATAGCGTGATTGAATCGATCCGCAAAAATAAGGTTGCTCTTAAATCTCCCATTACCACGCCGGTCGGATCTGGTTTTCGTTCAGTGAATGTCGCGCTCCGCAAAGAACTCGATTTATATGCCTGCCTCCGCCCATGCAAATCTTATGAAGGCGTGCGTTCCCGCTACAAAAATATTAATCTCGTGATTGTTCGCGAGAACACGGAAGATCTTTACGCGGGTATTGAATTTCAAAAGGCTACCAAAGAATGCCTTGAAGTTATTAATTTTATTAATAAATACACGCCAAATAAACAAATTCGGCCTGATTCAGGCGTCAGCATAAAGCCGATCTCTGTTTTTGGAACGGAGCGTATTGTCAGATTCGCGTTTGAATACGCCCGCGCGAATAAGCGCAAAAAAGTGACCGCGGTCCATAAAGCCAACATCATGAAGTTTTCAGACGGATTATTTTTGGAAGTCGCGCGCGAAGTGGCTAAGAAATATCCGGATATCGAATTCGAAGACCGCATCGTGGACAATATGTGCATGCAGCTTGTGCAGTTTCCTGAAATGTATGATGTGCTTGTTCTCCCTAATCTCTACGGCGATATTATCTCTGACCTGTGCGCGGGACTCATCGGCGGTTTGGGTGTGGCCCCGGGAGCGAATATCGGCGAAAAAGGCGCGCTTTTTGAAGCGACTCACGGATCGGCTCCCAAATACAAAGGCCTCAATAAAGTCAATCCATGCGCGGTGCTTCTCTCAGGCGTTTTGATGCTCCGGCATCTGGGTGAAAAAGATGCGGCGGACCGTCTTGAAAACGCGATCGCGGATGTGATCCGTGAAGGCAAGAATGTTACGTATGATATGAAAGAAAATAAAAATGACCCTACCGCGGTCGGTACGCGCGAAATGGGTGAAGCGATTATCCGTCAGATGGAAAAATCTGCGGCAAAAAAGTAAAAAGTTAAAAGTAAAAAGGAAAAATTAAAATTTAAGCAGAAGTCATACCTTTAGAAACCTTCTCCCCCGGAATGTTTTCGATTTTTAAACTTTTACCTTTTTATTTTTTCATTTCAAATTAAAGGAGTTTTTATGGGATATCCTAAAGTAACGGTTGTCGGCGGAGGATTTGTCGGAGCAACGACCGCGCAGCGTATTCTTGAAAAAGAAATCGCGGACGTGGTCTTGATTGATATTGTTGAAGGGATGCCGCAGGGCAAAGCGCTGGATATGATGGAATCTGCGCCCGTTGAAGGTTTTAAAACAAAAATTACCGGAACAAACAGCTACGCGGATACCAAAGATTCTGACGTGATTGTTGTGACGGCCGGAATCGCGCGCAAGCCCGGTATGAGCCGCGATGATTTGATGAACACAAACGCGAACATTGTCGGCGGCGTGATTACGGAAGCCGCGAAATATTCTCCAAACGCGATTATCATTATCGTTTCCAATCCTTTGGATGTGATGACTTATTTGGCCTGGAAAAAATCGGGTTTCCCGAGCCAGCGCGTATTCGGCATGGCGGGTGAGCTTGATTCCGCGCGCATGGCGTACTTTATTGCGGAGGCTGTCGGCTGCAATCCATCGGATGTGCAGGCGATGGTACTTGGCGGACACGGCGATGAAATGGTTCCGGTTCCTCAGCATACAAAAGTAAAAGGCAAGCCCATTACTGAAATTCTTCCCGCGGATAAAATTGAAGCCATCAATAAACGCACGCAGGATGGCGGCGCTGAAATTGTGAAATACCTTAAAACAGGAAGCGCTTATTACGCGCCTTCCGCGTCTGTGGTCCGCATGGTCCGTTCGATTCTGCAGGATAAAGGCGAAGTGATTGCTTCATGCGTTTATTTAAACGGCCAATATGGACTGAAAGATGTTTATTGCGGTGTTCCGGCAAAGCTTGGCCGCAAAGGCATTGTCGAAGTGGTTGAGCTGCCGATTACTGAAGCCCAGAAAAAAGCGCTTCATCTGTCTGCGAGCCATGTGCAGGAAAATTGCGCGAAACTCACTTTAGTCCCTGCTTAAAAATGGATAGTTTCCGCTCAAAAGCGTCTTTTAAAGCCGGTAATCAGACGTATTCTATTTATCGTCTGAGCGCGCTCGGAAAAGATCTTTCCAAACTTCCATTTTCTATCCGCGTGCTGCTTGAAAACCTTTTGCGTAACGAAGACGGCAAAAGCGTTTCGCGGGCGGATATTGAAGCGCTTGCAAATTGGAAACCCTCCTTAAAATCCGAAAAAGAAATTGCTTTCACGCCCGCGCGTGTGGTGCTTCAGGATTTCACGGGCGTTCCTTGCGTGGTGGATCTCGCGGCGATGCGCGATCAAATTAAAAAAATGGGCGGTGATCCCAAAAAAATTAATCCGCTTGAACCTGTGGATTTGGTGATTGATCATTCGGTTCAGGTGGACGCGTTCGGAACTCCTGACGCCTTCAAACAGAATGTGAAACTGGAATATGAGCGCAACGGTGAACGCTATTCTTTTTTGCGATGGGGCCAAAAAGCGTTCCAAAATTTTCGCGCGGTGCCACCAGGAACCGGCATTGTTCATCAGGTAAACCTGGAATATTTAGCCTCTGTGGTTCTGACTAAAAAAACGTCTACTGGCGAGACGCTTGCCTATCCTGACACCGTTGTTGGAACCGATTCTCACACAACGATGATCAATGGGCTTGGTGTATTAGGCTGGGGAGTCGGCGGAATTGAAGCGGAAGCCGCGATGCTTGGTCAGCCCAGCTCCATGCTGATTCCTGAGGTGATTGGTTTCCGTCTTTATGGAAAACTTCCTGAAGGGACGACCGCGACTGATTTGGTTTTAACGGTCACGCAAATGCTCCGCAAAAAAGGTGTGGTCGGAAAATTCGTCGAATTTTTTGGACCGGGCCTCGAATTTCTTTCTTTAGCGGATCGTGCCACGATTGCCAATATGGCCCCTGAATACGGCGCGACTATGGGGTTTTTCCCGGTTGATCAAGAAACAATCGCTTACCTTAAATTGTCCGGACGGTCGGAAAATCAAATTCAATTAGTCGAAGCCTACCTTAAAGAGCAGGGACTTTTCCGTTTATCTAATACCCCTGATCCCGAATTTACTGATACGCTGGAACTTGATTTGGCGAAAGTGGAACCGAGTCTTGCTGGACCGAAACGTCCTCAGGACCGCGTGGTTTTAAAGGATGTGAAGCAGTCCTTCGGAAAGGCTCTGCAGGATGCGGCGAATGATCCGAAGCTGAAAGTAAATCCTGCTTCTTTCGGAACGGCTGTGATGGAAAAAGAAACTGTTCAAATTAAGCACGGCGCGGTGGTAATCGCGGCGATTACGAGCTGTACCAACACTTCTAATCCTGCCGTTCTGATGGCGGCCGGACTTCTTGCTAAAAAAGCAACGGAGCGCGGAATTTTTGTAAAACCCTGGGTCAAAACAAGTTTGGCTCCCGGTTCTAAAGTGGTCGTGGATTATTTGAAAGAATCAGGACTTCTTCCTTATTTAGAAAAGCAGCGCTTTCATGTCGTTGGTTTCGGATGTACGACCTGCATTGGAAATTCGGGGCCGTTGCCTGAGCCGGTGAGTGCCGCAGTGAAAGATAATAATTTGGTGGTGTCTGCCGTTCTTTCGGGAAACCGGAATTTTGAAGGCCGCGTGAATCCGCAAGTGCGCGCGAATTATCTCGCGTCTCCTCCGCTTGTGGTGGCCTACGCGCTTGCCGGCACAACTGAAATTGATTTAACCGCTGAGGCCATCGCTAAAGACGCGAAAGGGCAGTCGGTTTATTTAAAAGATATTTGGCCAAGCCAAAAAGAAATCCATGAAGCCATGAAAAAGGTGACTTCTGAAATGTTCCGCCGTCAGTATGCCAATGTTTTTGAAGGTGACGCGGATTGGCAGGCTATCCAAGCACCCGCAGGCGATACCTTTGCCTGGGACGTGAAATCTACTTATGTGAAAAAGCCGCCCTATTTTGACGGGATGCCCGATAAACCTGCTCCCGTGAAAGACATTCATAACGCGCGCGTGCTGGTGATGGTGGGAGATTCGGTCACAACGGATCATATTTCACCCGCGGGGAATATCGCCAAAGACAGTCCCGCGGCTAAGTATCTAATAGAGCATGGTGTTCAGCCGAAAGATTTTAATTCTTATGGAGCGCGCCGCGGTAATCACGAAGTGATGATGCGCGGAACTTTCGCGAATATCCGTTTGCGTAATCTTGTGGCTCCAGGTACAGAAGGCAGCTGGGCGCGGCATTTTCCGGACGGTGAGCAAATGACCATTTTTGACGCCTCTGTGAAATATCAGAAAGAAAACGTCGCGCTTATTGTGATTGCGGGGAAAGAGTATGGTTCGGGTTCTTCGCGCGACTGGGCGGCTAAAGGACCGATGCTTCTTGGTATCAAAGCTGTGATCGCTGAAAGTTATGAACGGATTCACCGCAGCAATTTGATCGGTATGGGCATCCTGCCTTTTGAATTTATGCCGGGTGAAAACCGTGAAACGCTTGCGCTTACGGGTGAAGAAACTTATACCTTTGAAGGTATTTCAAAGGACCTGGCTCCCGGAAAAATTCTTACGGTTTACGCCAAAAGCGGTTCTGGAGAGAAAAAATTCAAGGTGAGAACAAGGATTGACACTCCCGTCGAACTTTCTTATTATCAGCACGGCGGTATTCTTCAATTTGTGCTGCGCCAACTCGCCGGAAAGTAATCATTCATGACTGAATACAAAAAAAAAGAGGTTAAAGTTTCGCCGCATTTTTGGCTGAGACGTCTCCACTCGCTTTCCGGCGTTTTTCCGATAGGCGCTTTCCTTTTTGAGCATTTGTTCTCGAATCTTTTCATAGTGAAAGGTCCCGAAGCTTACAATGCCGTGATCGCGATGCTGAGCGGTCTTCCCTTTGTTCTCGTCGTCGAAATTCTCTTTATCTATCTCCCGATTCTCTATCACGCGTTTTATGGTTTCTACGTGATGTTTACCGGAAAAAATAATCTCTCTTCCTATCCGCATACCGGAAATATTCTTTATGTTCTTCAGCGCATTACCGGCATTCTGACCTTTATCTATGTCGGTTATCATTGGTATCATACCCGCGGTCTCAATCTTCTTTACGGAGAAGAAGTAAGCTATGAAAAAATGGCGCATTACATGCATAATCCAAAACTTTTCTTATTCTATCTTGTGGGTATTTTGTCCGTCACTTTTCATTTCGGTAACGGGCTTTGGGGATTTTTAATCAGCTGGGGAATTACCGTGGGACCGAAGGCGCAAAAATTATCCGGGTATGTCTGCGCGATTGCCGGACTCGCTCTTTTTGGTATGGGACTTGTCTCAATTCTTCACTTAGCAGGGGCGCAATAAGATGACAGCAAAACCTAAAATGATTGTGATTGGCGGCGGGCTTGCGGGTTTAATGACCACCATCAAGCTTGCGGAAGCCGGCCAGCAAGTGGATCTGATTTCAATTGTTCCCTGCAAACGTTCCCACTCAGTTTGCGCTCAGGGCGGTATCAATGCTTCTGTAAACACCAAGGGTGAGGGAGATTCTCCGCAAATTCATTTCGAAGAAACCATTTTAGGCGGCGACTTTTTAGCGAATCAGCCCATGGTTATGGAAATGTGCCAAAACGCTCCGGGTTTTGTTTATATGCTCGACCGCATGGGCGTTCAGTTTAACCGCACGCCAGAAGGACTTATCGATTTCCGCCGTTTCGGCGGCACCAAGTTCCACCGCACAGCTTTTGCCGGTGCCACAACGGGTCAGCAAATTCTTTACGCGCTTGATGAACAAGTGCGGCGCTTTGAAGTTGAAGGCAAGGTCACGCGTTATGAAGGCTGGGAGTTTCTATCCGCGGTGATTGATGATGGCGGTGTGGCGCGCGGTCTTGTGGCCATGAATCTTACGACTTTCGAAATCCGTGCTTTTAAGGGCGACGCGATGGTTTTTTGCACCGGAGGTCCCGGCATGGTTTATGGACGATCTACGATGTCCATGATTTGCACGGGCGCCGCGGCCGGTTCCCTTTTCCAACAGGGTGTTTGGTACGGAAACGGCGAATTCATTCAAATTCATCCGACGGCGATCGCGGGCGAAGATAAAAACCGTTTGATGTCTGAAGCGGTGCGCGGTGAAGGCGGCAGGCTTTGGACGTATAAAGACGGCAAGCGCTGGTATTTCCTCGAAGAATGGTATCCGAAATACGGGAATCTTGTTCCCCGTGATATTGCGTCCCGCGCGATTTTTAAAGTCGTGCGAGAACTGAAACTTGGCGTGGATGGAAAAGATGTTGTGTATCTCGATATTTCTCATTTGGATCCCGTGAAAATGCGCGAAAAACTCGGCGGCATCATTGAGATTTATGAAAAATTCATGAATGAAGATCCTAGCAAAGTTCCGATGCGCGTATTTCCTTCGGTTCATTATTCAATGGGCGGTATTTATATTAACGCCGAGCACATGAGCAATATTCCAGGAATTTTAGCGGCGGGTGAATGCGATTATCAATATCACGGCGCGAACCGTTTGGGCGCGAACTCTCTGCTATCCTGTCTTCAAGGCGGTGTGAAATCTTCGGCTGCGGCGATTAAATACGCGGAAGGTCTTCAAAAAGGCTGCGAAGAAACGAGTTCCCGGTTTTATGATCAGCAGATTAAAAAAGAAGAAGAACGTAATGACCAGATTCTCCGCATGCATGGAAAAGAAAATCCGTACAAAATGTGGGAAGAAATGGGCGAGATGATGACAACGAATGTGACTGTTGTCCGTTATAACAAAAATCTCGAAGAAACCGATAAAAAGCTTCAGGATCTTCAAAAACGCTGGCATGACATCAACGTTGGTGACGTCTCTAAATGGGCGAATCAGAGTCTTGTTTTCTCGCGCCAGCTTTGGAATATGCTTCAGCTGGCCCGTATCATTACCCTTGGAGCTTTGGCGCGCAATGAAAGCCGCGGGGGGCACTATAAGCCTGATTTCCCTGACCGGGATGATGCTAATTGGCTGAAGACCACGGTGGCAAAGTACACGCCAAACAAGCCTGAGCTTTCTTATGAAGCGGTCGATACATCTTTATTGAAACCAAGAGAACGCAAATACTAATGTCTGAAAAGAAAACTGTAAAAATCCGGATCAAAAGACAGGACAATAAAGACGCGAAAGCGCACTGGGAGGAATTCCATGTGGCTTACCGTCCTTATTTAAACGTCATCCTTTGTCTCCGGGAAATCCAGAAAAATCCTAAAACTTTTGACGGTACACCCACAACACCGCCTTCCTGGGAATCCAGCTGTCTTGAAGAAGTTTGCGGCGTTTGTACAATGCTGATTAATGGGAAAGCCCGTCAGGCCTGCTCCACATTGATTGATGAGGTAGGGCTCGATATTACGATTGAACCCATGAGTAAATTTCCTTTAGTGCGCGATCTTGTTGTAGACCGCGCCCGGCTTTTTGAAACCCTGAAGCGCGTCAAGGCTTGGGTTCCAATTGACGGTACGCACGCACTCGGACCTGGCCCCAGAGTTTCTCATGATGAACAGCAGGAAAATTATAAAATGTCGACCTGCTTCAGCTGCGGATGCTGCCTCGAAGTTTGCCCGCAGATTAACGCGCACTCCGAATTTATCGGGGCCATGGCGATTAATCAAGCCAACCTTTTTAATTCTCAGCCGCTAGGAAAATCGATCGCGAAAGAACGTTTGCAGGCGCTCATGACCGAAGGCGGCATCGAAGATTGCGGCAACGCGCAGAACTGTGTGAAATCCTGTCCTAAAGAGATCCCTCTTGTGAAATCAATTGCCAATATCAACCGGCAGATTACGCAGAATATTTTTGAGTTCCTGAAACAATAATTAAAAAGTAAAAAGGTAAAAGTAAAAAGTTCGGGGCTGATTCGCAGCGTTGGTAAGATTTCGGCTTTTTTTACTTTTTAATTTTAACTTTTTTACTTATCTCCGGCAAAATCTAAATCATGAAAATGAAAAATCTAATTTCCCCAAAAAGCGGTAAGAACGTTTACGTGGATCCTTCAGCGCAAGTGATTGGTCAGGTTAAGCTTGGCGATTATTCAAGCATTTGGCCGGGGACGGTTTTGCGCGGTGACATCAATAAAATCGTGATTGGAAAATATTCGAATATTCAGGATCTTTCGCTTCTTCACGTTGAACGTGAGCGCGCGTGTCTGATCGGAGATTATGTTACGGTTGGGCATCAAGTTTGTCTCCATGCTTGCACAGTGAAGAATCAGGCGCTGATCGGAATCGGTTCCATTGTTCTGGATGGAGCCGTGATTGGCGAGGGGACTATTCTTGGCGCTGGAAGTTTAGTGACACATAATCAAAAATTGAAACCGCACTCGCTTTATTTTGGACGTCCCGCAAAATTTGTCAGGAAACTCTCCTCCAAAGAAGTGAAAGGGCTTAAGGAATGGGCCCTCCGTTACGTAGAATACGCCCAAGATCATGCCGCTGCTAAGTACGAGCGGTTATAAACTACAAAAGTTTTAATCGTTTTCTCTGGCGATAACCGACGATGGGAATGTTTAAACGCATGGAAAATAAATATCAGAATTTCTTCATTCGAGGAATGATTGTTTCCATTTTAATATTAATTATAGCCGCAGGCTTGCTTTGTTTTTTTAAACCATTTGTTTTGCTTTCAGATAGCACTTCATACTTGTTAGGCGCTGAAAGTTTAAGTCGTAACCAAGGTTATACGATATTTTCATCAACGATACCACATCAGCGTGACCCCATTATTCTTTGGCCGCCGGCCTATTCTTATACTATTTCGAAAGTTATGAATTTGTTTCATTTAGAGTCTATTCGCGCATGCCGGCTTCTTCATTTTACCTGCTGGATTGTTTTTTATATCAGTTGGGTTATTTTTTGCTCGTTTTTGAAAAAGCATTCTCTGTTTGCTTGGGCATTGATTCTTTTCTGCCCCTTTTTGGTTTCATTTCCGACAATGATTTTTACCGTAAAAACAGAACTTTTTTATTCAACAGGGCTTATTCTCGCGGTTCTTTTGCTGTTATTTCAAAATAAAACAAAATGTAAAAAGAGACGATCAGTATTAATCGTAGTCGCCGCAATAATGTTTGGTATTTGCGCTCTTATTCGCAATGTCGGGATAACCGCTATTGTTGCTTCAGTTTTATTTCTTCTTGTATCAAATTCAAAACTTCCTAAAAAACAGCAATTTATCGAGTTGGTATGTTTTTGTTTTTTTAGTCTTTTTGGACCAATATCCTGGCTAATAAGGAATAAATTTATAGGGGGTTATTTTAATGCTCAAATTGAAAGGCCTATTATTTGGAGTTGGCCATTGCTTATTAAAGGGTTCACAAAATTCGGAAGCGCAGGGGTGGGATTTCCTGAAAAAACCGCTTTGTTCGGAGGTTTTTTTATAATTCTTATTTGTGGATTAGTAATCAGACGGCGCATGAAGTCTTTTTTAAAAAGACCGGAGATTTTATGGATTTTTTTTTATGTTGTGATTTATACGGGTCTTTTATTCGCGTTAGCGGCAACATCTAAGCAAAACCCGGAAAGTCGATATTTTGAACTTTTAGTACCTTGGATTCAGTTAGTGGCAGTTTATTTATTGTGTGACGGCGATTACGCATTCCCGTCAAAGATTTATTGGGGCAGAGTAGTTTTAGCGGGGTGTGTTTTGGTGAGTATAATAACAACGGGACGCCAATGCATAAAAAATTGGAACAATATGTATGATAATCAGTCATCGGCTAATCCTGCTGAGTATGTATTTGAACCGTTTAGTCGTTCAAAAGAAATCTTTGTCATTTTAGAAACTTTAAAACATGATTCAAGAGCGCTTATCTTTAGTAATTTTAATAATTTTTTAACCTTTGTTTCAAAGTCGCAAATTCTTCGATTGCCAGAAAATACGAATCAACTGGTTAATGAGCGTAAAACCGCGTATTTCTTTCTAAGTAAAAATAATTTATGGCGTCATTATCTTCCTAGTTACTCAAAGCTAAATAATGAGATATCCCACGTTGTTTTGTTTGAGGATGAATATTCTGCAGTGTGGAAATCACAGTAATCTAGCCCGTGAATAATACGGCCTTTGTCTATCGCAATAATAGGTAAAATTTCGTATAATGCTCCTTATGAAACAGTACCTCGGTTTACTTCGTCATATTCTCGATAAGGGCCAGCAGAAGAAAGACCGCACCGGCACGGGCACTATCAGCACGTTCGGATATCAGATGCGCTTTGATCTTTCCGATGGTTTTCCGCTTGTGACGACAAAAAAAATTCATCTAAAGTCCGTGATCTATGAACTCCTCTGGTTTTTGCGCGGTGATACCAATATTAAATATTTGAAAGATAATGGTGTACGCATTTGGGATGAATGGGCGGATGAACGCGGTGAGTTAGGCCCTGTTTACGGCAAACAGTGGCGCTCATGGCCCGCATGCGATGGGGGATCGATCGATCAGATTTCACAGGTTGTGGAAATGATAAAAAAGAATCCCGATAGCCGCCGTTTAATTGTTAGCGCGTGGAACCCGGCCGAAGTGGATAAAATGAAACTTCCGCCCTGTCATTCCTTCTTTCAATTTTATGTGTTAGACGGAAAACTTTCTTGTCAACTTTATCAGCGAAGCGCGGACGCATTTTTGGGTGTGCCGTTTAATATCGCGTCTTACGCGCTTCTTACGATGATGGTCGCGCAAGTCACAGGTTTAAAACCCGGAGATTTTGTCCATACATTCGGAGATTTGCATATTTATCTCAATCATTTAGAGCAGGTGAATTTGCAGTTATCCCGCGCGCCTAAAACACTTCCGACAATGAAAATGAATCCCGCGGTGAAGGATATCTTTGGGTTTCAATTCGAAGATTTCACCATAGAAAATTATGATCCACATCCCGCCATCAAAGCCCCGGTAGCTGTGTAGCATATGATTAATAGACTGATCAATGTTATTCGGAGCCGACTTGATTTGCCTTCAATGGTTATTCGCACTCATTTTTTAGATTTTGATTTAACTGTCCGGGGCGGGGCTCTCAAAACGGTAGCTGATTATGATGATGCTTGGCTATTTTTTTTAATTCAGCGTAGCCGAGCTTTCTATGATGTTGGTTGCAATGTGGGATTTTTCAGTCTTCTGGCCGGCCTTACGGATAAAACCAGAAAAGTTGTTGCGATTGATCCAAATCCAAGGGCTCTCTCGGAAACCGCGGAGACACTTTTTTTAAATGGAATCGCGGAACAAGTTACATTTGTAGCCGCGGGCGTGAGTGATCATGAGAAAGATAATGCGGCATTCCATACGGTTGGCTCGGGAGCGGCAGGGAGTTTTTTTAAGAGCCACGCAAAGACAGCGGCTAGGCAAAATAAAAGTATGCAGGTAAAGCTAACAACTTTGGATTCAATTTTGAAGAAAACAGAAATTGTTCCTGATCTTATTAAAATGGATATTGAAGGTTATGAGTGGCGGGCTTTAAAAGGAGCCGTGCAAATAGCGCAGTTGAAGAAGACCCGGTTTTTAATTGAGGTGCATAGTAACCCTGAGCTGCCCATGAAAGAAAATGGCCAGCATCTTTTGGATTGGTGCGGACAAAACGGCTATGATGCATATTACTTAAGTAAGCATGAGAAGCTTAACGATGTTGAGCCTTTCGTGAAGAGAGGAAGATGCCATTTGTTGCTTCAGCCGAGTGGTTGGGCTTATCCTGAGGGGTTGAATCAAATATCTCAAGGAGACCCTCTCGAAAAAGCTTATTTACGAATAGGAAAATAATTAATGCTTTACCATATTGTTGCCATGGCTCGCAACCGAGTGATCGGTAAAGATAACAAACTGCCCTGGCATTTTCCGGCCGATCTTAAAAATTTTAGAGCGCTTACGACAGGAAGCACGGTTATTATGGGCCGTAAGACTTATGAAAGTATTGGGAAGCCTCTTCCGAACCGAGAAAATTTTGTTTTGACGCGTGATGCTAAGCATCAATCTAAAATGATTTTGGAAGCGGAACTTAAAATGTATAACAATCTGCAGTTTTTTACATCGCTTCAGCAGGCGCTCGAGCATGTAAAAACCGGAAACGCTTTTATTATTGGAGGCGCGGAACTTTACAAACAAACGATTAACCAAGTGGACGGAATTTATCTTACGCGTATTGACGCGGATTATGCCGGCGACGCGTTTTATCCGGAAATCCCCGGTAACTTTGATGAAGTTGAAATTCAAGAACTCCAGGAAAATCCCAAGATTGATGTTGTCTATTATGAGAAAGAAGTTCCCGCTAAACAATCTCACGACACATTGCCTTCCGCGATATGAGCAGTTTATATTTAAAACAGCTCGAAGTCGGGCCGATGGAAAATTTTATCTATCTGATCGGGGATAAAAACACGCATGAATGCGTGATGGTGGATCCCGCATGGGATGTGCCGCAGGTTTTGCGCGCGGCTGAAGCGGATGATATGAAAGTCATCGGCGGACTCGCGACGCATTATCATTATGATCACACTAACGGAATCGCTGAGCTGATCGCGAAGGCTGGCTGCAAGGTTCATATCCACAAAGATGACGCACCTTATTTAAAAGACCTGCAAAAAGAGGTGGTGAAGGTGGATTCAGGCCACAAGCTTAAAGTGGGGAATATCGAGATTACGTTTATCCATACCCCTGGGCATACCCCGGGTTCCCAGTGCTTTCTTGTCAATAATGCCTTGGTCTCAGGGGATACCCTGTTTATCAACGCCTGCGGCCGTTGTGACCTCCCAGGCGGAAATGCCAGCCTTATGTATGAAAGCCTTCAAAAATTGGGCAAATTGGACGAAAACACCATCCTTTTCCCGGGGCATAACTATGCCGATCAGCCTACCTCTACCATAGGTCAAGAAAAGCGTCTTAACCCCTATTACCAGGCCCATAGTCTGCAGGATTTTCTCCATAGCCGAATGTGAAAAATTAGGGAAAAAAAGCCCCTTTTTTATGGCGTCCGGGCGTCGTTTTGATATAATACCCGCCTGTTTTGCAATCAATTCTAACCTATTAAATCACATACAGTTGTAACCGTCCCGCTCCCCGATGGTTTTCTGACTGGGCGAGATTTTTTTCTATGGATGATTCATTTTTTGACCCGCAGCCCGAAGGATTTCCTTTTGGCAAAAGCGAGAATAAATATCCGATGAGCGGATCCGACAGCTATTACCGCGAAGAGGCCTTCCGTTATTTTCAGGAAGGTTATCAAAAGCAATCGGAAGGCGCCCTTGCCGAAGCCATCGAGCTTTATCAAAAATCTATCGAACTTCTCCCAACCGCGGAAGCCCACACCTTTTTAGGCTGGGCTTATAGTTTACAAAACCAGTATGAAGACGCGATTACGGAATGCCGCAAAGCTATTGAGCTCGATCCCGACTATGGCAATCCATACAACGATATCGGTTCTTATTTAATCGAAAAAGGAAAACTTGAAGAAGCAATTCCATGGCTTGAAAAAGCAACGCAGGCTAAGCGGTACGAAAGCTATTGTTTTCCTTATTACAATCTGGGACGTGTTTGGGAAATGAAGGGCAATTGGATGCAGGCGCTTGATTATTATGGCCGTTCGCTTAAAGCGAATGCCGATTACACGCTGGCCCGGCGCGCTTTTGACCGCTTGCAGGGGATGCTGAATTGAACTCAATCGGCTCGTACTTTGGAATTTTGGCGATGCTTCTAATGGCGCTTGGTTTATCCCTGCTTTTTATTGTTCTTTCCGAGAAACTTGGGCCGCGCAAACCGAATGCGGCAAAAAATATGCCCTTCGAGTGCGGTGAAAAGCCGTATGAACTTCCCGCCGGACGTCACACGGTAAAGTTTTATATCGCCGGCATGCTCTTTGTGCTGTTCGATATTGAAATGATTTTCTTTTTTCCCTGGGCCGTGATTTACCGCGAGCTCGGGCTTTTTGGATTTATTGAAATGATTGTTTTTATCGCAATTCTCGTTCTGGGTTTTGTGTATGCCTGGAAAAAAGGAGCGCTCGAATGGAAATGATGGATACCCCCGCGGGGTCAGCGTTTACTTCAAAGCTTGATCAAATGATCGGCTGGGCGCGCAAATATTCAATTTTTCAATATCCTTTTGTGACGGCTTGCTGCGGAATGGAATATATGTCGACTGCCTGCTCTCACTATGATGTGGACCGTTTCGGCGCGGGTCTTCCGCGTTTCTCTCCGCGCCAATCCGATGTGCTTTTTGTGGTCGGAACCATCTCACACAAAATCGCCCCAGTTCTTAGACAAATTTATGATCAAATGGCTGATCCTAAATGGGTCGTGGCCTTTGGTGTTTGCACCTGCACGGGCGGATTCTATGATAATTATTCGACGGTGCAGGGGATTGATACGATTCTTCCTGTGGATGTATATATTCCCGGCTGCCCTCCGCGTCCCGAAAATGTGCTGGATGGACTGATTAAATTACAGGAAAAAATTCAGGGTCAAAAACAGGAAGTCTAACGATCAGCGTATCGTATTTCGTACGATCGTGCATCGAAATCCTAAGTTCGATATACGATAGTCGATAGACAAATAAAAAAAATGGCAAATTTACATTTAAAACTCAAAGAACGGTTTAGTGACGCGGTTGTGGAAACCCACGAGCACCGCGGTGATGAAACTGCGGTGATCAAGCGGGAATCCTTTTTGGATATTGCCCGCTTTATTAAAGCGGAGCCCGATTTTAATATGGCCATGCTGGTGGATTTGACCTGCGTCGATGGGCTCACCATGAACTGGAATCCCCGTTTCGAAGTGATTTATCATTTTTATTCTCTAGCGCATAACGCGCGTCTTAGGCTTAAAATCCGTGTCGCGGAAAAAGACGCGGTGGTTCCAAGCGCGACCTCGGTATGGCCCGCAGCGAACTGGTTTGAACGCGAAGTCTGGGACATGTTCGGAATTAAGTTTGAAGGTCATCCCGAATTAAAACGAATTTTAATGTATGAAGACTTTAAAGGGCATCCGCTTCGCAAAGATTATCCTGTGAACAAACGCCAGCCGCTGATCGGCCCGAAAGTTTAAAATGACTGATTCCATTACGCTTAAAAAAACACGCAAAGAATCCATGCTCCTGAATGTGGGGCCGTCTCATCCCGCGATGCACGGCATTGTGCGTATTGTGGCCGAACTCGATGGCGAAATGATTGTTGGCTCCGAAGTTGAAATCGGATACCTTCACCGCGCGTTTGAAAAATCTTCTGAACAATCCGGTTATCTTCAGGTCATTCCTTATACCGACCGTCTTAATTATGTTTCTCCGCTGATCAACAATGTGGGGTATTGCCTCGCGGTTGAAAAACTTTTTGGAATGGAAATTACCGAGCGCGCGAAATATATCCGTGTCATCATGAGTGAGATTTCGCGTGTTACCGACCATTTAACCTGTGTCGGCGCTTCCGCGATGGAGCTTGGCGCGTTCACCGTATTTCTTTATATGATTAAGGCCCGCGAGTATCTCTATGAATTGATCGAAGATGTTACAGGGGCGCGTCTCACAATTTCTTATACGCGTATCGGCGGCGTCAAAGGTGATCTTCCGGAAGGCTTTGCCGAGAAATGCCGTAAGGCCATTAAAGACACGCGCGATGTTTTAAAAGAATGCGATGAACTGCTCACAAAAAACCGTATCTTCGTCGACCGCATGAAAGATATCGGAATTATCTCCAAAGAAAATGCGATCGCTTACGGAATTACCGGGCCTTTCCTCCGCTCAACCGGCGTGGATTATGATGTGCGCCGCGCAAACCCTTATCTTGTGTATGACAAATTTGATTTTGAGATTCCGGTGGGCGAGCATGGCGACAATTTTGACCGCTATCTTTGCCGGCTTGAGGAAATGGAACAAAGCATGCGCATTATCGAGCAGGCGCTTGATAAAATTCCAAATGGCCCGGCGCTTCTCGATATGGAAGGCAATGTGATTGATGCCGAAGACATGGTCGATGAAGCCAAAATGGGCCGTACCGAAGGGCTCAAATTTAAAGTCGCGAGTTTTGATCCCACGCTGGAAGGTTCCAATAAATCGCGTTATCCCGATTTGCAAACCGGAAACAAACGCGCGATTCTTCCGGCCAAAGAAGATACATACGGAAATATCGAAGGCCTCATGAATCATTTCAAAATGATCATGGACGGCCACGGTATCCGCCCTCCCAAAGGGGAAGTTTATTTTCCTGTGGAAGGCGCGAATGGCGAGCTTGGATTTTATGTGGTGAGTGACGGTACTGGAACGCCTTACCGCGTGCGTGTGCGTCCGCCTTGTTTTGTGATTATGGCGGCATTGCCTTTGATGATTAATGGCGGCACAATCGCGGATATCGTTCCGACCTTCGGATCGGTCAATATGATCGGCGGAGAATTAGATAGATAATTGTGCATTGTCTATCGCTGGTCGTATATCGAAGTACGATAGACGATCTCCGATGAACAAAAAGATAGCTAAAACTTATGAATAATAAATACATAACACCTGAAGTTAAAACTAAAGCCGACGCCATTGTGGCGCGTTACGAACAAAGCCGCGCGGCCCTTCTTGAAATTCTTCATCTTGTGATGGAGATTTACGGCTTTATTAATTTAGAAGCGGAAGAAGAAGTAGCGGCTTATATGGGTCTGCCCGCGATTCAAGTGCGCGAAGTGATGAGTTTTTATACGCTCTATTACACGAAGCCCCGCGCACAAGTCCGCTTAAATATTTGCAGAACATTAGCCTGCACACTGCAAGGCGGCGATGAACTTATTGCGCATTGCGAGAAAAAACTTGGTCTAAAGCCGGGACATGTTTCTCCAGATGGAAAATTTGGTTTGCAAACAGTGGAATGTCTCGGCGCCTGTGAAATCGCGCCCATGATGCAGTTAAATGACCATCATTTTATCGGTAATTTGACCAAGGAAAAAATTGACGCGGTCATTGCCGGAACCTTGAAACAGGATAATCAGCTGTAATGGAAAAATTAATTTCGAAATATTTTGTTCCGGGAAAAACATTTTTCATGGACGAGTATGCCGCTGACGGCGGATACAAAGCCGCGCGCGAGATGTTTGACCGCTTTGACGCCAAGGCGCTGATCGAAGAAGTGAAAAAATCCAATCTCCGCGGACTTGGCGGAGCAGGATTTCCCGCGGGTATGAAATGGAGTTTTGTTCCGCAGAATACAGGGAAGCCCGTTTATCTTGTGGTCAACGGCGACGAAGGCGAGCCTGGAACTTTTAAAGATAAATATATCGTTAGTCACGCGCCGCATCTTCTGCTCGAAGGGATTATGATCGCTTCTTATGCGAACAATGTGCATAAGGCTTATATCTATCTTCGTGGTGAATATGTTGAGCCGTACCGAAAACTCATGAAGGCCCTCGAAGAAGCTTATGCGAAGGGATTCCTCGGCAAAAAGATCTTCGGACGCGATTACGCGCTGGATATTGTCGTTCACCGGGGCGCGGGCGCTTATATTTGCGGAGAAGAGACCGGCCTTCTTGAATCCCTCGAAGGAAAAAAGGGTCAGCCTCGGCTGAAGCCGCCCTTTCCGGCGGTGGTGGGTCTTTTTGGATGTCCCACCGTCATCAACAATGTTGAAACGCTTTCATACCTTCCTTTTATTTTAAACCGCGGCGCTGAATGGTTCGCGAAACTGGGTTCTGAAAAAAATGGAGGCATGCGTCTCATTTCAATTTCGGGGCATGTTAAAAAACCGGGTGTTTATGAACTCCCGCTCGGGATTCCTCTTCGCGAAGCGATTTATACTTATGCCGGCGGCGTGCGGCATGACCGAAAAATTAAAGCCATTGTTCCGGGCGGGCTTTCCGCGGCGATTTTAACGCCTGAAGAAATTGAAGTGGGTCTTGATTTTGATCAGCTGCGCGCGAAAGGCACCATGGCCGGATCCGCGGGCGTGATGGTCTTTGATGAAACGACCTGTATGCTGAAAGCCCTTTTAGTGACCATGCGGTTTTACGCGCATGAATCCTGCGGGCAATGCTCCCCCTGCCGGGAAGGCACGGGATGGGTTCATAAAATTTTGGAGCGCATCAGCCGCGGCGGTGGGCGTCCCGGAGATATTGAAAACCTTCTCGATATCTGTTCGTTTATGGGCGGAACTACCATTTGCGCGCTTGCCGATGGAGCCGCGATGCCGCTTGGCAGTTATCCAAGAAAATTCCGCGCCGATTTTGATGAACATATTAAAAACGGACGCTGTTCGTCACCCGATTGCATTTCTCTCACAGCGCATAAAGAATTAGCGGAAACACACTGATGCCAAAACTCAATATTGACGGAAAAGAAATAGAAGTCGAAAAAGGAACGCGGATTATCGAAGCCGCCAAGAAAAACGGCATCGACATTCCTTTTTATTGTTATCATCCCGGACTTTCGGTGGCCGGCAATTGCCGCATGTGCCTTGTCGAAATTGAAAAGATGCCGAAACTCCAAATTTCCTGCCATATGGAATGTCAGGACGGCATGGTTGTTAGAACCAATACCGAAAAAGTTTTGAAGACCCGCCAGCACGTGCTCGAATTTCTTCTTGTGAATCATCCGCTCGATTGCCCGGTTTGCGATCAGGCGGGGGAATGCTGGCTTCAGGATTATTATATGAAACACGGCGCTTATGAAAGCCGTGTGAATGAAGACAAAATTAAAAAAGTTAAAGCAGTTCCAGTCGGTGAACACGTCATGCTTGATGCCGAGCGCTGCATTTTGTGTTCGCGCTGCGTTCGTTTCACCGATGAAATCTCAAAGACTTCTGAATTCGGCATCGTGAACCGCGGTGATCATTCCGAGATCTCAGTTTTTCCCGGCAAAGAACTTAAGAACCCTTATTCCGGCAATGTTGTGGATATTTGCCCCGTAGGCGCCTTAACCGACCGTGATTTCCGATTCAAAATGCGCGTTTGGTATTTAAAAGAGCAGGATTCGATCTGCAATGGCTGCTCGAGGGGCTGCAATACGCAGGTTCATTTCCGCACCGGCCGCCAGCATCACGCGCAGGGCGAGCGGGTTATGCGCCTTAAGCCCCGTTTCAATGAGAATATCAATAAATGGTGGATGTGCGACGAAGGCCGTTACGGTTATAAGTTTCATGATCAAAACCGTATTACTCAGCCCATGAAGCGTTTAGGCGCGGAAGTGACGGAATCTTCTTGGGATGAAATTCTGTCCGAAGTTTCCCGCGCGCTTACTGAGGCAAAAGGAAAGATTGGCGTATTTATTTCTCCTCAAATGTCGAATGAGGAAATTTATCTCGCGAAAAAATATTTCAGTGAAAATATTAAAGCAAAAAATATTCTTCTAGTTTCTCCGAATGCCGAAGGATTTCAGGATGACTTTTTGATCCGCGCGGATAAAAATCCGAACGCGAAAGGCGCCGAAGCTTTCGGGCTGAAGTATGACGCCAAGGCTCTCGAGCAGTTCTTCGCGCTTTGCGAAAAAGGCGAGGTTGAAGGCCTTGTGGTTTTTGGGCAGGATTTATTCGCGCTGCACGGAGCGCATCTCGCGGAAAAAGCGTTTAAGAAACTTAAATGGACCGTTTTTATCGGGTCCAATCACAATTTAATGTCAGAATACGCGGCTTATGTGCTGCCTTCGTCAACTTACATTGAAAAAGAAGGAACCTGGACGAACTTTGAAGGTAAAGTGCAAAAGTTTAACAAAATCCTGACTCCGCTGGGTGAAGCCCGCGCGGAATGGGAGATTATTGCTGATTTATCAAGCGAAACAAAACCGGCAATCATTGTGGAATGCGCGGAAATGATTTTTGATGAGATCGCAAAAAGCGCGGAATCTTTTAAGGGTTTGACCTACGCGGCTTTAGCGGACAAAGGCGGGAGCGATATTCGCACCATGGCGATGCCTACAATTCCAGCGCTTGAGAAATACGCGGATATCTTATGATCATTACTGTGATACTGGCATTCTTAGTTTTATTTATGGTGATGAACTTTGCGGCGCTCCACACGTGGATTGAAAGAAAGCAGAGCGCGGTCATGCAGGATCGCATCGGCGCGAACCGGGCTTACATCACACTTCCATGGAAATGGGCGGCACCGATCAATTGGCTGCTCAAACCCATTAATGAGCTTGGTCTTTTTCACCCAATCGCGGACGCGATCAAAATGTTCACCAAAGAAGATTATATCCCTCCTTTTGGAGACCGTTTTCTGCATACGCTGGCGCCGGTTCTCGCGCTTTCGTTTTCATTCATTGGATTTGCCGCGATTCCATTTGGCGATGTACTCAAGATCGGAGATCACGTGATCAATCTTCAAGTCGCGAATATTAATGTCGGCGTGCTTTATGTTTTTGCCGTGATGTCGATGGGCGTCTATGGCGTGGTGCTCGCGGGTTTTTCTTCAAATTCTAATTACGCGTTTCTCGGAGGCATGCGTGCATCGAGCCAAATGCTGGCGTATGAAATTACGCTTGGAGCCACCATCCTCGGCATCGTGATGATTTACGGCAGTCTCGATATGCAGGAAATCGTGCGGCGTCAGGGCGAATATCTTTTGTTCGGTAAGCTGCCGATTCCGCTTTGGGGATGTATCGCTCAGCCTGTTGGTTTTCTTCTCTTTATCGCGGCAGGGCTCGCTGAAACCAAACGTATTCCTTATGATATGCCTGAAGGCGAATCAGAAATTGTTGGATACTTTACGGAGTATAGCGGCATGAAATTCGGCATGTTCTTTTTTGCTGACTTTATCGAAACCATTTTGATTGCCGCGCTCGCGACCACGTTTTTCTTAGGCGGCTGGCAGGTGCCGGGGCTTCTCGCGGATGGATTTCACTTTTGGGGCGGGGGAGTTTTACCTCTTCCGAATGCGGTTGTCGCAACGCTTCAGATTTTTTCTTTTTCTTTTAAAGTGATCGCCTTCTGCTGGCTCTTTATGACAATCCGCTGGACGCTTCCGCGTTTCCGGTATGATCAATTGATGGATTTAGGCTGGAAGAA
>CAZEFF010000008.1:31602-32709 GCA_964511315.1 uncultured bacterium | reverse complement strand
TCGCGTCAAAAACGCCCTCCTTTTAGGGCCTTTTCCCCTCAAAAAAAGTTGGAGAAAATAGAAATGAAAACAAAAGAAATGACTCAAAAAAAAGTTTCCAAGCCTGCCTCAAAATCTAAAAACGCGCAAGACTTTGCCGCGGTTAAAAATTTCATTACCCATAATTACCGCCACTTCAACGCGGCTGTCGTGATTGATGCGGCACAAGCCTGGGTGGATCATCTTGATAAGGGCGGTAAAATGTTTTTTACGATGGCTGGTGCCATGAGCACGGGTGAACTTGGCCTTACCTTAGCTGAAATGATCCGTCAGGATAAAGTCCATGGTATTTGCACCACTGGGGCCAATCTCGAAGAAGATATTTTTAACCTTGTCGCGCATGATTATTACGAGCGCGTTCCGCACTACCGCTCCCTTTCTTCTGAAGATGAACTCGAACTTCGCGACCGCGGCATGAACCGCGTTACCGATACCTGCATTCCCGAAGAAGAAGCCATGCGCCGTATCGAACGCGAAGTGCTGAAGTATTGGCAGAAAGCGGATAAAGAAGGTAAACGCTATTTTCCGTACGAATACATGTATCAGCTTATCCGCGGGGGAACGATAGAGAAGTGGTATCAGATTGACCCCAAGGATTCCTGGATTGTCGCCGCGTGCGAAAAAAACATTCCTATTTTTACGCCGGGCTGGGAAGATTCCACGCTCGGCAATATTTTTGTGGCCAATGTGCGCCGCAAAGATGTCTCAACTTTCCAAGTGATTAAATCAGGCGTTGAACAAATGGACGCGCTGATCGATTGGTACCGCAAAAACAGCCAGGGCGTGAAAGACTCGATCGGATTTTTCCAAATCGGCGGCGGGATTGCCGGTGACTTTCCGATCTGTGTCGTTCCCTTGATCATTCAGGACCTTAAAGAACCGTGCAAGCTCTGGGGCTATTTCTGCCAGATTTCAGACAGCACGACTTCTTACGGGTCTTATAGCGGCGCGGTTCCGAATGAAAAAATTACCTGGGGCAAACTTGACATTAATACCCCCCGTTTTGTGATTGAATCAGATGCCACCATTGTGTCGCCCCTGATTTTTTCTTACGTTCTCGCATCGTAA
>CAZEFF010000008.1:0-31502 GCA_964511315.1 uncultured bacterium | reverse complement strand
AAACGCCCCCAGATGAATTTCTGGGAGCAAATGTATTTCCCGGAAATTTTTAAGGGGATATGGATCACGGCCCGCCATTTTTGGAAAAATATGTTTTTCCACGTGATGCATAAACTTGGCTTGTTTAAAGCCATTCGAGCCGCGGTCACGATTATGTATCCGGAAGAAAAGCGCCGTTTATCGCCGCGTTTACGTACCCGCCATCGTCTGACGAAGCGCGAAGACGGAGCGCCGCGATGCGTGGCTTGCATGATGTGTGAAACGGTTTGCCCTGCTAAATGCATTTATATCGTGGCTGAAGGTCATCCGGATCCCAATATTGAGAAACGTCCAGCGAGTTTTGATATCGATCTCGGCAAATGTGTTTATTGCGGTTTTTGTGTTGAAGCTTGTCCTGAAGATGCGATTCGAATGGATACGCACATTCTTGATATTGCCGCGTTCAGCCGAGATGCCATGAAGCTCGACATGAATGAGCTTCTCAATCCCAATCCAAACTACGCGCGCGTCATCGCAAAAAAATAGCATGAAAAAAACAATCGCGGGCGTTATCTTCAGTGCGGCTATTTTCCTCCTGTTAAATTCTGTCAGCTGGGCGGGCGCGGGTGAAGCGTTACCGCCCTTTCAGGAATCCGCCGCCTATAAGCAGTACACAAGAAATCCAAAATCGGAGCTTTCTAAACTTATCTATTTAATGAATCGATTCAGAGATAGTGATTTAAAAGTCCTCTATGACGGCCATGACTATACGTCGGATTACGCTATTGGAGAGGCTAAAAAATATATCGCGAGAAATTATCATAAAGAAAATGCGGAAAAATGGATCAAGAAGCATGCCTACCGCGCGCAGTCAGGCGGCGGCGATATCATCTATTTGAAATACTCTGATGGAAAACTCCGCCCTTTGCGGGATGTTTTAATTGAAGAGTTAGAGGCGCTGCAGAAAGCCCGCTAGTATTGGAGTTGCCCGTCTTTCACCCAGCCGTTATAATCTAACCCATGCGAAAGACAAAAATAGTCGCCACGGTTGGGCCTGCTTGTGAAGCTCACGAAAAACTCACCGCTCTCATCCGTGCCGGTGTTGATATGCTCCGTATCAATGCCTCGCACAGCTCACCGCAGGGTATCCGCAAATGGGTTCGCCGCATCCGGAAGGCTGAAACTGCCGCCGGGAAAACCGTTTCCATTCTTGTTGACCTTCAAGGACCGCGTGTCCGCACAGGAAAACTCAAAAATAACAAACCGATTGTTTTACGGGCGGGAGAAAAAATTACGCTCAGTATTACCGCCAAGCCCGGTTTTGAGAATCACATCACCACCACCTGTAAAGAATTTACGCGTATGGTCAAACGCGGCGATAATATTCTGCTCGACAATGGCCTAATCGAACTCGATGTGCTTTTAGTCAAAGGCGCCGCAGTTTTCTGCAAGGTGTTAATAGGGGGAACACTCGGGGAAAATAAAGGTATTAATCTTCCGCACGCGCCCGTGACATTGCCCGCTTTGAGCGAGAAGGATAAGAAAGATCTAAGGGCCGCAGTGTTGTCGGACGTTGATTACATAGCGCTCTCATTTGTTCGCAGCGAACACGATTTGCATGTTATTAAGACATGGCTTAAAAAATCAGGAAGATACGTGCCTGTCATCGCGAAAATCGAAAAGCCCCGGGCGGTTCACCGCATTATCCCCATTCTCAATCAAGCTGATGGTGTTATGGTCGCGCGAGGGGATTTGGGAATCGAAATGGGCGTGGAAAAAGTACCATTCATCCAGAAAGAAATTATCAATGAGGCGAACCGCTTGCGGATCCCGGTGATTACGGCGACGCAAATGCTGGAATCTATGATCGAAAACTCGCGTCCCACGCGCGCAGAGGCATCCGATATTGCCAACGCTGTTTATGACGGGACGGACGCCGTTATGCTTTCCGGAGAAACATCAATCGGCAAACATCCGCTGGAAGCGGTGAAGATGATGGCCAAAATTATTCTTGATGCAGAAAGACATATCGGTGAAACCGCGATTGCTCCGCATACCAGTAAGAATGCTGATGAGGATGAAATTTCGATTCGGGCCATTGTTCATGCGGCCAGACACGCGGCCAAAGATTTGAATGCTAAGGCAATCGTGGTGTTTACGCGCGGCGGAAAAACCGCGGTGCTGATTTCAAAATTTCATCCGCTTTCGCCAATAATCGCACTTGTGGATACGCCCGCCATTTGCCGCAGACTCACGCTTTGCAGGGGAGTGGTCCCGGTACTTATCCGTCATGCCAAAAATACCGATGCCATGATCCGCGAATCTGACCGAGTGCTTTCGCGTCTTGGGTTTGTGAAAAAAGGCGACCCTGTTGTTATTCTTTCGGGACGGCAGGCCCTTCCGGCGTCACGCTACATGACCAAAATCCACCGCGTCGGCGAACTCACTTCTTAGCCGATAAAAAAATCCTCGAGCAGCCTTATCCGTTCAATTAGTAGGCTTTGCCGTGGCGTACTTCACGGGTTTTATTGAAACGCATTTTCCATTCGATTTGTTTTTCGAGATCAATCCCAAGACCTCCGCACATATCAAATAAACGGATAGCTGTGTCCGCAAGTTCGTCTTCGAAGGTGTCTTTTTTCCCAACTCCAAATTGGCCGTGCCGATGCGCTTCAATGGCTTCGCCGAGCTCAGAAGTAATCAGCATGAGCATTTCACCGACATTGCGCTCTTTTTCCCAAAAACCTTTGGCCTTGGCGTTTCCGTGACATTCTGTAATCCAATCACTGATCGTTTGCGGCATCGTGAGTCTCCTTATTATCCTCCTTCGCTAAAGCTTCGGAGGACTTGTCCTATTCACTTTGTTCATAGGCAAGAAAAAGGCCGGCTTTTTAGGCCGGCCTTTTGTTTGTCGATAAATTTCTATTAAACGGAAGTGCCGACTTTTGGAGCAAACTTGTAAGCGTGAGCGATAGCCGCTACACCTAAAGCGATACAGACAACCGCTGTTAGAGGATTAATCGATCCATAGTGTCCGGGCGCGAGCATGCAAAAAAGCATAGGACCTGAAAGATACGTATTAATTTTTGAAAACAAAGCGGCGCGTTTACGAGCATCCGGGAGCTGTTCAGCGGTGAATTTTCCGCCCAAAATGCTTTTTTGGGTAGGCCAGATCACGAACCAAACGTTAAACCACATGATGGTGCCGAAAAGCATGCCTAACAGAATCCAGGTCGCTCGTCCGGTCAAATGGCCATCCACGGAAAAGGCGCTGGAAGGTCCAAAGCCGCCGCCGGGCGTATACATGTAAATCTGGGTGAAAAGAACTAAACCCATGACAAACGTAATCATGGCACCCCAGCGGAACCACCATAATGCGCGGGGCATGAGCTTGGGATTGACCGCTTTTTTTGTAGGGTCATCCAAAACGGCCTGCATGGGAGCGTTGACGAAATTGAAAAAATAAAGATGACCAATCCAGAAAATACCGGCCAGGACGTGCAGCCAGCGGAATAAGAGTTGAAAGTTCGTGTAAAGATCTTCAATAGCCATAGGGGAATCTCCTTTGATTAAGTATGCCCATTTTACTCGGAACACCGTCAATCGTAAACAGATTTACCCGCATGGGGAAAGTCCCGCTGTTTTCGTTCAGCGCTTCAGCTTTGGAAAAGACTAAGCCTGTCTCGTCTGAGGAGCACCTCCGCCATTCCCGCCTGCGGGCGGTCTGTCGGTTTCCTCTGTCCGATCCAGGCAAGTTTTTCACAAAGCTTCCGCGATTCACTCAAATCAGCAAGACTCCCCCCCCCTTGGAGTAAATACGTGTCGCGGGTGACGCTGCCGAGGGGCATTCCCCGGGGTTGAGGAAAAAATCTTTTGAGAAAAGCCGCTCGCGCGATAAGGGCAAGTGTTTTTGCTTCCTGCTTTCAATATTTGAATTAGCAAAATAGACAGGGGCATATCAAAAGATTTTTGAGGAAAGCCTAGGGGATACGGCAGCGGCAGGCCCCGCGATAGCTATTTATGAAATAAACCCTTTCTTATATAGGGCGAGAGATTTATCATGTATCTCTTATGCCTAGTCTAACGATGATGTCTCCCGAAGTGGTATTTGCCATTGAAAAGGTGCGTGAAGCCGCGCTATTAGCGGATACCATCCGCCAAGAAATGGCCGGGCAATCCATGACCAAAAATGACCGTTCTCCGGTTACGGTTGCAGATTTCAGCGCGCAGGCACTTGTGGGCGCGGGACTTGCTGAAAAATTTCCAAAGGATGTCCTGGTGGGGGAGGAAAGTGCCGCGCCTTTGCGAGATGCCGAGGGCAAAGAAACCCTTGCGAAAGTCACGCATTATGTTCAAAAAATTCATCCGTCCGCAACGCCGGAAAAAATTTGTGAATGGATCGACCGCGGCTTGGGTGAACCGAAAGGCCGTTATTGGGTGATGGATCCGATTGACGGCACTAAAGGATTTTTGCGCGGTGATCAATACGCGGTTGCTCTCGCGCTCATTGAAAATGGCGAAATCTTGCTGGGAATTCTCGGTTGCCCCAATTTAAAAGAAGCTCAGCATCCCGATGCAAACGGCCAGGGCAGTTTGGTGCTCGGTATCCGCGGACAAGGCAGCTGGCATCGGCCTTTGAAATCCGCCGGCGAATGGAAGAAACTTTCGGTTTCAAGCAACGCGAAAGCGGAGGAAACCGTTTTGTTGAGATCTTTTGAAGCAAGCCATACCGATTCTCCGAAAATGACAAAAATTATGAAAACCATGAATATTCACAAACCCGCGATTTTGATGGATAGTCTTGCCAAATACACTTTGGTAGCGTCAGGTAAAGCGGACCTTTTGATCCGTTTGCGCGCGGGCTGCAGCGAAGATCAAGGGGAATACATTTGGGATCAAGCTTCCGGCGTTTTGATTGTCGAAGAAGCGGGCGGACGCGTGACTGATCTCGACGGAAAAAAATTGGATTTTACAGCGGGTAAAACACTTTGCCGCAACCGCGGCGTATTAATTTCTAACGGCCGTGTGCATAGTGCCGCGCTCGAAGCGATTAAAACCTTGGAAAGGGAATGAAATGACATCCACTAAACGTAAAAGTTTATTATTCTGGGTTGATATGGAAATGACAGGGCTGGATCCCGATAAAGAGGGTATTATTGAAATTGCCTCGGTACTTACCGATTGGGATTTGCATGTGATTGAAAACGGTCCGCATATGGTGATTCATCAGCCTGAAAAATTGCTTAAGAAAATGGACGAGTGGAATCAGAAGCAGCATAAAAAATCCGGCCTGATTGAAGAAGTCCGTACGTCTAAGAATACGGTGAAACAGGCCGAGAAACAGACGCTTGAATTTGTGAAAAAGTTCTGTGACCCCAAAAGAGTTTTTCTTTCGGGAAATGCGGTGCATCACGACCGGCGTTTCATGATGAAGTATATGCCTAAGCTGAGCGATTATCTCCATTACCGGCACATTGATGTGAGTTCGATTAAAGCGCTTGTTCAGTATTGGTACCCCAAGGCGAAGGAAACGCCCAAGAAAACCGATACCCACCGTGCGCTTTCGGACATTCATGAGTCGATCGATGAATTGCGGTATTACCGGGCCCACTACTTTGTGAAGCGTGAGGCCTGAATTTTTGACCGTTTTTGCCGTCTTATAGATAACTGAGCTTAACCAGGACGAATGATGCTGAAAAAACTTTCTCTTTTGATGGTGATTGCTGTGTTATTTGCGGGTGCAGGTGAGCCCGATAAAGCCAAGACTCCGCATATTCAGCCGGATCTTATTCTTGAAGAGCGCTCCATACAGCCCGGAAAACCTTTTTACGCGGTCCTTCAGCTTAAAATTGAAGACGGCTGGCATACCTACTGGAAAAATCCGGGAGATTCGGGGCTCGCAACCAGTGTGAAATGGGAATTGCCCGAAGGGTTCAAAGCGGGACCGCTCGAGTGGCCATACCCCGAAAAATTTATCGCCAATGGGATTACGTCCTATGGGTACGAAAAAGAAACCGCAATGCTTGTTCAAATCACTCCGCCGTCCGCACTTGTGACCGGGACGCCGATTATTTTGTCGGCAAAATTAAATTGGGTGGCCTGCTCGGAAATCTGCGTTTGGGGCAAAGGGACTGTCAATTATGAAATCCCCGTGGAATCAAAAACGCCCGAGAAGGATATACGGTATGGGGATCTTTTCAAATCCGTCCGCTCTAAGCTTCCCCTCGCCAAATCGGATTGGCAGATAAAAGCGTCTATCCAAAATGAAGAAATTGTTTTAGCCGTGACTCCGCCGGCAAATTCGGGACGGACCCTTTCGGGGCTTGAGTTTTTTCCGGAGGATTCGAAGCTGATTGATCACGCGGCAGCGCAAAAATTTGAAAAAGTACTGGATGGTTCATACCGTCTTCATCTTAAAGCTTCAAATCTGACTCAAAACCCAAAATGGATTTCAGGGGTGCTCGTTTCACCCGAAGGCTGGACGGGCAAAGATTCTGCGAAAGCTTTAACGATCGATCAATCGCTTTCAAATAGTTAATTTTAAAAGGAGTTTTATGCGGAAAATTTTTCTGCTTTCACTATTCGCGTTCGCGTTTCTTTTGCCGGCAGGAGTGAAAGCGGATGTCGCGTCTGGAAAGCCCGCGCCTGATTTTTCACTTGCTGATATCGAAGGAAAGGCTCAGTCTCTCGCAGATTATAAAGGTAAATTTGTTGTACTTGAATGGACGAACTATGATTGCCCGTTTGTGAAGCGTCATTATGGTACGGGCAATATGCAGGGCCTTCAAAAAACTTATACGGCTAAAGGGGTCGTTTGGCTTTCCATTAACTCTTCCGCGCCAGGAAAACAGGGGAATTACGCGCCCGAGGCTTGGCGTGATAAAGTTTCGCAAACCGATGCCAAACCGACCGCTCTTTTGCTTGATCCGGACGGAACAGTGGGGCATCTTTACGGGGCGAAAACCACACCGCATGTTTTTATCGTGAATCCTGAAGGCGTACTTATTTATCATGGCGCGATTGACAGTGTTCCGACGACAAATCCGGCGGAAGGAAAAGATGCGGTAAACTATGTCAAGCAGGCTCTTGATGAAGCAATGAACGGCCAGCCTGTTTCAGAGCCTTCCACACAGTCTTACGGCTGTTCAGTAAAGTATTAGTATAATTAAGGGCACAGGCGTGGAGTCCGGCTTGTTGCCATGCTAAAGGAGATTAAAATGAAGAAAATAATTTTAACGGTGTTTGCTTTGATCATCGGAATCGGTTTTGCCGCGCAAGTTTTCGCTTGCCCGTTTCATAAATCGAAACCATCTGCGGATACTGAAACCGCATTACCCGCAGGGCATCCTTAATGGCGTCTAAAAAAGTTTCCGAATCTAAGACGGAAATGAGCCAGCTGATGCTGCCTCAGCATGCGAATGCCGGAGGGACAGTATTCGGCGGAACCATCCTTTCGGTCGCGGATGCCGTGGCTTATGTCTGCGCGTCACGTCATGCGGGCCCCAATTGTGTGACGGTTTCTGTCGACCGCGTGGATTTTCATCTTCCGATCCGCGTGGGGGAACTGGTGAGTTTTTTGGCTTCCGTCAATTGTGTTGGGCGAAGCTCTATGGAAATCGGGATCAAAATTTTAACGGAAGATTTAAAGACTGGGAAAAAGCTCCAGTCGAACTCCTGCTATTTCACCATGGTTTGTCTTGACGAATACGGCAAGCCGAAGGAAGTGCCCCGGCTGGTTCCTGAGACCGAAGATGAAAAACGCCGTAACCGGGATGCTTTAAAACGGCGCGAACTGGCTAAGTCCCTCCAAAAATAACCTAAAAAACCTGCTCTCGAGGCCTTGAAATTTCTCGGTTTGGCGTGTATCTTTTCTTAGTTCTGGCTGTTTCTGCAATCCGCCAAAATCGTATCACCGGCAGGAGGGGGAATGGTTAATTTCTTTTCAAAGATATTTACACCAAGAATACCTGAGCGCAGACGTTATCCCCGGGTGAGAACATCCCACCTTGTCAAATTTTTTGATCCGCGTTTTAGTTCTGATGTGCAGGTCTACAATATGGCGGATCTTTCCGCGGGCGGGATTCAGCTCCGTTGTCCCGAACGTTTTCGTCCTGATCAATATTTAAATCTTCTCATTAACCTTCCAGAAAAAAATCTCCAAATCGCGGTTTTGGGAAAAGTAGTTTGGTCGATTCCGTCAAAAACCGATCTAAAAAACTTCCGGATAGGCGTGCATTTTTCGGCGATCGGGGAGGATGACCGCATGAAAATCCGTGATTATGTCCGGTGGGCAAAGGGCCGGCTCCGGTTCGCGGCTTTTGCGCCTATTGCAGTCGCGCTCTTTCGTTTGACAGGGCTTGCGCTCCATCCTAAAATTTCTTAAATAACCCTTATTCATCACCTCGGAAACGCCAGATGAAATACTTTATTCTTCTTAAGATTAATCCCGATATGTTTTCAAATTTTTTCCTTTCTCTCTCAAACGCCGTGGCTCGTCCGCATTTGCCGGCCGCAAAATTCTTTCATTTTGGACAAAGCTTGGGGCCTCTGGATCAGACGCTAAGCTGGTGTTTTATTGGAGTGATTATGATCGGCGGGCTTTTTTTTATTCTCGCGAGTATGTCAGATATTGTTTTGTCAGCACCCGGCTACCGCAGTCTTTTTGGAATGTATTGGGCCGTATGGGCGGCGTATGGAATGTGGTATGTGGATGTGCGCTTTGGCCTTCCTTTTGGCTTATCGCGTTTTCATGTGCTTCCTGTTTTTTTAGGGGCTGTCGCGGGGACACTTCTGTTTCAGGAAATCATAGGCTGGCTGTGGGGATTTTTTCAGCCGCTTGAAAAGGGAATGATGCGATGCCGGCATTGCCGAGAGGTGATTTCGAAACTAATGATCCAATGCCCTTATTGCAACGGTAAAAATTCCTGATGAATAAGGCGCTTGTTTTGCAGCATATTGAAGCGGAGCCTCCGGGACTTATCGGCGAGGCACTCATCTCAAAAGGTTTTGATCTCGAGTATTGTCACGGTTATCAGGGACAACAAATTCCAAAAACTCTTGAAGCTTATGAAGCGCTCGTTGTGATGGGCGGGCCGATGGGGGTTTATGAGGCTGATCAATTTTCTTTTTTAAAAAAGGAAATAAAGCTGATTGAAAATGCTTTAAAACTTGAGAAACCCATTTTGGGAGTTTGTCTGGGCAGCCAGCTTTTAGCGCATGTGCTTGGTGCGAAGGTTTATCCGGGCCCGCAAAAAGAAATCGGATGGTATTCCGTTGATTTGTGTCCGGATGCTTCCAAAGATCAACTTTTAAAAAATACCCCGAGGTCATTCATAGGATTCCATTGGCACGGAGATATTTTTGATTTACCCGCTGAGACTGTGTGTTTAGCGAAGTCTGAATTGACGGCATGTCAGGCTTACCGGTATGGCACGAATGTTTATGGCTTTTTATTTCATATGGAAGTAAACCGTGAAATGATCCATCGGTGGACCGGACGTTTTAGCGAAGAGCTCACAAGCGCAAAGATTAATTCTGATGCAATCCTTCAGAAATCGGCTGAATATTTAAAGCCTCTTCAGATAACTGGACGGGAAGTTTTTACTCGGTGGGCAGAAACAATTAACCGCAAGATACATTTACCCATTTCATGACCGGGAAACCTCATGGTGATTACCATTTTAAAACCCATTGGCGCGTACGTGCTCGGATCGAAGACATTTTTGAGATTTTGACACAAGCGGGAAATTATCCAAAATGGTGGGGGTTAAAATATTTTACAGCCCGGGAAATTGTTTCCGCGGGGCCTAATGGTCTTGGCCAGACTGTTGAGTTTGAAATGAGAGGGTGGTTGCCCTATACTTTGCGCTGGCAATTAAAATCCGTGGAAGCAGATAAACCTACGCATATTGCGGGCATTTCGAGCGGGGATTTCTCAGGACTTGGAGTCTGGACTTTAAAGCAGGACGGTCCTTGGGCCGACATTACCTTTAACTGGACCGTCATTGTTCATAAGCCTTTTTTAAAAACGTGGGGATTTTTACTGAAGTCTTTATTTATGTGGAATCATGATTGGGTGATGAGCCGCGCTGAAAAAGGCCTAAATAAGCTTGTCGAAGCGCAGCTTACACGCTAAATTTTGGAGATTAAGTTGAGTCAAAAAGTGATTATTATCGGCGCTAGTTCGGGTATCGGAAGATCCCTCGCCAAGGTTTACGCGCGCGAAGGCTGGCAAGTCGGGGTTACTGCGCGGCGTGAAGAATTGCTGCTCGATCTAAAAAGGGAAGTGAACCGCGATTTATATGTCCGGCGGATGGATTTGAAGAATATTTCTGAAGCGATGAAAACTTTAGAGACTTTAATTGCGGAAATGGGCGGTCTTGATGTTATCATTATTAACGCGGGTGTGAATCATTATACGCGTGATTTTGAATGGGAAAAAGATTATGACACAATGTTTGTGAATGTCGCGGGATTTATGGGGATGGTGAATGTTGCCGCGAAGTATTTTTTGAGGCAGGGGCGCGGGCATATCGCGGGCATTTCTTCGATCGCAGGAGTCCGGGGAAGCGGAAGGGCGCCCGTTTATTGCGCGACCAAAGCGTTTGTGACTAATTATCTCGAAGGTCTTGAGCATGAGCTTGGACCGAAAGGAATTTCAATAACGGATATCCGCCCGGGATTTGTGGATACTGAAATGATCCGAAAAAGTAATGTGCATTTTTGGGTGGCTTCGCCGGATGACGCGGCAGCCGATATTTATCAATGTATCCAGAGTAAGAAAAAGTCGGTTTATGTGACAAGGCGGTGGACGCTCGTTGCCTGGATTCAGCGTTTGCTGCCGCGGTTTGTTTATACCTGGCTCATCCGTAAATCGATGAAAAACTGAAGAGTTGATTCAAAGGCGGTTATTTTATGGCGGATAACAAAGGTGAAAAGCGCATTAAAGAATCTTTCGAAAATAAGCCCTTCATTTTTATTGTAGGGCTTCTCTGCGGACTTTATTTTATTCTTCATTTAGCAGGAGTCTTAGAGGGTGGCTTCGCGGCTAAAATTTTGCCCCCGTATGAAGATCTTGTTTACTATTGTTTCGGCGGCATTGTGTTTGTCGCGCAGGTCATCATTTGGAAATTATTTCGGCATTTTGAGGGAAAATGGTACCGTGATCCGAAAGTTTTTCTGTTCTTTCTGTCCGAATTTTTTCTGATCACTTTTACGATCGCTTTCATTAGCTGGCCGGTTTACGGTGCGCTGCTTTATTTGAAAGTTTTGCCTCCTCCGAAAGTTTATTTCCAATGATAAAAATCAGAAAATCTTCCGAGCGCGGATATTTTAATTTTGGATGGCTGGAAACGCGTCACACCTTTTCATTTGGGGATTATCATGATCCCGAGCATATGGGGTACCGCGATCTTCGGGTGATTAATGAAGATATCGTGAAGCCCGCGCACGGTTTTCCGACACATTCGCATCATGATATGGAAATTATCACGTATGTTTTGAAAGGCGCTCTCAAGCATAAGGATAGTATGGACACGAGTTCTATTATTGAACCTGGAGATATCCAGAGAATGAGCGCGGGATCAGGGGTACGGCATAGCGAATTTAATCATTCACAGCATGATGCGGTTCATTTGCTTCAAATTTGGATTCTTCCCGACAAAAAAGGAATGCCGCCTTCCTATGAGCAGGTATTTGTGCCTGCCGATAAAAAACAGGACCAGCTTTATCTTGTCGCTTCCCGCGAAGGCGGACGGCATGCTGTTAAAATTCATCAGGATGTTCTGATCTATGCCAGTCTTTTGAGCAAAGGGAAAACCTTAACTTATGAACCTGCTAAGGGCCGCGGATTGTGGCTGCAAATGATTGAAGGCGCCCTTGATTTAAACGGAAAAAAACTCAGCCAGGGCGACGCGGCCGCCATTGAAAACGAAAAGATTACTGTTAAAGCCCTCCAAAACTCCCATTTTCTTCTCTTCGACCTAGCTTAATTTAAGGATTCCGCTTGGCGGACGAGGTCATCCAGAAGTTTCAGACCGGAATCAAAGAAATGCGGATCGAGAATATTCAGCCCCTGAATGGCCGCGATTTCTTCAGGCTTGCGGGAACCGCCGAGTGAAAGCATTTCAAGATATTTCGGGATAAATGCGGTTTTGTCTTCCTTATACTTTTGATAGAGGCTCAGCACAAAGAGCTGCGCGAAGGCGTAGGCGTAGCAGTAAAACGGTGTATGCACAAAGTGCGGAATATATTTCCAGCCGTGACGGTAATTCTCGGTGAGCGCTACACTGTTTCCATAAAATTCAGCATTGGCCTTGATCCAAAAATCACTCAGTTTTTCATGGGCAAGTTCGCCGTGTTCCGCGGAGTTTGTGTGGGCCATGAGTTCAAAGTCGGTCATACAGACCTGCCGGAAAACAGTCGCGAAATTATCATCGATCTTTCCGCATAAAAGAGCCAGACGTTTCTTCGTGTCTTTTTCCTTTTCGAGAATCTTTTCAAAAATAATCATTTCACCAAACACCGAAGCTGTTTCGGCGAGAGTTAAAGGCGCGTCGGATTCAAGGACGCCTACTTTTTTGCCCGCGAGATATTGGTGAAGTCCGTGCCCAAGTTCGTGGGCGAGCGTCATGACATCTCTTAAGCTGCCCGTAAAGTTCATCAGCACATAAGGGTGAAGATCGGGCGTTGTCTGACAGCAAAAAGCGCCCCCTTGTTTGCCTGGACGGATTTCGGCATCGATCCAGCGCTTATCAAAAAACTCTTCGATGATTTTTCCGGTTTCATTTGAGAAACCGTAATAACCCGAAAGCACGATTTGTTTGGCATCTTCAAAAGAGACTTTTTCTTCTTCCGCCCCGATAGGCGCGTAGCGGTCATAATCAAAAAGAGTTTCAAGGCCGAGCAATTTCTTTTTCATGCCATAGTAGCGGTGGGCAATGGGGTAGGCCCTTTTCACGCTTCCCACAAGATTCATCACGCTTTGGAGACTAATCTCATTGGAGAGATTCATGGGATCCATCGGGTGCTTATAACTGCGGATTTTCATGCTTGAGCGGTGGTCTGCCATGATCATATTGTAGATATAGGTGAGGACATGGGTATTGGCTTTGAGGCCTTCCGCGAGGCTGTCAGAGGCCATTTTGCGCTCTTTGCGGTCCGCTGAGTGAAAAAGAGTCAGGACTTCGGCTTCGCTTTTTTGAACGCGCTGTCCGTTTTCTGTGACATAAAAAGGAATGCTGTTCATAATCTCATCAAAAAGGCGCGAGAAGGCTGATCCTCCCGTATTCGATTTAATCGCCATGATTTTTTCTTCGCCTTCCGTAAGCGTGTGCGGCGCGTAAATACGGATTTTTTCGAGGAAATGCCGATCAGCCTGAACGTCAGGGATCGATATTAATTTTTGCGCGGCGGCTTCATCCAGTTTATTCCACAGCACATCAAAGAAAAGCATATGCGATTGGATGTCGGTTAAGCGCACTCGGATTTTCTGCATAAAGGCGGCGACTTTGGCATCGCTTGTTGATTCGGCAAATGAAAGATGGGAAAAAACGCCGATTTTAATCATGACGGTGACGAGTTCTTTATAATCGGACAGAAGCGCCGCGAGAGGGAAGGCAGCCGCTGAGTGAACGGTCAATTTTTCGAGCTGAGATTTATATTTATTTTGAAATGTGACGGCGCTTGCTTCCATCGCTTTGAGATCCTGCTCAATTTTGGGGTCCTCTAAAGACGCGTATAAATCTCCAAGATTCCATTTCACCCCTTCAGCTAATGCTCCTGTCATGTCGGCTCCTTACCTACTTGTAAAATGGCGGCGCGAAGTTCGTCCGCGGTTTGAATCAGGTTGACCCGGCCCCGGAATTCTGCCGCTCCGTAACAGCTTTTAAAGTACCAGCAGGCGATACGGCGGAATTTGAGCACTGCCATTTTTTCGCCTTCGGTCTGCAGTTCAAGTTCGAGATGTTTCAGTGCGGTTCTTCGCCGCATTTCAAGGTCAGGTTCTCCGGGCACGGTTTTGCCTTTAATCGTTGCCTCAATCATCTTGTAAATCCAAGGATTGCCGAGTCCGCCGCGGCCGATCATGACGCCGTCACAGCCGCTGACAGCCATGATTTTTTTCGCGTCTTCACCCGTTGTGACATCGCCATTGCCGAACACGGGAATTTTGAGCGCGCGTTTTACCTTACCGATGGCTTCCCAATCGGCAGTGCCCGTGTAACCTTGCGCGCGTGTGCGGCCATGAACGGTGACCGCGGAAACACCGGCGTCTTCCGCCATTTTCGCGATTTTGACGGCCTCGTTTCCGGAAGGATCGGTAAAGCCTTTCCTCATTTTAACGGTAACGGGAATTTTCTTAACGCTTTTCACAACTTTTTCAAAAATCTTTTGTGCTTTTTCAGGTTCGGCAAGAAGCGCGGAACCGCCTCCGGGTGAAACAATTTTTGGGACCGGGCAGCCGCAATTAATGTCGACAAGGTCAAAACCCATGTCTTCAATCATGGCCGCGGCTTCTCCCATGACATCCGGATTGCAGCCTACAATTTGAGCGCCGAGCGGCTTATCGGCTTCGGTGCGTTTCATGTATTCCATAGTTTTGAAGTTTTTGCGTACAAGCGATTCGGAAGCAATCATTTCAAGAAAAGCGAATTCCATGCCGTGTTCGCGGGCTAATAGGCGGAAGGCGAGGTCGGTGCAGCCGGCCATCGGGGACTGAATGATATTGCTCTTAAGCTCAAAATTACCCAGTTTCAACATGGCGCGCATTATAGCATTTAAGGCCCTTCAAAACCTCTGGCTTCTGAAGCTGATCAATGCGGGTCCTGTCAGCAACGTCTCCCCACTCATTCCTCAGAATCTTTTCCACATGAACCAGTCAGGCAGACAGTCATTATTTGTGGTTTGCAGCTATTGGCTTCTAACCTATTTAGAATAGGAGAATTATGAAAAAGATTCTTCCTCAGTCGCAGGGATGCCCCTCGTTGCTGCCACCCGCATTTCTGAATCAAGCCACAGGCAAGAGAAGACGGGCAGATAGTCGAAGGCCGAGTGAAAAACTTGGGCAATTTTGACCGTGGAAACGCTGGACTGAATTTTAGGAACAGCGAGGGTCCGCGGGAAAATTACCCTTAGTCTTTTCCGAGGCCGGAGACGTTGCCCGTATCTTTTGCCTGCGGCTAAATTTTTTAAAAGAGGGAGGAGGCGGCTTTTTCGGCGAAGGTGTAAAAGGGAAGCTGCCAAAAACCGAGGATCAGAATACCGGCAATTAAAAGAAGCAGCATGACTTTGCTTGGTAAGGGTATGTCAATTGTTTCGGAGGTAAGCGGTTTTTCAAAGTACATGACTCGCACGAGATTCAGATAATAATAAAGAGAAATCGCGACACCGACCGCGCCAAGCAAAGCGACCCAGGTCATACCGCTTTTAACGGCAGCGAAAAGAACCAGAAATTTTCCGAAGAATCCAGCGAGCGGGGGAACTCCCGCCAAAGAAAGAAGCGAAAGAAAAAGTGTCCCAGCTAAAAAAGGTGAGCGCTTTGAAAGGCCGCGGTAAGCGTCAATCTGGTCGCTCCCGGTTTCGCGTCCCACAAAAGTAATCACATAAAATGCCGCAAGGTTTGTGACCGCGTACGCCATCAGGTAATAAAGAACGCCCGTGACGCCAAAAGTTTTTCCGGCCGCGACACCGATCAAAAGATAAGACGCATGGCCGATGCTGGAATAACCAAAAAGGCGTTTGATATTGGTCTGTAGAAGTGCCGCCAGATTTCCGTAAAAGAGGGTCATCGCAGCAAGCGCCGAGAAAAGAAGCTCGCGTCCGCTTGAGAAAACAGGATAAATCGTGAAAAGTACGCGCAGAAGAAGTGCGAACCCCGCGGCTTTTGAAGCGGTGGATAAATAACCCACGACGGGAGTTGGAGATCCCTCATAAACATCCGCGACCCAAAGCTGAAAGGGCACGGACGCAACTTTAAAACCGAGTGCCGAGATAATCATAAGCAGGCCGAGAATCATAAGCTTATTATCAGGATCAGCGGCGAAGAAATCACGGATATCCGGGAAAGAAGTCGAGCCGGAGGCGGTATAGGTCAAAGCGATTCCATAAATCATGAATGCCGAAGCAAGTGATCCGATGATGAGATATTTCAGTCCGGCTTCAATAGAAAGAAGATCTCGTTTCAGATAAGCGGCCAGGATATATAAAGAAAGCGTAAAAATTTCAAGCGCCACAAACATCATCAAAAAATCATTTGCGGACACAAGAAAGAAAAGACCGATTAATGAACTCCAGAGGACAAGCAGAAACTCGCCCGGCTTGTCCGCGCGTTTTAAGAAGAACTGTTTGCTCATCGGAATGACAACAAACACTGTTAAAGCGAAGAAAACTTTAAAGAAAGTTGAGAAAGGATCGACGATAAACATTCCTGAAAGGGCCGTCCCAATTTTTCCGGAGTAAAGCAAGGCCGATCCAAAAACCAAAATGACACCGATTCGAGCTGTGATCCAAGCGGATTGCTTTAGTCCAGGCGCGTCAGAAGGTCGCGCGGCAATTTCGCCGATCATCAGTAGTAAAAGAATACCGAAGGCCAGCAGTTCAGGGAAAAGAAGCGGAAAATTCAGATTAAGAGGCGTCATTTAAGCAGCGCTCCTACCGCGGGCTGAATCAATCGAAGAAGGCCTTGAGGCCAGAAACCAAAAAGGAGTAGCGCGCCCAGCAAAAGAGCGAATGGAAATTTTTCTCGTAAACTCACCGCGTCTTTCATCGGATGCGCGGCAAGAGTCGCGCTCGGCGTTCCATAGCAGACCGACTGCACCATCCGAAGTAAATAAATAGACGTAATTAAAACGCCGAAGACTGCGAATCCGACAATTACGGGATATTTAGCCCAGGAACCCACGAATACTAAAAGTTCAGAAGCGAAATTAGAAAACCCGGGAAGGCCGAGCGAAGCCATGGACGCCATAATAAAACAAATCGACCAGAAAGGAGCGGTGCGGCCAAGCCCGCCGTAATCTTTTACATCACGATTGTGGGTTTGTTCATAGGCAAAGCCGATCAGCGCGAAAGTGGCAGCGGCCATCACACCGTGTGAAAACATCAGAAGAACCGCGCCCGAAAGAGAAGTTTGGGTCATGGCCGCGATGCCAAGCAGAACATACCCCATATGGCTCACGCTTGAAAACCCAACGATAAATTTAAGATCCGATTGACGGATGGCCGCGTAACCCGCGTAAAGAATTCCGATACCCGCCAGAATTGAAAGAGCATTTCCCCACGCCAGAGTCCCTAGCGGTAAAAGCCCAACCGCAAGGCGAAGAATAAGATAAGGCCCCATTTTTTTCAGCACGCCCGCGTGAAGCATACTGACGGCAGTGGGTGCGGCTGCGTAACCGATCGGCGACCAGCTATGAAGCGGCCAAAGTGACGCGATGACTCCAAATCCAACAAGAAATAATCCTGCCGCGGTTTTTTGAAACACGGCATCTAAAGGATTTGCACGGAGAAAAGTTTGAATTTCAATGAAATCAAAGCTTGTAAGACCCGCGGCGCGGTAAAGCAGCATAATTCCGATCAGCGTAAGTACCGCGCCGGTGGTGATAAAAATCGTAAGCTTCATCGAGCCGTATTCTTTATTCTTGCTGCCCCAGATTCCGATCATGGGGTAAAGCGGAATCAACGTGGTCTCGTAGAAAAGATAAAGAAAGAAGATATCGAGTGCGGTAAAGACACCGTAAATAGCTCCGACAAGCACAAGATAGAAAAATAAATATTCTTTTACACGCTCTTTGATATTACAGGCCATAAAAGCTCCAGCAAGCGACACAAGCGCGTGCAGAAGGCAAAGCGTCATATTAATGCCGTCAAGGCCGACCTGATAAGAAATACCGAGCTGAGGGAGCCAATTAAATTTGTGAACGAACTGATAACCGCCGGTTGGATTGAATTGAAGCAGAAGAGCGATCGTAATCACGAAGCAAATGCTTGAGCAGGCCAGTGTGATGGTTCGCATCAAGCCTTCTTTCTCTTTGGGAGTCAGAAGAATCAGCAGAGCGCCTAAAAAAGGAATCCAGGGAAGCGCCAGAATCATGCGTGCCTCATCAGAATAAAAGAAAAAATCAAAATGGTGATGCCGGCGGTAAAGACCAAAGCGTAAAATTGAACAACTCCGGTTTGAAGTTTGCGAAGAATATCGCCAAAGCCGCGCGCGCCTTTAGCTGTTCCGTTGACTCCGGCTTCGACAACTATAATGCGTTCAAACCAGTCAGAAAGCTTCGCGATATTTTCCTGAATACCTTTGATGACTACAGAATCATAAATCGCATCGAAGAAATATTTATTGGAAAGCAAAGGCAAAACCTTAGCAGATTTAAAAATACCTTCTTTGCGCCCGCGGTAAAGAATGAATCCTGAGATGAAGCCAATCACTGCAAGGCCGATAGAAACTGGAGCGAGCCAAGCCGGGTGTCCGCCGTGATGAGCGGCGTGCGGCAGCAGAGCCTTAAAGGGTAAATAACCCGCGATCAGAGAAAGCACCGCGAGAATTATAAGAGGAAGCGTCATCGGGAGCGGTGATTCATGTGCGTGCGAATGATGTTCTTTCGCGAAAAACACAACAACGCAAAGCCGTGTCATATAAAAAGCGGTGCAGAAAACGGTTGTGAGCGCAAGCACGAGCAAAATAGGATGGCCCGCAACCGCGCCAAGAATTTCTTCTTTACTAAAAAATCCGCTGGTTGGAGGAATTCCCATCAGAGCAATTGTCCCGATCAAAAAGGTAATGCTCGTAATGGGCATTTTTTTGAGCAATCCGCCCTGATGATTCATTTCCCATATGTCTTGAGTGTGCATCGCGTGAATCAAACTGCCTGAGCCGAGGAAAAGAAGCGCTTTAAAAAACGCGTGGGTTGTAAGATGAAACATGCCTGCCTGCGGATTGCCAAGCCCAAGCGCGAGAACCATATAACCCAGTTGGCTCAGCGTAGAATAGGCCAAGATTTTTTTGATGTCATTGTGCGCGAAGGCGATGGTGGCTGGAACCAAAGCGGTGATTCCGCCGACCCAAGCAATGACGGTCATTGCTGTTGGGCTCGCTGAAAAGACAAAGAAAAAACGGGTGAGAAGAAAAACACCGGCTGCAACCATGGTAGCCGCATGAATCAAAGCGCTAACCGGCGTAGGACCTTCCATTGCGTCCGGCAGCCAAACGTGAAGGGGGATTTGCGCTGATTTCCCCGCGACGCCGAAGAAAATTAAAATTCCGATAGCTGCCAGCGCACCGGCCGGAATAAGGGCGACAGGAAGATTCGTTTCGATTTGGATGAAATTAAATGTGCCAAGTCCCTTAGCGGCTAAGAATCCGAACAAGGTTAGAATGCCGATCATCATACCTACATCGCCGACGCGGGTTGTGATAAATGCCTTCTTTCCCGCTGTAGCTGCCTCGGGTTTCTCAAACCAAAAACCAATTAAGAGATAAGAAGAAAGCCCGACGAGTTCCCAGAAAATAAAAATCTGAATCAGATTATTAGAAAGCACGATCCCAAGCATTGAAAAGGCAAAAAGGGAAAGGGAGGCGAAGTAGCGGGCAAACCCTTTGTCGTGCTCCATATAAACTGTGGAATAAAGAAAAATCAATGTTCCGACACCGGTAACAATAAGAAGCATGAGCAGGGAAAGGCCGTTGACCAGTACGCCAAATTCAATCGGAACACCTTCAACAGGAATCCACGTGATCGCGGATTCAATAAGATATTCATGCCCGCCGTGAGAGGCGAAATCTTTAAGCAGAAGGAGCGTAAGAATAAACGAAGCAAAGATCCCGCCCGTTGCGAGCCAGGCAGAGAGTTTCGATTTGATGCCTGCGAAGAAAATAATCGCGGCAGCGGTAAACGGTATCCAGAGAATTAACCAAGGGTATAAATTCATAATAAGATGATTGTACGATCGTCTATCGTATATTGTCTTTCGATATACGAAGTGCGATAGACTTTTTATCCTTTAAGCCATTTAATTTCGTTTGTATCGACCGATTCCTTTTTACGGAAAAGAAGAACCGCGATCGCGAGTCCAATTGTGACCTCGGCGGCCGCGACAACCATGACAAAGAAAGCCGAGATCTGCCCGTTTACGTTTCCGTGAAGGGCTGAGCCGGCAACAAATGTTAAATTGGCGGCATTTAGCATGATCTCAATCGACAAAAGAATAAGCAGAATATTACGGCGCACTAAAAGGCCCACAAGACCTATTGAAAAAAGAATGCCCGAGACAATGAGATAGTGGGTAATGGGAATCATGAAGAGGCATCCTTCTTGGCAAGGCTGACAGCCGCGAAAAGACCGACTAAAAGAAGTAAGGATGTTAGCTCAAATGGTCCAAGATAATTACGGAAAAGTTCGCGCGCGACGGTTTCTACATTCCCCTGAACGCCGGCCGAAACTTTGAATGCTAATTTTGAGAGCAAAATAATGATGGCCGAAAAAAACGCGATGGTAACAAATGTAACAAGAACGAAGTAAGCCGGAGTAAATCGTTCTCTTAGCGGGATATCCTTAGCTTCCACGCCTTGCAGCATGATCACGAAGAGGAAGAGTACGAGAACCGCACCCGCATAAACAATTAAATGGGTCATAGCTACAAATTGGGCGCCCAGCATTAAAAAGAGAACGGTAAGGCAAAACATGGTAACGATCAGACTGAGCAAAGCCCGGGTTGGTTTCGGAAGAGTAATGGCTGCCAACGCGCTAAGAATGGCCAACCCTGAAAAAGAATAAAACAGGAACGATTGCAAAATATTTCCGTTTGTTAACGTTAGTTAAGGGTCACTACGGGGTTCGTGGTGACGGGGGGTTAAAATGTTGCTAACTTGCTTAAGGGCAATTATTTAAGGGGCTAATTATACTCAAAGAACCCCCTGGGCTCAATGCCTTAGTTTAGCCTTCTTTCCATTGGGATTTCTCCCAGGGAATTGACCCTTATTGTGGTATAATCCGTCCATGATTTCCAAAATCACAGATTTCTTAAAGCGGGGGATTTGGCGCATTCCTGGCCGTGAGCTTAAAGGGCCCAAAGGGGTGGCGATACGGGCCATCAGGATTTTACTGGTTTCGGTCCGAGAGTTTAATAGTGACCAGTGTGCTCTACGCGCTTCCGCGCTTACCTTTTACTCACTTCTTTCGATCGTTCCTGTCTTCGCGATGGCTTTTGGGATAGCTAAGGGATTTGGTCTCGATAAGATATTGAGAGAGAAATTGATGGAGAATGCCGGGGCTCAGCAGGAAATCATCGGTAAGATAGTAGAGTTTTCCGAAAATTTTTTACAGAATACTAAGGGCGGTGTGATCGCGGGCATCGGTCTAGCGCTCCTTTTTTGGACGATTATTCAAGTGCTTTCAAGCATTGAGGAATCTTTTAATCATATCTGGGGCATTAAAAAGCAAAGAACGCTTACCCAGAAGTTTACCGATTATCTGTCTTTGATGCTCATTGCCCCTGTTTTTTTTGTCATCGCGAGCAGTACGACCGTTTTCATTGTCAGTCAGCTTAAAATGATAACCGAGAAAATTGCGATTCTTGGTGTTTTTGGGCCGGTGCTTTTTCTAGCGCTGAAACTTTTGCCGCTTGTGATTTTTGCAGGGCTTCTGACTTATCTTTATATGTTTCTACCCAACGGTAAGATCCAGCTTCGGTCAGCTTTTATTGGCGGGCTTGTGGCAGGCGTTATTTACCAATTTGTGCAATGGGCGTATATCCGGTTTCAGATCGGAGCCTCCAGTGCAGGTGCGATTTACGGGACTTTTGCCGCGCTGCCTTTATTTCTTACCTGGCTACAGCTTAGCTGGCGGATCGTACTTTATGGAGCGGAACTGGCATTTGCGGATCAAAATGATCAGAAATTTGAATTTCATCAGGAGTGTTTAAGCGCAAGCTACCGCTTTAGAAAACTTTTATCACTTCGAATTATGCAGGCTTGCGTGGCGCGTTTTACGGCTGGGTTAGCACCCCTTTCAGATGAGCAAATCTCAATGGACCTTCAAGCACCTATCCGTCTTGTAAGAGAATTGCTTCACCAGCTCGCGGAAGCCAAGCTTTTGAACCTCGTGCAGACAGATAATGAAAGAGAACGCCGTTATCAGCCGGCCCGTGACGTTGAAAATATGACCATTCAATTTGTCGTTCAGCAGCTTGAAAAAACGGGGTCAGAAGATATTCCAATGGCTGAAACGGCTGAATTGTCGAAGCTGCGGGAATCTCTCACCGTTTTTGAAGCTGCTTTAGAAAACCTGCCAAATAATTTTATTCTTAAAGAAATAGTTCCGACCGGTTCCAACAAGCTTTTCGCTTAAATCTATCCGTAGAAAGAAACGCAAATTTTATGATCGTTAAAAAATTCGGAAAAGCAAAAGCGGATCTTGAAAGCGGGCTTTGGATTTTGGAAAATAAGCCTGATAAATTCGAAATGAATCAAAGGATTATTGAGAGCCGCCGTGACGTTAAGATTGTGAAGGGAGCCTATTTAAAACAGGCGAGCAAATACATCCCCAGCACTCGGCGGCCGACGCTTCGAGCCGAATATATGGCTGAAAGAGCTAAGCTTAAAAAGGAACTCGACAAACTTGTAGCGCAGGTTTATGTTGAAACGCTTGATGACAGCCAGACTTGCCCAATCCCTCTAAGAAAAGTTAGGGATACTGAGCATAACGGAGATTGGCGATATTGCCTTTACCAAGGAATGATCTATCAGTTTGACCGCCCCGGTTACACTGAAGATGAAATGATGGAACAGATCAACGCTTCACAGAAGACAGCGTAAAGCCTGCCGAATTTTTAAGCGAAAGACTGAGTCAGAAGAACAGCTTTGTTGCGGGCAACTTCAAAGAAACCAACGCCTACTTTAAATTTCCTTTCCGTACCATCTTTTTCACGCACTTCAAGTCGTCCGCCCGATGAGGATGTCACATAAGGGGCGTGATTGGCAAGAACGCCAATAAATCCATTATCACCTGGAAGAAGTGTGTGCTGCACATCTCCGCTGTAAGCCACTCCTTGAGGAGTGATGACTTCAAGTTTATAGTAAGACATCTTTATTTTCCCGCGTTAACAGCCTGCATTTTTTCGTAATTTTCCACAACATCTTCAATTGCGCCGGCCATATAAAAAGCTTGTTCAGGAATATGATCAAACTCACCAGCCGCGACACGTTTGAAGCTTTGAATCGTATCTTTCAAACGGACATACTTACCTTTGCGTCCTGTGAAAGCTTCAGCGACGTTAAAAGGCTGTGAAAGAAAGCGTTCAAGTTTACGGGCGCGCATAACGATCTGTTTATCTTCTGGGGAAAGTTCATTGATACCCAAGATCGCGATGATGTCGCGCAAGTCTTTATAACGCTGCAAAATACGCTGCACTTCACGGGCCGTATCATAATGTTCCTGTCCGACAATGCGAGGGTCAAGCATACGTGATGTGGAACCTAGCGGATCGACTGCGGGATAAATACCAAGCTCAGCAATTTGACGTGAAAGCACGGTAACGCCGTCCAAATGCGAGAAGGCTGTAGCTGGTGCTGGGTCGGTTAAATCGTCGGCGGGCACGTAAATGGCCTGTACAGAAGTGATAGAGCCTGATTTTGTAGAAGCGATACGCTCCTGCAGCGCGGCCATTTCGGTCGCAAGATTTGGCTGATATCCGACAGCAGAAGGCATACGGCCAAGAAGCGTGGACACTTCAGAACCCGCTTGTGTGAAACGGAAAATATTATCGATGAAAACAAGAACGTCTTGGTGGGCTTCATCACGGAAATATTCGGCCATGGTAAGACCGGTAAGAGCAACGCGAAGACGCGCGCCCGGCGGTTCATTCATCTGCCCGAACACCATTGCGGTTTTCTTAATAACGCCCGACTCTTTAAGTTCGAGCCAAAGATCGTTTCCTTCACGGGTACGTTCACCGACGCCGCAGAAAACTGACACGCCGCCGTGTTCGGTCGCGATGTTATGAATAAGTTCCTGCACAATAACGGTTTTCCCGACACCGGCACCGCCGAAAAGACCGACTTTGCCGCCCTTTGGATATGGAGCAAGAAGATCGACAACTTTGATACCTGTTTCAAGAACGGAAGTAACAGGAAGAAGCTGTTCGTAAGTGGGGGCGGGGCGGTGAATCGGATATTTTTTATTCTGATCTTTCACGGCACCTTGCTCATCAATAGGTGCGCCGAGAAGATTAAAAATGCGGCCAAGGGTTTGATCGCCGACCGGTACAGAAATTGGAGCGCCCGTGTCTTTGCATTTCATGCCGCGGACAAGGCCTTCAGTAGAAGCCAAAGCAATGCAGCGGACAATATTATCACCGACATGTTGCGCAACTTCGAGGACAAGTTTCATTTTCTGCCCTTCTTTATCGAAGTCAATTTCAATGGCGTTTAAAATTCTGGGCAGTGTTTCAGGTTCAAATTGGATATCCACACTGGGTCCGACGACTTGAACAATTTTACCGAATGACATTTAAAACCTCCGTGCTTCGTATGTCGTATTTCGTACTTCGGAATCACGCCGTCCGCTTTTTGCGATGTGCGGCGTACGAAGTGCGATGTACGTTATTTTAATTTAAGGGCTTGTGAGCCCGAAACGATTTCAATCAACTCTTTGGTAATCGATGCCTGCCGCGCTTTATTACGCTTAAGCACAAGACTATCAATCATTTCTTTCGCATTCTTTGTGGCTTGGTTCATGGCGGTCATACGCGCAAGCTGCTCAGAAACAATCGCCTCAAGAAAAATCATGCGCACTTTCGCTTCGAAAAATTGGGGGACAAGCTTTTCAAATACAGCTTCAGGAGAGGGTTCGATAATATATTCTTCTGCTTCTTCCGAAGTCTTCGCGTCAGCCTGAGGAGGTTCCAAAGGCAGAATCTTTTCGGTTGTAGCTTTGTATGAAGTAATATTTTTGAAATGGCTGTAAATGACATAGATGCTGTCAACTTCACCGCTTAAATATAATTTTTCGAGGGTAGCACGTAGATCCGCCAGGATTTCTTCAACGCGGCTTGCGCGGATATCTGTAAAAGAAGTCACGCAGGTCAGATCCATGCTTTTTGATGCGGTCACACCTGATTTTCCCACAGCGACGTAAATGGGCTTCGCGGTCTGGGATTTCACGAACTTAGACGCCATATTGAGCAAATCATTATTATAAGAACCGCATAGGCCTGCATCTGAAGTCATTAGCACAAGAGCGGTTTTTTTCTCTTCGCGAGGCTTAATAAAAGCATGCTGCTTCGCGTAAGCGCCGCCGCTTAAACGCTTGAGAAGACTTTCAAGCCCTTGAGTGTAAGCGCGTGATTTATTCATCATATCCTGAAAACGGCGCAGCTTCGCGGCGGCAACCATTTCCATGGCGCGTGTTATTTTTTTTGTATTTTCAACGCTGCGGATACGGTTTCGCAGCGCGCGTAATTGACCGGACATAGTTTATTTAAAGGACTCTTTGAATTTTGTAATTGCTTGTGTAAGTTTTTTCTTCGCGTCATCACTGATGGCTTTTTTCTCGCGGATATCATGTTCAACATCCGGATAATTTTTATCCATAAACGCGAGCAGGCCCTTTTCAAAGTCTTTTACGCGGCCGAGAGCGATATCATCAAGCATACCTTCGTTACCGGCAAAAACAATGATGACCTGACGTTCGAAGGGTAGGGGCTGAAAAATATCTTGTTTAAGAATTTCCACCATGCGTTCACCGCGGGTCAGCTGATCCTTGGTTGCTTTATCCAAATCAGTTGAAAGCTGGGCAAAGGCCGCGAGTTCGCGGTACTGCGCGAGCGCAAGGCGGAGTGTTCCGGCCACTTGTTTCATAGCTTTTGTTTGAGCGTTGCCCCCGACACGTGAAACAGAAAGACCGACGTTAATCGCGGGACGCACACCGGCATAGAAAAGGTCGGATTCCAAATAAATCTGACCATCCGTGATGGAAATCACGTTGGTCGGAATATAAGCCGAAACGTCGCCCATCTGAGTTTCGATAACGGGAAGAGCGGTGAGAGAACCTCCGCCCAAATCTTCGCGCATTTTCGCGGCGCGTTCAAGTAAGCGGGAGTGAAGATAGAAAACGTCGCCGGGATAGGCTTCACGGCCCGGAGGACGCTGAAGCAGAAGTGAAAGCTGGCGGTAGGCCACGGCATGTTTTGAAAGATCATCATAAACCACAAGCGCGTGTTTGCCCGTGCGCATAAATTCTTCACCCATCGCGCATCCTGAATAAGGCGCGAGATATTGCAAAGGCGCTGGATCTTCAGAAGAAGCGCAGACGATGGTGGTGTATTTCATCGCGCCGAATTTTTCGAGCGTTTCCGCAATGGCGACAACAGAAGAAAGTTTTTGTCCGATGGCCACATAAATGCAATGCACACCGCTGTCTTTTTGATTAAGAATGGTATCAAGAAGAATCGCGGTTTTACCGGTTTGACGGTCACCGATAATCAACTCACGCTGACCGCGGCCAATTGGAATCATCGCGTCAACAGCTTTAATACCGGTTTGAAGCGGTTCTTTTACCGGCTGACGTTCAACGACAGAAGGAGGGATGGTTTCGACAGGGCGTGTCTTTGTTGACGCGATTGGACCTTTGCCATCAAGCGGCTGACCCAGCGGGTTCACAACGCGGCCAAGCAGGGCATTTCCAACGGGCACTTCAGCGATACGTTTGGTGCGCTTAACTTCATCGCCTTCTTTAATATTTTGGTCGGGCCCGAGAATAACGACACCGACATTATCGGGTTCAAGGTTCAAGGCGATTCCGTAAGTTTTATCAGGAAACGTGACGAGTTCGCCGGCCATGACTTCTTCAAGGCCGTAAACGCGGGCGATCCCATCGCCGACTTGAAGCACGTAACCAACTGACTCCATCTTAAGTTTGGTTTCGTACTTCTGGATTTCTTTTTGAATCGCTTGCACGACTTCTTCGGGTTTTAACATAAAGTTTTTATCCTTCGCTGATTATTTTTATTACGCTGTCAAAAGTTGATGTAAATTTTCAAGGCGGGCACGGAAGCTCGCGTTGATTTCATGTCCGCCGAAGCGGAGAATAAGGCCGCCGATCATTTTAGGATCGGTTTTTGCAATGAGCTGAATATCAGATTTCAGCTTTCCTTCCAAAACTTTTTCAAGCTTCGCGGTGTTTTCACCCGAAAGCGGAACTGCGGTAATGACGACAACTTCTTCAATGCGGCGTTTGCGTTCGTAAGAACGGTGGAACTCAGTTTGAATCGCGGAGAGTTCCCAGAACCGCCGCTTTTTAATCAAAACTTTTAAAAAATTGGTTAGCAGGGGAAGCGTGTCTGCTGGAACAACTTTTGAGATAAAATCTTCTTTTTCAGCATTCGCAATGGTGGAATTCGAAACCAAATGATTGATTTCCGGGTGCGTTTGCACGAGGCGGCAGATGGCAATCAGATGGTCGTCCATTTTATCCAGCAGATCCGCTTTCTCGGCTAAATCAAAGATCGCCCGCGTGTAGCGGTGGACTGCCCGTAAATCCATCATAAGGTTTTTTCGAGCTCCTCGATAATTTCAAGCGCTTTGATTTGCTGCGCGCGGTCAGAAGCGAGTTTTTCCGAAAGAATCCGCTCAGAAGTATTGATCGCGAGATCCGCGATTTCCCGGCGAAGAGAAATGCGCGCTTTCGCGGCTTCAAGCTCGAGGTTTTCCTTGGCTTTATCAAATGTGGCTTGTGATTCAGAGCGCGCCTTATCCTGGATTTCCTTGGCAATGCGCCGCCCTTCTTCCACAGCTTCCTGAATTTTAGCGCGGGCTTCGTCTTCGATTTTTTGAAGATGGGCCGTATACTCATTTTTCAGGCGCTCGATCTCTTTTTTGGAAGAATCGATATGATCAAGCTCGCTTTGAATTTTCGCGCGCCGTGATTCAAGAGAATGCAGAATGGGTTTCCAGGCCAGTGACTTCAGGGTGAGAAAGACCACCGCAAAAGCGACAAGCTGAACGACCACTTCGCTTAAATGAATATTGGCTGCAAAAAATTCCATATTTAAATTTCCTTTTCGGTTTTTGTCATTCCCGCGAAGGCGGGAATCCAGATTTTGTTTCTGGATCCCCGCTAAAACCGGCGGGGATAAATTCCAGTAGATCAGTTACGTCGTTTCACTTCCGTAACTGATACTGTCATTTAGATTTTTCCCATCAATGAGAATCCGAACACAAGCGCGTAAAGGGTCAAAGCTTCGATAAGCGCGCAGCCGGCCATCATATTGACAAGAATTTTTGTGGAAGCTTCAGGCTGACGGGCGGTGGCATCCATCGCGGCGGCAACAGCTTTACCAAGAGATAAAGCGGAAGCGATAGCGGTAAGAGCCAAACCAAGCGGAAGCGCAAAAGCTAAAACGGTATTCGGTGTTAAAGTTCCCATTTCTAACTCTCCTTTTTAATTCGAACATTTCTTAAAACGGTCATTCTGATGCCTCAAGGGCGGTGAGTCCGGATCTTCTGAATGACAGAATTCTTAAACGTTCTTGTTTTATTGATTAATGATGTTGAGCGTGCGCGCCATGGGAGTCGTGCTTATGCTCAGTTTCGTGTTCGTGATGATCCCCATGAGGTAATACAAGCGATACATAAACGGTTGAAAGCAGCATGAAAACAAAAGCCTGAATAATGCTGAACACAATCGCCAGCATATTGGCGAAGAGTTGAAATAAAATTCCGACATGAAAAGGGGAATTAACGCCGAGCCCGGCAAAATTAAAAAGCAGGCGGTCTTCGCTTGAAACGTTCGCGAAAAGACGCAGCGATAAACTAAAAGGAACCGCGACCAACTCAAGGATGATATTCAGCGTGAGCATGAGCGGAATAAGAATAAGGCCAAAAACATTTTGAGGATTTCCGGCTAAGTGCTTTACATAGTTAAAAGGTCCTTGCTCGCGGATGCCGGTGACCTGCACATAAACCATGGTGGCAATACCCGCCGCGAGGGTTGTGCTCCAGGCGGCTGTGGGTGATTTGAAGAGGGGAATAAGTCCAGCCCAATTCATAAGAAGAATATAGAAAAAAAGTGTTCCGAGAAAGGGGACATGCTTAGGGCCATGCTCTTCGCCGAGAATTCCGCAGACAAATCCGCGGATGCCTTCGACGAGAGCTTCAACAAAATTTTCGAGACCTTGCGGAATCAGACGTTTATTTTTTGCCGCAGTTAACGCGACCGCGCAGACAAGTCCGGCCGCGAGACAGGAGAAAATAACATTTTCCCATTTCTCAAGAAAGTGAACCCACGCGGCATCGGGGAAGTAGTGCTGAAGAACGGTAATAAAATTCGGAAGCTCATGTGCTTCATGAGCTGCGTGGGCCGCGTGCTGAGCCGCGCCGTGAATATTTTCTACCGCACTATGTTCTGACATGAAACCTAATCTTCTTTGTTAGCGTTTAATTTCTTTATGAGAGTGTAAGACTGCAAACACGAACCTAAGAACCCAAGGCCCATCAAAATAGGAGTTAAAAAACTAGGATACCCCAGTTTTTTTATCAGCAGGTAACTAATAAAGTAACCTGCTAAGGGACCGCTTAAGAGAATCATCGGAAGTGTGAGGGCGAGGCCCAACATCCACAGCTGCCGGTACGAATTATCTTTTTGAGCGGTCAAGAGAACCTGCGGGCGAGTTTAGAAATCCCAACTCTAGGTACGACAAACACTTACAGTTAAATTTTAAGAGGCAACATTATCGTGAAATCGGTATGGATTGTCAACCGTAAATTTCAGATTTTTCGAGGGAAAATCAGGTTTTAAGGAGGTTAAAAGCCAAACGGGTAACGCCGTCGATGATTTTGGCCATAAAATCAAAATCGAGGGTTGAGATTTTATCGGACGGAGTGTGGTAATACGGATTTCTAAAAAATGATGTATCTGTAACTAGCAAAGCAGGATAACCCGCGTCCCAGAATGCGGAATGATCGCTCAAACGGACATCAAAGAAGATCCAGCCATTCGCTGGTACAGCAAGGGTTTCAACTGGAAGACCCGAAACCTCTTTAAAAGATGCTTTTGCTAATTTCAAGAGTTTCTGAGATTTTAGATCACCGACTAAAGCGACAAAATTACCAATATCAGGATAGAAGGGTCGAAGCGGCAGGGGAAGTTTCTGGCTTCCCTTTTGATTCGAAGTAAAACCAATCATTTCTAAAGAGAGCATGCCAAGCACTTTAGCCCTTTTTTTCTTGAGGAAAGGGGCATAATACCGGCTTCCGATCATTCCATACTCTTCCATGTTAAACCCAATGAAATCAATATGTTGCGATATTTCCAAGGGAGCTAAAAGCCGTGCGGTTTCGAGCATTCCAGCAACTCCGCTGGCATTGTCGTCTGCACCTGGGGAACCTGGCACAGCGTCAAAATGCGCCCCAATGATTAAACGCGGTTTATCTGGCCTCGGCGATTTATAGCCGATGACATTCTCAAACGCTTTTTTCTCATGCCCAAAAGCGTGAGTTTCTATGGCGTATCCGTAAGATGCAAGTTCCCGGGTGATGTATTGCTGAACCTCCGCGAGTGTTTTCGGATTCTCAAAAGGATCGCGCAGGAGGGAGACTGCGCGAAGATGTTTTTCAAGCAGCTTGATATCAGGAGTCATAAAACTTATCATACGAAGAGATGCGCATTATGACAATTCCTTTTGAACACGGGAGGAAAAAGGGTGAAGGCTATTTTTAAACTCATTAAATTTTGTTTTTTCATTATTATTCTCGCGCTTGTTTTCCATAATTTTACAGCGAAGTGGCTGCTGTCGGTCGGGCTGCGAATAGCAACTGGCGCCCCTGTGAGCGTGGAATCCGCGCACATCAATTTTTTAGATACCGATGTTCTTTTTGAAGGCATTGAAGTGGATAACCCTAAAGGTTTTCCGAAAGGAACTATGGTCAAGATCCCAAAAATTTTTGTTGATCTCGAAATAGCCTCTTTGTGGGAGCATAGAATTCATCTCGATCAGGTTGAAGTTTTTATTTCAGAAATTAATCTCGCTAAGAATGCCGAACGTAAAATTAATTTTCTTCAATTAAAAACGTTCGAATCAAAAGGGGATAGCGAGTTTACTTTTTATGATCCCGAAAATAAACACAAACCCACAAAGGAAGTGAAGTTTCTCGTTGAAAAGTTTATTTTGAGCCTTGATAAGGTAACCTATACGGATTACAGCTCGAATAATCCGGCGTCCAAAGTTCTGCCGATTCACTTGCAGGGCAATGTTTATCGGGATGTGGACTCTGCCGCGGGTATGATTTCAGTGATAGGTTTTGAAGCAATGAAAGGTATTGGTTTGAACGCGCTCAAATCGGGCGTTGAAAGCGCTTTTAAAGATCCGAAGGGATTCTTTCAAAAGATTTTTAACGGGTAGTGTTAGCTTAAAATTTTCTTCGATTTGATATTCAGATCCGAATCAAACTCATAAACAATTGGAACCGCGGTAGGGATATTTAGTTCCAGCACCTGTTCTTTGGTGAGTTTATCAAGCTCCATCACAATGGA
>CAZEFF010000007.1:0-60219 GCA_964511315.1 uncultured bacterium | reverse complement strand
AAAAGACATCGTAAACGAGTCCGTTCACTTCAAACAGGTTCTTTTCAATATAAATATTAGTGATTGTTGGCACAAGAATGGAGTTCATAAGTTGAGCGACAATAGATTTTATTGATAAGCTGATCCGGAGCCGTATTGAATTTCTTGAGCGTTTCAGCCGCGACTTCAATATAAAGAGCCCGGACACGGCCTTCGGAAAAAATTTTCTTCCCGCCGTCTAAGGCAAGGGATTCAGCGCCCTCAATATCCATTTTCATGAACACGGCTTCGTGAATTTTATTGAACTCGAAATAGCCGTCCAAAGTCACGTTACGGACTTTCAGCTTGCCCTCAGCCGATAAATACGACCCTCCAAGATGTCCATTTTTAAGAAAAAAACCGGACTCCCCATTTCGATTACAGACTGCCGCGTTTTCAATATGAATCGAATGCCTCGGATAAAACATCTTCGCGGAACGCTGCAGCAGCTCAGCCATTGCGGGGTTAGCTTCGAAAAGATGAAGCTCAGCATCCTTTAAAAGGGTTCCATCTCCAAGAATCCCGAAAGAACAGAATCCATAATTGGCTCCAATATCAAAATAATGGCCGCCTTTCGCCATAAACGCGCGGGCCAACGCGCAATATTCCGTATTGTAAAACTTTGTTAAAAAATAGCTTCGCGGAAAGGGTTCGCGGATATCCCCGTACAGCCTTGCCCCGTCATTGAATTCAATCTCTTGGATAGGTCCGCATAAGGATAAAGCGAGAAGCGGTTTCACGAATTTATGCCGGCGAAAGAGAAAGGGGCATGTATCCAGAGTTTTTGAAAATGAGTTCATCGCTTTCTCATGATCGTAAAGCTTCCGGCCGACTCGAGAAATTCATAGCGCTCATCTTTCATGATCACATCCCGCGTAAACCTTACACTACCCGCATTTTCGATTTTCCCTGAACTGTCCGAGCAGCTGTTCGCCAGCACATAAATCCCCTGCGATGCCAGCAAAGGACTCCAAGCTTCCCAGCAAGCCTTAAACCCTTCATATGAATTACACGAATCACTGAAAATAAAATCCAGCAAAGCGGCTTTCTGAGATTTCATCCAAGTGGCCGCCTCTAAATCTGTTTTTTGAACCCAGATCAGAGTTCCATTCTTTATTTTTTCAACTTCTTTCGCCGCGATCCATTGCGCGAAATTTACACCAAACCTCCCTTTAGGGTAAGGATCCACCGCGTAGAATACGGCTTCCGGCGGCATTGCCTTGCGGAGCCTTGCCGTATTCACTCCCTGCCAGCAGCCGATTTCGACTAACCGCTTTTTATTTCGCGCGTACTTTTCAAGCAGTCCGCATTCCGCCTCAGAATAATAGGTCCAAGGCTTTGCCAGTCCCAGACACCAAGCCAAATAATGGGTCAAATTATTCATCATTTTTCGCACTCTTCATTGCGTCAACCGACTGAAGAAATTCATTCCAAGAAATCACTCGCCCCTTTACGCGGAAAATAATTTTCTCAAGGGTTTTAAACCCGTCTTTAACTTCATTCGCCCAATGCATGGTGATTGGAATCACTAGTCCCGAGGCCGCTTGAATCAACCGGTCAAACGTTTTCATTTGATTATCACGCAAATCATACGCATACCGATAGGACGGTAAATAGAAGCTCCCCTGAAAAAAAGAAGGAATACGGTACCCAAACGAGCGGACAGATTCGGGCCCGCCGCAAAGCACAGAAAAGCATTTTGAAAGCACAGGTATTGTCGCGGGGTCATAGGAATTGTAAGGGGCCACAAACACCTTCGGGTCACATCCTAAAGTAGAAAGGTATTCGACCGCGGACTTAATCTTCAATTTGAGAGATCCCTCAGACAATCCAAGCAGCTCACTCGCGATGTTCAAGGATATTTTTTGATGGGTAAATCCATGCAAGGCCAGCTCAACCCCTTCCCGCGTAATTCGCTTCAAAACATCCGCCTCCTCATTCGTAAACGCGGCTCTGCCCTGCCAAAACGGGGTTACGGCTAACAAGTAAGGCAGCTGATATTTTTTCAAAAGTTCGTGGAAGCGCAAAAAATCCTTGAGCTCTCCATGGGGCGATGGCAAATCATCCACTCGCAGCAAAAAAACAGGCTCTTCCCCGTTTTTTTTCCCGCCTGGAAACCTATGCACGCCCAATTCTTTTTGCTTTTTGATCACCGCGGTATGATCGAGCGAAATGACGTCATGACAGCAATGCAGACGCTGAGCCACTTTCCGCCCGAGTTCCAAAACAGGGTTCGGCTTGATCAGCGCGCTATTTTCGTTCATACCGCAGCCGGCTTTCTTTGACTGTGCATAAAAATTTATCGAAGATTTGCTTCAGAACAATTTCGGTGCGGAAGGGCTCGATAGAAACCTTCGCGGCCTGTCCAATCTTTTTGCGCAATGCGAAATCGCCGCGCAAAACTTTTACCGCGCTGACAATCGCGGCCGCATCCCTTCGAGGAATAACCATGCAGTTTTTTTTATCTTCAAAAATCTCAAGCCCAATTCCGACCCTTGTTGAAACGATAGGAAGTCCGGCTGCCATCGCTTCCGCGGCAACGCGGCCGAACGCTTCATAAAGGCTTGGAAAAATCAAAAGATCAGCAGTTCCATAGCATTCGAGCATTTTTTCATGGGGCAATGAGGGAATCACTTTGACGCGCTCCCGCGCGAATACTGAAAAATCCCTCAGCACTTGAGCTTCAGCCGCCAATGTCCCCGCCAAATGCAGTTCTATTTCGGGGCATTCACGCGCAATAGACTCGAAAGCTTCAACAAGATAGCGGGTGCCTTTCATGGGGAGCCACTGTCCGGCATACAAAATCACTTTTACCTTTTCAGCATAGTTTCTTTGAGTGAAGAAATCAGGAGCAACATCATTATGGATGGCGGCCAAATCTGAGCCAGGCACGTAGCCTTCACGGATTAAGAAATCTTTTTCTTCCGGATTAAGGCAAAACACTTTGTCGGATAGCCGGCAACTGAGGCGGATCCATTCATTCATCAGTTTAAAATAGAAAAATTGAAACGCGGGGCTCAATTCTTTTCCTGATATCTCAGCTTCTTTCTTCAACTCTTTAAAATAGAGTTCCTCCACTCCATGAAAAGAGGTTATCACTGCGGGACCTTGCCTGAAAAAGAAGCGTTTAATTAAATTAAACACCCATCCGGAATAACTATGAAACACGACTAAATCAAATCTCTTTTTCCCGCAAAGCATCCATAACGCTGTCTCGATCGGATAGATCATGGGCATAAAGCGTCCGGCGCGCGCGGATAACCATAAATCTCCGGGGCAAAGGACCTCAGCTTCCCACCCAATACTCCTGGCATAGTTCGCACGTAAAATCGCCGCATGATAGACAGCCGTTCGGTCATTTTTCGGCGCGTGCGTAACTAAAAGAATTTTCAGGGCTTCAGCCAAGCTTTATACCATGCAAAAGTTTTTTTCAAACCCGCCCCCAGAGATACTTTGGGCTCCCAGCCGAGTATTTTTTTTACTTTAGCTCCGTCCATCCACTGCCGGTCAATTTCTCCATGCAGCTTCCCTTTTCCTTCAATGACCGGCTTCAGCTTTTTCTTTCCGCCAATTTTAAGCAGTGCGTCGACAACGAATTTCACGCTGTACGGTTTTTTATGCCCGGCATTAAAAACTTCTCCTTTTGCTTTTTCAATGTTTTCCGCAAGAAGAAGATAAAGGCCCGCGACATCTTCGACGTATAAATAATCCCGCTCAGGCGTTCCGTCACTTCGAATGATCGGAGCCTCCCCCTTCAAAATATTCTGGATGGTGTCTGGAATGATTCTTGAAAAATTCATATCTCCCGGACCGTAGATATTCGCGAAACGCGTAATCACGATTGGAAGGCCGTAAGTTTTGAAATAACTCCGCGCGATTAAATCGGCACAAGCCTTGGATGTGTCATAAGGAAATTCGGGCTGAAGCGGAAAGGTCTCATCGTATGGCAGTTTTTTGTGAGAACCATAAGCCTTATCACTCGAAGCAACGACAATCGCCTCGATGCCTTGCTGATGCCGGCAAGCTTCGAGCAAATTCCATGTCCCTTCAATATTCGATTGGAATGTCGCAATGGGCGACCGATTCGCGACTCCAACTATCGCCTGAGCTGCTAAGTGATATACAATCTCAATAGAATATTCATTCAAAGTCCGTTCAATTATTTGAATGTCACGCAAATCACCATGGACAAGCGTAACCCGCTCTTTTAAACCAAGTACTTCGAGCGCGGAACCCGCGACATCATCCCGGTAAATTCCAACCACGCGGGCTCCTTTACGCACAAGAGCTCCCGCAAGATTCGCCCCAACAAACCCGGTAATACCGGTTACAAGGACCGGACGGCCATACCAAAAATGATTTGATTTACCCATATTATCCTTTCCACCCCGTTAGAGACAGGAACCGATTTAATCGATTTTTTAAATATCGTTTCCCCATCCCTGTTTTAAGATATTTTTCCCGGTTTGATACATCCCTTTGATTCAGACTTGCCTCATAATAAATCAAACGAAACGGACCTCTTCCTTTTGTTGAAGACACTTTGCCCGATTGATGCTCCTTAAATCGGTTCCGCAAATCACCCGTAAATCCCGTATACCACCTTTTATCTTTCAAACTCTGCAGAACATAGACATAGTACATTAGTTTGTCTCTAACGGGGCCCATGGAGCCTTACCACTGCCCCATATTTCATTAAGCGCGATTGTATCTTTATAGGTATCCATGCACTTCCAATAACCACGGTGCTGAAAAGCAACAAGCTGATCTTCTTTCGCCAAACGTTCTAACGGTTTTTTCTCGAGCACATCTTCCTCAGTTAAATATTTGAAAAAGTCCTTTTTAAAAACAAAGAACCCCCCATTGATCCACTGATCTGTCGTGGGTTTTTCACGAAAAGAACTCACATGAGAATTTCCCTGAATTTCAAGAAGGCCAAACTGCGAAGGCGGATTCACGGCTGTCACGGTTCCGATTTTGCCGTGCTTTTGGTGATGTTGAACGAGCCGGCTCAAATCAATATCCGAAACGCCGTCTCCGTAAGTCAGCATGAAATTTTCATCACGAATGAAAGACTCGATTTTTTTAACGCGTCCGCCCGTCTGAGTATCTTCCCCCGTTTCCGCAAATTCGATTTTCCATCCTTCTTTATTCATATCTTTTTCAAAACATTCCCGGATCATTTGCCCTTTATATCCCAGGCATAGGACAAACTCTTTAAATCCCTGAGCCTTATAAATATTCATAATATGCCAAAGGATTGATCTCCCCCCGATTTCGATTAAAGGCTTAGGCATGGACTCCGTTTTTTCTTTAAGCCGCGTCCCCTTACCTCCGCATAAAATAACAACTTTCATTTTTTAGACCTCGTGGTTAGGTTTTATTGTTTGATTTCGAGTTTCAAAATTCTGCATCGTTTATACGAGGCTTCGCCCCGTTTGAGACAGGAACCGATTTAAACGTTTCTTAAGATACCGTTTCCCTAACCCAGATTTCAAATACAGCTCTCGGGCATAGGCGTCTTCTCGATCAATGCTCGCTTCGTAGTAGATCAACTTGAAAGGACCTCGGCTTTTCGTCGACGACACTTCACCCGCCTGGTGTTGTTTAAATCGGTTCCGTAAATCAACTGTAACTCCTGTATACCACTTGTTATCTTTCACGCTTTGTATCACGTAAACATAGTACATAAATTTGTCTCGAACGGGGCTTCGCCCTCTCAGTCACAGAAAAGCTTGCGACCTCAGGGCTGACAGATCTTCGATTCTTAGCTGATCTAACGCTTTACAATTTCCAAACAGCGCGATTTTGCCGGCTGACGTCTGATAAACCCCTTGCTTTCCAACGCATGCAAATGCCCAAGCACCGATGTCGGCGCGATACTAAAATGCAGGGCAATTTCACGAAGAGTAGGAGGAAAACCGTGGGAACCAGCGTAGGTGCCGATGTAGCTAAGAACTTCTTTCTGTCTATCTGTTAATCCGCTCATAGTAGTTAAACAAAGGGCCTACAAACATGACCTATTCTTTGTTCACTAACGAAGTATACCTAACAAATGTTAGTATTGCAATAACTAACAATAATAAAAATCTATTGTCATTTATAGTCAATATGAATCATTGGGACGTGCTCTCGGAGGGAGAAAACTCAGGAAATGCGGTTGGAACCGGTAAGAATAGCCGTAACAACCCCTACGCAGAGACAAAACAGGAGGGCAAAGCAAATAATCGGGGTCGACGGCGGTATCACAGCTTTATGGGCTCTAGCCGCCGCGCTTACCAAGCGTATTGAGGCAGGCTGAGAAATCCGTTCAAATTGAGCCTGCTCCACCGACTGAACTGCCTGAGAATAATTATTCTGCTCCTTTTTGAGCTGCTCTGCCAAAGCTTCGAATTCCTTACCCAGGAAATTTTCTTGCACAAGTTCTTTTTGCAGCTGCTCAATTTCTTCATCGATCCGCAAAATTTCAGGATGCTTGCTCGTGAATTTCTCTAAGAGCAATGCCCTCTCTCCCTGCTTTGCCATAATCTGGCTTTCCACCCTTGCTTTACCAGATGCCCAGCTCCATTTCTTTTGAAACTCGAAAATTTCTTTCTCAAGCGCTTCTATTTTAGCCTTACTTGCTTTAATTTGAGCCTCATTCCACTTAATTTTTGTATCCGGATTATTCTCGAGCGACACATCTTTTATCTCGGCTGCCTGACGGGCAACCTCATTTGCCAACCTAACCGCGATAGCTTGATTAGGATCGTAAGCGCGGACGATAATCATTCCGGTTCCCGCCTGAGGGATAACATCGATTTTTGATTGAAGAATTTGGACACTCCACTGCCCGCCTTCAGTTTTTTCTGTGTTAGTCTTTGACCGGTTTATTACGCGGGCGACTTTTTCAATTTGCGGATAACTTGAAATTTTTTTGGCGAGAGATAAAACATTCGAATGCTCAGAAACACCGCCGGAGATTTGAACGGCCACAATCGCGTCCGCCTGATAACGGACATGGCGCCACGACCAAAATGACCATGCTGACATACCCATGACTGCCGCAATACAGAAAACACGGCCTTTGAGCCGCCAAATTTTTTTGAAAGAAACCATAGGTATAAAAAGTATCGTCTTTTTAAGGGATTTTTGAAGTTAGCCGTAAATAATTAAAATGGCACTATGGCGAAGATTGAAACCCTACTTTTGGATTGTGCCGGCTTGCTTCTCTGCCTTCATTCTTTCCATGGCATTTGGAACCCGCCCCCTTTTGGATATACTGGACCCGCTCGGAATCACTTTCCCCATGCTTTACGCAGCAATTACCATTTTTACATGCGCTGGACTATTTCTCATTTGGAAAAATAGAAAGCGAATAACCCCCAAAAGTCTTGGACTGCTGGCGGCCATTTCAGCCTGCTATTTTTATTTTTATCATACTCTCGCGGTTAAAACGGAGTTTTTCCATCTCATCATCTTTTCCATTCTGGTGATTATGATTCAGCAATCGCTTCCGGATGATTGGGCGCCGTGGGAATATTACTTCTGGCCCGCCTTACTGACTCTTTTTGTAGGCGCTGTGGATGAATTCATGCAGCTTTGGATCCCTATGCGATGGGGAGACGCGAAAGATATCGGTTTTTGCGGAGCCTCAATCTTATTAGGCACATTGCTAAGCCTTGCGCTGGGATTTAAACCGTATTCACGGCAAAAACACGGTTGATTACAAGCCTCATCGATTACCGAGCTTAATCTCCTTTAAGAAACTGTTCTAACGCCATCGCAGCAATCTTATGACCTTCACGATTCCAATGATCATCAATGCGAAAGTAAGGGGATTTTCCCTTTGCTATCCAGCTATCATGAAGCATGGGGGTTAAATCCAGAAATGGCAAACTCCGTTCACGGCAATATTCGGCAACTTCGGAAGCATCCGGATCTTTTCCGATTTTCGCCGAATCTTTTGTCGGAATATAAACAACCATCGGAACAAAATGGTTTTGATCTCCCAGCGCTTTCAATTCAGCCAAAACCTCCCACCCTTTTTTAACTTGCTCCTCAAATTTCGCCGAATCAGAAGGCGGAAACTTGCTTACCTGAAGATATCCTCGAGCTTCCTGAATGAGCACGAAAAGATATGATACTTTCTCGAGAAACCGAACAAACTTTTGTTTCAATGTTGGTTGAAACTCCTCCTGTTCCGCACCATAATCCACGTAACCCTCAGGCGTCCCATAAAGAAAAAAAAGCACTTTATCAGGATGAAAACGAAGCCCCTCATTTTTTAATCGCTCCAATTCCTGAAAAGCCGCGTAACCGGATACCCCGAAATTTAGAACTTCTGTATTTTTTAAATATTGATTTTCAAGAACCTCTGTAAAAACCTCGTCATTCTCAACGCCCCAGCCGAAAACAAAAGAGTCCCCCATCACAGCAATGCGCTCAATACCTTCAGGCTTTTGGAGTGAATATTCTCTATCGCGCAAATTCATCGAATTAATTTTTACCATAACATTAAATTCACGGTTGCGAAAAGGCTTCGCTATTCCCGCTTTAGGAATATAGCCCAGCATCAAATCCGGAGATAATTCAGAATGCGTCAGCTGAACAATATTGCGGGTCGCCATATAAACTCCAATGGGCGGATTCCACCGCAAATAGAGCTCGCACAAAATCAGCGCCGCGGCAAAAGAAATTAGCAATAAAATACCCTTTTTAATTTTGTCAGTTAAGACCATACCAGACCTCACAAGCCGCAAAACCTTGAGCAGCGCTTTCTCTGAAAGGATTACGGACTCTCTGCAGCCAATCGCGCGCGCGGGAACGGTCTTCACGGAAAAAAAGCTTTATGACCCAGCCAACCCCCCAATAGAAATCACCTTCGTAGCCACTCGGCACAATTTTCCGCACTTCTTCTGACTGACGCATAAAATCTGTATTAATAAAAAAAGTAGGCTGATCCGTGCCAAACGCCGCATTACCGAGACCTCGGTAAAACCATTTCTGCGCCTCCGTATTTGCCCGGTTAATAAATACCATGACATCGGGATTGATTTTTTTACTTTCAAAAAACTGGTATCCCAAATGGCTTCCAAGACTCCAATAAAACCAGTTTTGGTTCTCAGTTCCCACAGGATCTAGAATTTTTGGATCCTCAAGAATTTCCCCAATCGAACGGCTCATAAAATCTTCAAAGATCCCTTTGTAAAAATACCCTCTCAATTCGGCAGGTACCGCGTCCGCAATCCGGAGCAGCTCTTTAACTGATTTGTCGTGATGAAAAGTCAGGAAGGATGATATCACCTCAACGGCAAGGGGCCGCCAAGAAAGAGGGATCTCGCGCATCGAAGATTCGTTTAAAAGATCATCATGCGGATTTTTCTCGCGGGAATTCCCTTCCCATCCGATAACCCTGCCCCAAAAAAAATATCGGCTTTCAGGATCTGGAAACGCGAAAGCTCTTTTAACAACTCCAGAAAAGGGGCTCCCGCTACTGGCAGCCGTTTCCCATCGGACGCCATGCTCGATATAAGAATAGCCTTTGTAGCGCATCCCTTCAGCAAATGCCTCTTTAAAAAAAACATTCCCTTGTGCTGTTAAGCTAAAAATGAGAAGCGGGTAAAGAAACCACTTTTTTGGATTCCAAGAATTCAAAGAGAGCCCCAGCAGCATCACCCCGAAAAAGTAAAGCGGCGTATAGTACCGAAACTCAACGGTTCCCTGAGGATATTCCTGGGGTATCGCAAAATCCGTGATAGCGTACGTGAATAAAAATGTGAGCGGATAAATTAGAAAGAAAAGATTCTTTTTATTCTGCCCTTTAAATCGGAAAAAAGACGCCAATATCAGAATGAAGCATATGAAATATCCGTAAGCGCCAAGTTCCCGCCATTGATTATCTGGGGGAAGAAATGCGAATGCCCGAGGAAGGGAAAGAAATAGCTGCTGAAATAAGCGCGTAAAAAACCGCGCGAAATTGAGAAGATCAGGGTTCCGAAAAATTGAAAATAAATACCTGCCGCCGTCAAAAGAATGCGCTAGCCCAACAATGAGCCAAGGGCTAAATCCAACCAAAAATGATAAAATCGCGAATACACCCTTCTTGGAAAAGAGCGAGGATCGATCTGTAAAAAACCAAACCATCAGACATACCGCAAATGCAATTCCGCATCCGTAATAAAACCAGAATGAGAAACCGCCTAGCGCTCCAAATAAACACAAAAAAACAGCACTCTTCTGTTCAGAAAAAATAAACTCGTAGAAAGCAGTCAGCATTAGTACTGACCACAGCAGCGATTCTGAGTGCCCATTCATGGGAATTAACGAATGCGCGGTAAACGCGGGCGGTGAAAAAGTTAAAAAGAAAATCGTCCAGCCAGCGGCTTTAATCCCGAAATGCCGATTAAGAAAATTGGCCGCGGTGAGCACGGTAAGCGCTGAACAAATGAGCGTCACCGCTTTTAAAACAAGCAAATGGGAGCCGAAGACTTTAAAAAATGGCGCTGTGAGTAACGCCGAAATCAGAGATTCTCCGGCATAGCAGTCGATTTGATAAGCGAAAAACGGCTTTTTAAGACCCAGGATAAGTTCCCGGGCAATGGTTCCGATACCTAATTCCTCAGTCCATGAAACATTTTCAATGGCCGTGAGCAACGTCAGGAATCTAAAGAAAATATAAGCCGAAATAGCGGCAACAAGAATAAAAAGTTCCTTGCTTTTTTGCCTGTTTAATTCAGCATGTACCATTGATCGTAATCCTTTAAACCTTTTGCGGCCGAATCTTTAGCCTCTGCCGGAAGCCGGTCAATCCAATCCATAGCACGAATGCGGTCTTCACGAAATTTTTCGCGGATCGCCCAGCCCACCCCCCAATAAACTTCGGCCATATCTTCTTTCGCAATAGGGCCCGTATAAATTGGCATCGGTGATTTCGATAATGGATTCAGAATGTTTTCGGTAAGAAAAAGCGTATGCCCTACCCCTCGATAAGCCAGCTTTCTTTCTTCGCTGCCAAAACGAGAAATTTGCTTCATACGGCGGGGCCCATTATCCTGATAAAGATCAAAAAGATAGACCATCACGCGGTCAAGCTGATGAATATCGCAAACATCTTTTCCGATATAACAGTCCGGGCAGTCGATAAAACTTCGCGAGGTCTCCGTTCCCCATAACCAGCCTTGGCAAAAATATTTCTTAGAAGAAATGGGAATGGTTTCGCTGATTTGACGGAAGCTTTCAAGACCTTCGGGAGGACGAAATCGCGGCAGCCCACCCAGCCATTCATAGGAAAAGGGTGCGTACTCTTCGGGTTCCTTAGCCGTCATCGTGTAGACCTTAAGATCATCTCCCTGCTTCTGACGCGATTCAAAAAGCATCTCTTGCTCATTCCATTGAGCCATTTGCGCCATGCCCCAGAGAATGTATCGCCGCTCATTCACTGAAAAATGAGCGGTTTTTTGCTGAAAATCTTCATAGTTTTTAAAAGCCCAGGCAAGATTAAAGTGCCAGCGTGTTCCCAACTGATAGTAGGAATATCCTTGGTATTGAAAAGCACGGGCGAAGGGCTCTTGAAAAAGCATGCCTGCTTGCCCGGCAAACCCCAAAAGCAGCAGCCCGTAAAAAAAAACTCTACGATTTTCGAAAAAAGCGTAGCCGACTCCTCCAAGCAAAAGAAGAACGGATACCATCGGGGTAACATAACGGTACCCAACAAACCCAATATCCCTATCCACATCAAAGTGGGAAAAAGTGATGCATGCCGTATAAATCAGAGGATAGATTAGAAAAAATAAAAATCGGCCGTCAATTCGTCTCTCTAACAAACCTTTGGTTTGAGCAAAAACCACGGGCAAAACCAAAAGCAGTAAAAGAAGATAATAAACGTAAGAGGAAAAGGCCTTAGGAATTCCAAATACCGGGGTAGTGAAAAATGAAAGGGGCAGATTCATAATAAAAAATCTGATCGGCTTTTTAAGCGTATAGATCACGCGAGGCCAATCAAACCCGGCCAAATTCTCACTGACAAGCTCAAGCCCTAAAAAGTCATTACGAAGATTTGAGATAATCCATGGCGAGAAAGTGATTAGAAACGCGGCAAAAAAAAGAGGCAATGATTTAAAAAAGAACTTTCGGTCCGTAATGAAAAAAACGGCTAAGCATGAAAATACGATGATGGCATTCGCGTAATAAAACCAGACAGCGAAACCCGATAAGGCCCCGAACAAGGCGAGCAGAACCAAAGATTTTTGTTTAAAGAGAAACTCGTAAAAACAGAACAGCGCGAGAAAACCAAAAAAGAAGGCTTCAGAATGTCCGGCCATGGCAGCCAATGAGAGTTGCACAAATCCTGGCGGAGAAAAAACGAACAATAGTCCGGTCCCAATTGCGGATTTGGTCCCGAAATACCTCAGCATAAAGGCATAGCCGGCCCCAAGCATTAAAATCGAAAAAAAGAACGGAACCATTTTAATTGCGAATAAATTTTGGCCAAAGAGCTTGGCGAACGGCAACACCATAGGCCCTAAAATAAAGGATTCTCCGGAATAGGCATCCAGCTGAAAAAACTCGAACGGCACTTTCAATCCGCGGTCTAATTCCCGCGAAATTGTTCCAAGATCCAGTTCATCGTAATGAGACACGCGTTCAATGGATGTGAGAATAATTCCTAGCCGCAAAACACAAAGCAAAAAAAGCAAGCCCGTAAAGAACAGCCGTATTCTTCTATTCACATTTCTCCTCTAGACCGGAATCGCATAGGTTTTTTCACATGCCTCGAACCCCGCAAGAGCCTGCGCTCTTCGATCTCCCGGAATTTCTTTTAGAACATCCAGCCCACGGATTCTGTCTTCGGCAAACTGCGTCCGTATTCCCCATCCCACCCCAAAATATAAATCATCAAGAAATTCAGCCGGAATTTCAAACCCCAAATTCTTAACAGCCTTCGGAAAAGCGTAACCTTCAAGCGTCCAATTAATTGAGCAGCGGATCCCTATTCCCTGAAAAAAAGATTTGAAATTAGGGACAATCCCCGGGGCACTATGTTTTAAAATAGCATCCAAACCGCCCGGCTTCTTTTCATAAGGACAAATTTGCCCCAGCAAAAAATAAAAGCCCCCTCGTTCTTCAGCGGAAAGTCTATCTCCAAATTCGAGAACCTGATCAATCGTCGCGATTCCGCCTCCCATTGCCGCATCAGCAAATCCCAAATAAAAAAACTTATGATATTTCCCCGGAATGGCCGCCATCCAAGGGCTATCGGGATCAAAATCAGTGGCCTGCTGAGCACCAATCCCATAGCCAATACCCTGGACGATTTGCGGCATAAGCGATGGCGGCACGGCATCCATCAGCCTCTTAACCTTTTCCCGGCTCGCGAGGTCTTTTTCAAATTGAAGTCCATAAAATGAATACCAGGAAACATAATATCGGTCAGGCATCCGGTAGCGGTTAAGGTCTTTTAGATAAGATTCGAAGCTAGGATAGTGTTTAGGCCAAATATGCCCGCGGATTGAGCCAAGTTGCGCGTAGGAATACCCCTTGTAACGGAGAACGCTCCCCCATGGCTCCACAAATGAGATCCCCGACAAACCGTAGAGGCCAAACACGATTAAAATAGAAAAAAACCATCTTCCCTTCCCCCTAACAGCGGCAATTGCCCCGAGCATCAGCAACGAAAAATGCAGCGGTATGAAATACCGGCAGTCATCAAAAAAAAGATAAAATAAGTTTGATTCAGTCACCGCATTAATTTCAACCGAGCTCAGCCAATAAACCGCGATAAAAACAGGCGGCATAAGCAGTAATGGCAATAATGTTGATTGAGCATGGTCCTTTTCCTTCATAAATAGACCTTTGAACCCAAAAAAGTAAATCGGAGCAACAAGAAAGAGCAGCGCTACAGAATAAACAAGACCGGTAATGTTTCGAGGGAGAAACCAAACATCTTCAAAAGCAAACGACATTGGGACGGCACGGAAGACCAAGAGAAAAAGCCTGTTAAAATCAAAACTGAATGCCGACGGTTCCAAGCCGCCTGAATGCCCTCTGAACCGCAAAAGCACTTTCAAAATAAATCCAAGCCCTTCAAATCCATGCGTCAAATTATAAAAAATCCATGGTGCTAGCCCTACCAAACCACCCATTCCCAAGGTCATAACATTTCTTCGGCTGCTCAAAGAACGGCTGTCTTGAACCAGCCAAGCGAGAATACACGAGAAAGGAGCAATAATCGCGATGTGACAAAACCAAAAACCAAGCCCCGATGCAACGCCGAATAAAAATAAAAAAAGCGGTTTCCGCCCGCCGTAGAAATAAACATAAAAAAAGTGAAAACTCAAAATCGTAAATAGAATGGATTCAGAATGAAAGCCCATAGCAACAAGTGAAAGTCGGACAAAAGACGGCGGGGCAAAAACAAAAAGAAGCGCGGCCAAAACTGCTGCCGAAAAACCAAAATTTCTTTTCATGAAATTCCATAGAACAAGAAGCGTCATGAGGGCAAATAAAAGCGGAGAGAGTTTCAGCGAAAATAAACTTGGCCCAAATAAAAGAAAGAAAGGCGCCGAAGCAGCTCCGACAAGCAAAGACCCGCCCGAATAATGATCCGCCTGATAGTCCAAAAGGGGCATCTTGAGACCATTAATCACTTCCCTGCCAATCGTACCGCGGTAAAGCTCTTCGTCTTCGAACGCGTGGAGCCCGCCGCTTAACAGAACAGTCAGCCTCAAGAGAATAAATAACCCCACTAGGATCCCTAGCACCCACCCCGATTTGGCTTTAACGATTTGGTTCATAAAACTGAAAAATCTCCACGCCGCCTTGTTTCGCGGTTTGTCTCACTTGATACCGTTTTCTTATTCTATCGATATCACTATCAGACATCCATTCCAAACTAAAATCTCCCGGCATACCATCCCGCTTAACAACAAAAACACCCCGATTAAAATCTGCGCTTTCGAGAAAAGACGTCATATCTTTACCCCAAATTCTCCAATCAACATATTGCCGTCTTCCCCAGGATGCCTGCATAAGTTCAGCCGCATTTAAGTCGTATAGCAGAATAGCATTCTCGGGCGTCACCTCATAAATGGCTTTCTTCATGGCCAACTGATCTTGAAGAACTAATTGGTGCCGCTTATGAATATAAAAGCCGGAACAAATCAATCCGAAGATCAAAACCAAAAAAAATAAAATCCGCTGCTCCTGCTTTAAAAAACCAAAAGCACAATTCAGCACTTCCGCGTACATAAGCAGCAAAAGAGCGACGGCAGGCAACAAAAAACGCACGCCTAAAATCCATGTTTGCAACGGCGTCTGAAATTGATCATGAAATGAATAAAGACTAAAAAAAACAAGCCCCACACAGACAGCGCTAAGCATTTCAGTTTTTTTCGTTACGGAAACTTTTAACGGCGCGAAAAGCATAAAAGGATAAGACAAAATAAGCGCGGGCAGATAGTGCTTCGCATTTCTCAAGAAATAATGGATGGAAAAATTACTGAACTGAGAGAATTGAAGCACATGCGCGGGCACAAACGGGGCCCCGTAAAAAAAATATTGAGCCGCGAACAATATCGCCAGCGGGCACGTGAAAGCCGCAGCAAAAAGACCGGCAGCTGTTTTGTCCCTTTTCACGTTTCTAAAAAATCCCACCGCGAGAAACGGCAATTCATAAATCAATCCGCTTGGCCGCAGCAAAATGCTAAGCCCGAAAAAAAGGCCCATCTTCCAGTTAAGCAAACGGTCATTTGTATAGTAATAATAAACACCCGCTAAAAAACAGACAGCGGCTGGGATATCACTCATAAGGGTCCGGGAATAAAATACCGACGCCGGGTAAAAGAGATAAATCATGAAAAGAAAGGGCTGATTCAGCTTAAAAACCTTCAAGAGCCTATCAAAATATAAGGCACCCGCAAGATGGCAAAGCAGCACCCCCCCAAAACCTGCCTGCCAGCCCGCATATATAAAAGGAAGGAGAAAGAGAGGCATCCCAATGGGGTAGTCAAAGGCACGATGCCCCCTGGATTCTACCCAAGACTGAAATGGGATATCATATCCGCCAATAAAAAACCTTCCCGATTTCAGCAAAGTTGCCATCGAAAGATAACTCGCCTCATCGCGAAAAGAATAGATTGAAGGATAAAACAAGAAATAAAGAAGGGTAAAAACCGCGGCTCCGATTAAAAAAAACCAGCTATCTCTGTTAAGCGCCGGCAATTTCATACAGGGCTAATCAAAAGAGAGTGGAAAAAATTACGCATGGTTCGTTAGTATATACAAAGGCCCCTGATAAATGAAGCTCCTGTTTGATTTTAAAATAAACCGCGTGCTATGATGAACTCTAATGACAGCCTCTTCTTCCGCGAATCAGCCCTTAGCCGATAGTAACAGCATTGAGGCTTTTGATCTTTTTCTCAATCAGTTCGAAAAAACCACAAAGAGAAATCATTTTCAGCTTGAATATCTTGCCCAGTTATCCCGGGAACTGAATGAAGCTGAAATTCCGATAATCCCCCTCAAAGGCGCAAGCCTTTTAATCCGGGCTTATCCTTCCGCTGGAATGCGCTCTATGGCAGACATGGATCTTCTTATACAATCAAAAGACATTCGAAAAGTTATGGCTTTTTTTGAAAAAAAGGGATTGATACGTGAACCAGATGAGGGATTAACTTATGTAAATGCCGACCGTAGCATCAATCTCGACATCATTTGGGATTTCTGGTATTTCATAAACTCTAAAGAGACCGCCGGCATTTGGAAGAATTCGATCCGTCACCCTTTTCGGGGGGCCCCGATACAATTGCTGCATCCCGAAGATGAGTTTATTTATCTCACAGCTTACACGGCCGCCCATAGGGGCGTTCTTTCTTCAACTTTCGTCCGGGATCTTAACGTTTTTTTAGAAAAAGAAAGTCGATTGATAGATTGGACAAGGATTGCCCAAAAGATACAATCATTAAAACTCGAAACTTTTCTATTCCACGGTCTTTCTTATGCTATTCAAAATGGACTGTCTAAACTCCCTGAAGACTTTCTTTTGGAACTGACCCCCAAATCCCCGGGAAGAAAAATCTTGTTTTCATTTTTAAAACGTCTAGTGACCGAAGCTCCCCAGCCAAAGGTGAGCTATTTTTTCACATGGCTTGGGTATCCGAGGTTTCAAGGCAAATTACGGCTGCTTCGCGAAAAACTAGCCCCCTCTCCGCTTGAACTCGAAATTCATCGAGGCATCTCTTCTAAGACCGGCTACTGGGCATGGATCTTTCTCCACCCTTGGGTTATTGCCGCGAAAACCGCGTATCACGCTTTTTGCCGATTATTTCAAATCAAAACCTCATGAAGACAAACGCAGAACCCAAAAAATCAGTGCCTCTTTTTTATATTTTTGGAGGGCTCCTTTTATTATTCACACTTTCACGGCTTCTTCCAGTTTTCACCGCTGTTGAAAGAGTGTCTCATTATGACGAACTCGATCTTGGCGTTATCGCGAAAGATTGGATTGAAGGCCCCCGCCTTCCCTTCTGGCATTATCAGATGGATCCATACGGAGGAGAATCCATCGTTTTAGGCGCCCTGGCAGTTCCCTTTGTGAAGCTGCTTGGGCCGACGCTTTTAGCTGTCAAGATCCCATCACTCATTTTCGCGATAATCACATTCATTATCAGCTTCTTTTTTCTTCTGAATCATTTCAGCCGGAGGGCAGCAATTGCGGGAGCCCTGCTTTTAATTTTTGCACCGCCATCTTTTGTTCAGTTTTCTTTGGCAGGCTTGAGCGGACACGCGGAAGCCTTAGCTTTCAGTCTCGGAAGCCTCTATTTCTTTTATCTCTACTTGTTTGGAGCAAAAAAAAATTCCCATCTTTTTTTATTTGGCGTACTGTCTGGATTCGGCTTCTGGTTCTTCAACCAAAATATCATGATGACCCTTACTTGCATGGTTAGCTGGCTGATTTTGGACAGAAAATCATTTTTCAGCCGCGCTTTTCTTGTTTTTTTCGCGGGCCTTGTGTTCGGGCTCACTCCATGGTTCAGTTACATTTCTTATTACCGGATGGAGGGGCTTGCTTTCACTTTAACAAATTTTTCGCAAACCGCTGAAAACCTTAGTTCTCTCGCTTATCTCTCAAAAAAAGCTGTCAAACTATTACTCCTTCACCTCCCAAACTCTTTCTCTTTTTTTCCCGCTTTCGGGATTCATGAAAAAATATGCTCTTGGATTTATTTCTGCATCGCTTATATCCCGATCATTTTCCTCGCCGCTAAGCAGGGCCGAAGTGCTAAGCTCCTACCGCTCCTTATTTTCCCCATAGTTTTTGTCATCATGTTCGCACTGTCCTATTTTGATATCGCTGCGGATATTGGCTATATTGGGTACAGGTACCTAGCGCCCCTACAATTCATTAGCTTACTCCTGGCGGCAATTTTGCTCTCTTCGGCTTACCGCCTAATACTTATTTTTTGCCTATTGATTGGATTTTTAGGCCAGTCATCCCTTCTATTTAAGGAACCCATCGGCCGAGCGCAGCAATATAAAGGATATTCCTATTACCGCGTCGGAACACAGTGGGTCCACACTTTTTCACCTGCGGTAAAAACCAATGATGATTTGGCACGTGCGCTTTCAAAACGGAATCCGGAGAATGCCTATTTTCTACTTTGGGGCATGGCGAGTGCAGACAGTAAAAACTTATACGCTAATCTTTATCACAGCGAATGGATTCACCCGCCCAGCTCAAAATCCAAGGCTGAAAACCTCGCATTAGCGCAGCTTCGCGTTATTTGGGACTCCAATACTTTATTTAACCGTCAGGTTCAGAAAGTAATTAAAAATCTCACACCTGAAGAATACCCCCCTTTTTACCGAGGGCTTGGCTCAGCAGTCTGGGCAATTCACCGTGAAGATCTTAAGCGCGGACTCGATTGGATTGAAACTTTTCCCTCGAATATGAAGATTTATGGCCTCAATGGTCTAAAAGCCTTTGCCGAAGACTATGGTAAGCCGTCGTTTGAATATGAACTAAGAAAAAATTAACCCAGGAAATCAGATCTGGAGAAAATATATATCTAATGCCAATCAATCGCGCCGCCGCTACCAAATACCATCCCCCCATTAATAAGACTAACATCCTATTGGTTGTTTTATTGGCAGTTTTTATTATTTCAAGAGTTTTAATCCTCTTAACATCCATTGAAAGCGTATCCTGGAAAGAAGACCTCTCCATGGGAACCATCGCACGGGAAATTATCCGCGGAACTCCTTGTCCGTTTTGGAATTTTCAACTAGATTTTTACTCCGGCGAGTCTTTAGTGCTAGGACTTGCCATTATTCCCTTCTTTCTTTTGTTGGGACAAAATCTGCTCGCACTTAAAATCCCTACTTTCTTAATTTCAATAGCAACGATATTAACTTCCTCATTTTTTGTAAAACGTTATTTCGGGGACCGGGCATCAATTTGGACCGCTTTTTTCTTCATCTTTTGCCCTCCGATTGTGATATCCCATTACCTTCTGGTGCAATCAGGACACTCCGAAGCCCTACTTTTCAGCATTGGCATTTTATCTTTTTTTTACGCCTATTTATTCACGAAACACCGGAAGACCACCAATCTTCTAATCTTCGGTGTTTTAAGCGGATTTGGCTGTTGGTTTTTTTATGGAACCGGAATCACATGCTTAACTTGTCTGATTGTTTGGATCGCTGTCCGCCCCCAGAATTTTTTCTCAAAAAGCACTTTCCTGTTTTTATTGGCTTTTGTAATCGGGCTGATGCCTTGGTACATTAGCAATCTCATTCACCCTTACCAAGGCTTAAAGTTTTTAGGCGCCTTCCTCTTTCATGACGCTTCGTGCTCAGTATTTATTATGCTAAAACGGTTTTTAAGGTTAATTTTCTTTTCACTGCCAAGGTCCTTTTCATTCCTGCAAAGGGATCATTTTTTGCGAATTCCTGGAGCCTACGGCTATTTCATTTTATGCGTCACGGCAATTGGGATTTTTTTAGCAGGTAAAATCCAGCGCCCTTTTATTAAAAAATCATTTTTTCAAAAACTCTTGTTTTTTTTAATCTACCCCGTCGTTTTCATCGCCATATACGCTATGAGCGGAATGGACATACCTGAAAAATATTACTACGCGATTACATTTCGATACTATACCCCTATTTATTTTTTTGGTTTTATCCTTCTAGGAATCGCATTGGGCAATGCTCGAATTCCAAAATTTTTAATTTTGTCGCTAGTTGCCTTAAGTTTGATCGCCCCATCTCCTCTATATTTCAATTCCCCCCTCGGCCAAGGTTTTCGATACAAGGGCTACTCCTATGCCCAACTGGGAATTGATTGGCTCCAGCTTTTAGACGCTTCAAAGGATCTATATCCTCAAATCAGTAAACTAGCCTCTTATTTCACGCCCAGAGACAGGCGCATTTTTTTCTGGTCTTTACTTCGCCAAACCAAGTGGGAAAATAATGTTCATCTTGGGCTACCCGATTCATTCGAGACTATCCCAGAAGATTACCGGCCTTTCATAGCGCGCGAATTCTCTGCATTTTATTACTTAAGCTCGGAAAAGCACACCCTGAAAGATCTTTTAAATCAAGACGGCCGGTTTCCGGCTCAATACCGGCCCTATTTCTACAAAGGTTTCTTAACATTTTTCGAAGGATACTGGTTTGATGAATTCGAAAAAAATCAGGACTTTTTAAATAAATTATCACCCGCTTCTCGGCATTGGGCCGCTTGGGGACTAGGAAAAGTTGCTCGATCAAGCTTTCCTCCCGGCGAAGAAGCTTTAAAAGCTCGCGACCTTTCTATAAATCTTAGCGATGAAGAAAAATGTTGGTATTACAGAGGCATCGGAAGCTCTTTATTGGACCATTCATACGGCAGCATTTATGTTTACTCTGACCGCATCAATGAAATTAAACAGGCGGAACAAAGAATCCCGGATAAATACCGCAAAAACTTTTATTGGGGCGTTGGCTGGAAATTACGGGAAAAGCTTGGGCGTGACCCGCAAAAAGTTTCCGATTGGATTGAACGCTTGCCCCAGCTTTTTCAAAAAGATGCGACTTATGGCGCCCGAAACTTCGACATTTGGTACGGTTACAAAAGCGCCCTTCTTAAAAGCATCTCATTTTATAATCATCTATCATTTTCAGGCCTTTCAATGGCTGTCGAATAGATTCAGACGCAAGATCGAGTCTTCACAACAAATTTTTGATCACCAATCTGCTTGAATGGCAAACCTTGATGTAAAAAATAAAATCCCGTATACTCGTTCCATGACTGCGATAAGCCCATCTTCCAAAATTACCTTTTCCGACCAAATACTCTTTCGTGAAATGCAGGGCGAAGCTGTCCTGTTGAATATCGAAACGGGAATTTACTTTGGTTTGGACGAGACGGGAACAGCGACTTGGAATATTATGCAAAAGGAAAAGCAGATTGGGAAAATTGCCGACTACCTGCTTAAGCATTATGATGTTGATCCGAAAACTTGCCGCGAAGATCTTTTAAAGTTCATAACAAACCTTGAAAAAAACGGCCTCATTCAGGTCCATGAGGGTTAAAAAAGAAGAGCTGTACCCCATTGTTGTTTCCATGATCTCCCTTATATGGGCGGATATCTCGATCCGGTTAGCCTCATCTAGCGCAATCCTTAAACGCCTTCAAAGTCTGACACCTGCGTCAAAACCATCCTTCTTTCTTTCCTCCCTTCAAAACCTAAAGCGGACAAGGCTAATCAGTCTCATAGAAGCTGTTGACCGGCGTTTAGGCTGGAAGCCTTCATGCCTGCGGCGCACTTTAGCGTTAGGAAGCCTATTCTGCCAGCTTGGCAAGGCCCCCACGCTCAGAGTGGGCGTCGTGAGACAAAATAATGGTTTACGCGCCCATTCCTGGCTTGAGATTGACGGAATTCAGCTGGAAATCGATGACGAATCGGCCGCCTACTCGGTTTTATCGCCCTCCCCAAACAGCTGGTCATGAATAATTTCGAAGGCTCATTTTATTTTGAGAAGCCTTTTCCAGCTTCAAATCAGGACATTATCGTTTCATTAAATGGCTATATCGATAACCGCGAAGAACTCGATAAAATTTTTAAATCCCAAAACTTCCCAGCTTCAACTAACGATCAGGAAGCCGTTCTTACCGCGTTTAAAATTTGGGGAGCTTCTTTCGCATCTCACCTTCAAGGCGATTTTGCCATAGCTGTTTGGGACGGAAAAAACAACCAGCTGCTTCTTACCCGTGATCCTTTGGGAGTCAAACCGCTCTTTTATTATCAAGACTCCGAAAAAACTATCTTTTCCTCCAGCATCAAACAGATTTTCAAAGAATCTTCTCTTTCTAAAAAACCGAATACCGCCATGCTCAGTCAATTTTTCATGGGTGAATTTTTAGACTACGAGTCCACATTCTTTCAGGGCATCAAACAAGTCCCGCCTGCCCACACGATCACATTCCAAGTGAACGGCGAATCTCATCTAACCCGATTTTGGGCGCCAAATACAAACAAGATCGAAATTTATCCGAATAAGCAGCAATATCTTGATGAGTTTTACCGGCTATTTGAAAGATCAGTTCGCAATCGGATAAAGGGGAATTCGCCGGCAGGCCTTCTCTTTAGCGGGGGTCTGGACTCAACTCAAATCGGCTCAATGGCTCACACCCTTCGCCAAAAGGATACGCGCCTGCCCGCTTTAAATTCAGTTTGCATCATTCCGGAGGGTTTTTTGGAAGAAGACAAAGCTTCTTTGGATGCATTCATGAAACGCTTTGATCCATCCCTCGATGTCATCGACTATTATTCTGAACATCAAAATATATTTGAAGTCTATTTAGAGCCTACCGACACTCCGCATTACGATGCCTTTCTGACGGTTCCTCTGCTTCTCAAAAGATTGGCTGACAAAGGCTGCCAAACGGTTTTAACCGGATATGGGGCTAATGAATACAGCAATTTAATGGAATTTGGATATTTGGAAGACCTTCTTTTGGGTTTTAAATTAAAAAAATTTTCATCCGAATGTGAACGTCTCGCTGAATGCATGAACATTTCCGGGAACTCGGTAAAAACAATGCTTTTCATGGAAACGCTGCGGGAAAAAACACCTTATTGGATCAGAAAATTAATCCGCCAAAACCGGATCAATCATCGGCTCTGGCTCCGTCCCGAATTTAGAAAACAAATGGCTCCGCTTCCGCCTACGCGTCTCCGCCCCTTTAAAAAGTTGTCGCAGAACGAAACATTTCATACGCTTTTTGAACCCATCATCCCAATAAATCTAACCCAAATGGCAGAGGGTGCTCAAACACAGGGGATGGGTATCCGTCATCCCTTTTTGGACCTTCCATTGATTGAATTTTTCTTATCTATTCCCGTCGAAATAAAGATGGAAGGCGGTTACAGGAAAAATTTCATCCAGCAAGCCCTTGCCTCTATCATGCCAATCCCCACGAGGATCAAGGATGATGAACGCGCTTATATTCCTTTCAAAGACCGCGCGGCGCGAATAAAACTCGAGTTGCCCGTGATTGCCCAATATTTATCCAATTCAAAGCGCTTAATTTATGATTATGTGGATTATGAGGTATTAAAAAAGCAGCTTTTAAACCCTCAACTCCGGTTTCATAACTACCCTCTCCTATGGCGTTTAGTTCGTCTAGCCAACTGGCTTGAACTTCATTGGGGAAACCGTTTTTCTTAATGACTTTAACTATAGCGGACGATATAATTTAACTCTAATCAATCAACGTATTCAGGAGGTATTTCATGAGCGGCATCGCTGGCATTTATCGTTCCCATTCTTCGATTGAAATTCCTGTTATAGAATCCATGATTGAAAGCATGATTCACCGCGGGCCTGACGGCAAAGCCTTCTGGACTGAAAATAAAATCGCTTTAGGCTCATGCCTATTAAAAACCACCCCTGAGTCAGAAAATGAAGCCCCTGTCACTTCACTAATGAAGGATCGGTTTAAACTCGTCTGGGACGGCCGGATCGATAATCGTGAAGATTTGCTTATTCACTTCCCTGCTCTTATCTCGGCACCTGACACCGATGTTTTTATTCACGCCTACAAACTCTGGGGCAAAGATTGCCTTAAGCATCTAATCGGCGAATTTGCTTTTGCCCTTTGGGATCAGGAGGAAAATCTGCTTTTTGCGGGGCGCGACCGAGTCGGTCTCAAACCTTTTAATTATATTTGGGATGGCCATAATTTTTATTTCGCCTCAGAAATAAAACCCCTTCTCAAAGTCTTGGGCGGCACACCCTCTTTTGACGATGAAATGATTCTATCTTTTCTTTCATTCAGAAACTTTAAAGACGAAGACCATACACGGACCTTTTTTGACAAAGTTAACCGCCTAGCGCCTTCCCATTGTCTTACTCTAAAGGAAGGTAAACTGAAGGTTGAGCGCTACGCATCGTGGGATCTTGAAACTCAATTGCAGTTTAAGAACCCGAATGAATACATCGAGCAGTTTAAAAGGATTTTTGATAAAGCCGTACAGTGCAGACTTCGTTCCAGGACCAATATGGCGGCTTTCCTTAGCGGCGGGCATGACTCTTCAGCGATCGTTTCAACCGCTGCAGCTCATCTCAAAAAATCATCCTCCGCGCCGAAAATCGAGGCAGTAAACCTTTACTCTGATGATCCTCTCGCGGATGAGCGCAAATACGCGCGCATCGTCGCAGAAGCAGCCGGCATTCCCATGCACGCGCTTTTCGGAAAAACTCGTGATTTCATTTCAGGCTTAGGATCATTTCTAAATAATGTAGAAGCGCCCATGATTAACGTAAGCCGGAATCTAGAGCCGTATGAATTCCTTCAAAACCGGGGAATTCGCGTCGCGATAAACGGAGAAGGCGGAGATCAAGTGCTGGATGAATTTGGATTTGGGGCCGATCTCCTCGCGCATTTTAGAATTCCTGAGTTCATTCTCAAATCAAAATCATTCTCTGATGAATTCAATGATAACCCCTTAGATTACATGAGAGAATCGATTCTCCAAATGATCCCTGAAAGTCTTTTGAATCTCCGGCGCGGACTTGCGGGAACTGTTCCCGCCCGCTGGCTAAATCGAAACACCATTCATAAAATGGGCTTCAAATCCCGTGTTCTACGCTCCGATAAGCGCCCGCGATTCAAATCATACAGCCAAGCGGCAACTTATTTTGAGGTAACCCGCCCTTATCAAGTCATGAAGCTTGAGCTAGATGAACGCGCTTGGGGGCTATATGGCATTGAATTGCGCTGCCCCTTCTTTGACAGCCGTCTCATTCAATTCATGCTCTCTCTGCCCTGGGAGCTTAGGGCAAGCGGCACAAGGAAACTCATTCTCAAAGAAGCCATGAAGGGTGTTGTTCCGGACAGTATTGTCTCGCGCAAAGATAAAGGGAATTGCACTTTAGAAACTGACCAAGCGCTTCATTTGCTGCTTAACCGAGAAAATCCTGAGGTTCTTTGTAACCGCTCAGGAATGATGCAAAAATACGCAAGCTTGGATCGAGTCAAACGGCTGGCCGATGAATATCTTGCTGGTAATAAAGATTGGCGCTTTGAACTTTGGTTTTTAATCTCTACCGATTACATGCTTCAACAATTCAATCAAGGAGCTTTTCATGAAGGAAAAAAAGAACTCGAAAAAGAAGTACAATTCGCCTAGCCTGATTAAATACGGTTCATTCAAAAAACTGACCCTTGGAACACGGACTCGGGCAAATGATCTTGGCAGTACCGCGGTAGCCAACAAAACCCGGTCAGGAACAACCTAAGGCACCGTTTTGCTTGTATCAACTTTATGGTTTACCCGTTAAGAGCGACCTTAAGCTTAACGCTCCCCTGGTAAAAGCGAAATATCCCCAAATCTCAATCCGAAGGGCTCCCTCCCGTTTTTTTCATAAGCTTATTTTAAAGTCGGGAGCGCAATTTTCGGAGCATCCGATTGACTATCAGCTGCTAGACGATGGAAGCGTTTATATCCGGTTTTTTGACCGCTTGCGTTTCTGGGTTTCAAAAAACGGCCGCCTTATATTTCATGAGAAAATTCCTTCAAAACAAAATGCCGCCGCCCCTCACGTCCCTCCCATTATCTTTTTACAAACAAATGTTCTATCCTTCAGTTTAATTAAGCTCGGCTATGAGGCTTTCCATGCTTCCGCGGTCAAGTTTGAAGATAAAGCGGTCGCGTTTCTGGGAGAATCTGGCTATGGGAAATCGACATTAGCCGCGTGTTTTTTTCGGGAAAAATTTGATCTGTTAACAGATGACATTTTTGCTATTCAAAAGCGGTCTGGTTCATTTTGGACACCGCCAGGAGTACCGCAAATCAAGCTATGGCCTACGCCGGCTAAAAAATTTCTTAAACACATTGTTCCCGCGGGCAAAATGAGCCCTATCGCGAAAAAATTGATTTTCCGCCTTAAACCTGGCGATATGAGCCGAAAAAGCATTCGGGTAGGGTTAATCTATGTACTCTGGCCCCGCTTCAAAACGGGCGGTTCCATTAGGATTAAAAATCTGAAGCCAAAAGACAGCGTTATTGCCCTGATTAAATCTTCCCACAATTTAGTATTGCAGGATTCAGCACGACTTCAGCAACAACTGCGCTTTACTTCTAAACTTGTTCAGCGAATCCCTATCCGGGCAGTTTCATATCCAATGGATTTAAAAAAAATTGGGCTGCTCCAGAAAAAACTGCAAAAAGATATTAAGCGGGTTTTTGCGCGATAGCAAATATCGAACTGCCCCAAGGAAGTCCTGTTTTTAAAAAAAAGAATCTTTCCATCGTTAAGAGATTTTTTAAAAACCGATTCATCAAATGACCCGGCAGCTTAACATCTGAAGCGGCGGCGGTTTTATTTTTGGAAAAAATAACGGAGCATTTCCTTTGAAGATAAACCAGCGGAAAAAGAAAAAAGTTCCAGTAACTCATTTTAACGATATTAAATCCTGAATCATGTAATAAAGCCGTAAGCGCGGTCTTTTCATATCGCTTTTGTGTATGTACTTTTTGGTCATGCCGTCCCCGTAAACATTCAAATGCGGGTAAGTTGATCAACAAAAGACCGCCCGGCCTTAAGATTCTGTACATTTCTCGAAGCGCTTTTTTTTCATCGATCCCCCGGATATACAGCACATCCGTTGAAAGCACGGCGTCAAACAGCTGAGATCGAAACGGCAAGCTTTCCGCTCTGGCCTGAGCGATCATGCCGCATTCCGGCCTGCGTGAGGCGAGGGAAATTGCTAGAGGACTCGCGTCAACGCCCACCATTTTTGCTGATAGTTCACGCACGGCAGATGCAATATTGCCCCCAGTTCCGCACCCAATATCCGCAATCCGAAAGCCGGAACATTCTGGGACATGGCCCCGTAATGACTGGCTCCATATCCGGCGCAGTCCGTCATACCACCAATGCGAATCCTCGCACATATACATTGCCTGGTATTCGTTATCCTCCATACACCGTCAAATTTCTCCTCAGCGCGACAAGCTCACGAAAAGTGCGGAAAATTGAATATAAATTAAAAAACTGAGACCGCCCAAATTCTCTCCCAAAATGACTCACTGGGCATTGCGCGGTATCCCCGCCCCCGCTTTGAATCATCTTCACGAGTTCAACACAAACAGCCCCGCTGGAGCATTTAAGCTCTGCCGGCAAAGCCGCCCGTCGAAAGAGCCTGAAGTCGCAATCAGGATCTTTAATAGTTAGAGAAAAAACATTCCGGACAATCGTCGCGTAAATATTCCCTAAGACTATTCTTATCAAGGAATCTTCACGGGTCAACTTATACCCATTCACAAGATCAACTTTTCCGGTCATGAGCGGAATAAGTTTTTCAAGTTCTAACGGGTCATACTGTCCGTCTCCATCCGTATAAAAGATAAATTCTTTTGAAGCATGCCGAAATCCCGAGCGCAGAGCGGCGCCATACCCAAGATTCTTCTCATGAAAAATAACGCGCAAATAAGCGTGCTCCCGAGCTAATGCTCTAAGAATCTCACGGCTCCCATCGCTGCTCCCATCATCAACAACAAGCACTTCAAAATCAGGCGCATTCCTTTCAGCCGCGGACGCAGCCTTCTTAACAAGCCCCGTGATAGTGCGGGCATCATTAAAACAAGGGAAAAAGCAGGTCAATCCGCCGGGCAGTTTTTTTTGTTCCATACGCTTAATGTGTAAGCAGCAAACAGCATGAAAATAAAATCCATAGGGACCCTCAGCCGCGTAGCAGGCCAGCAAAGGGCGTAAACGGCCGTAAAGTTAATCATAACTGCATAAAAAACCAAGTTTTGCCAAATTTCTTTTCTCCTTAAATAAAGCCCGCCAAGACCTAATAAAAAAATAGGCGTATACGTGAGACTATAAGATAATTCCCGCCAAATCCCGCGGTTTGGAATATTTTCAACCTCAAATTCTTCAGGCCCCAGGAAATGGATCCGCGTGTTTTCATTCATGGATTTAAATGGAACAATCCGAGGATAAAACAAATACAGAATATTTTTAAATTTCAGCAAAGCCGTCCGCCACGGATGTTCTTTTATAAATGAAAAAGCCTTCTCTTTAAAAAATCGGTCGGATTCAGCGGCGTCTGTTTCTCTTTCTACTTTAATTAAATCCGGCCTTTCTTTTTCTAAAAGTTCGGAGACATAAGCATCGAGCAAATCAGGATTATACTGAGGAATAATTTTATCGGAATACGGGCAATTACCCTGTAGAAAATTCCATCCTCCTCTTGGCGGAATCCAGGAACCGTCAACACTGTGGCTTCGCGAAAACCATGGCCCCGCCACAATTAAGAATGCCAGTAAAGAGAAAACAAAGGTTAGCATCTTCCTTTTGATCGCGAACAAACAGAAACACACGGCTGCGGCCGGCAAAACCATACTCCGAACGAGGATCGTGACCCCAAAAGCCATTCCTGTTAAAACACCTCCGAGAACAGTCTCCTTTGCTTCTTTATCCGCTTTAACATAAAAATAAACCGCGCCTATCAGGCAAGTCATAAAAATGGGCACTTCAATCAAAGAGACAGACTGTCCAATTAAATAGGGATAGAAGGCATATAAGGAGGCGCTTATCCAAGCAGTCTTACGGCTGCCAAAGAGCTCCATAGCTAAAAGGAAGAGCCCTACCGCGCCAAGTGCAGCAACAACAACCTGAAGAAGCAGAACACCGGTCAACCGCTCCTGAAATAGGCCCCGCGCCAACGCCAGAAAAAAGGAATATCCCGGTTCAATATTAGTAACGCGTTCTCCGTGATAACCGTAAGTTCCATATTTCAAAATCCCGGTGGCCAAGTTCCAATGAGCACTCCAACCTGGATTAATGGTTAGATCCGTAAACAAAAATAAATAAATTGCACGGGGAATCAGCGCGAGGAGAAAAACCAAAAAAAGAGTCATCGCTTTGCGGTAAACTTTGACGGGATAATTTTTATTTTTTTGACATTTTTAAAATAATCCGGATAACTGCGGAACCATCCCGCGTATGCGGTTTTTGCCGCGGTCCCTTTCAAACCGGAAACCTGATGCTCCAATTCAGCCCCCAAACGAAAAATAATCGCGTCACCAAATCCTGCATTAGTGACATGGACAATATGCTTGGGCCTCTTTTTATGCCTCAACATGAGGCAGCCGCCCTCATAAATCTCTTCGCTGAAATTAACGCTCAGCGCAATCTTTCGGCCATAGCGCCAGTCGTCATGCCAGCTGTCATAATGATCACCCGGTTTCATTCTGTAAACCCTTCCGGTAAAGCATCCAAGGGGTCTGCTTCCCGTAACCTCTTGGATCCACCGGAACAGCTCATAATCATTCACCAGATAAGTCAAAATCCCCATCAGCAGATTTGTTTTCATGCAAAGCTCGGTCGCGATCCCTTTGTGCCGCTTATGTTCAAACGAAGCTTTTGGAAGCGTATTTTTTATAAATGAAAGCGTATGTTCAGAAAAGAATTTGGGGAGCTTAAGAAAGTCATACTTTTTAAAATGCGCTTTAGCTTTGCGGAGCAATCCTGGCGAACAGACTTTTAAGGGCCGGTGCATGGAAAGCTGAATGAGACCATTCTTTGACATAGTGCTGATTATCTCGGCATTAAGGATCAAAGTGAAGAAAAATATTGTTGTTCGGGGGCAGTGCTAAATACCGCTATTTAAAAAGGAGGGTGTTATTTTTTGTCCGAAACTTGTTCCGAGGCTGCTTTCTTGGACGCCTTCTTCTCACCGTAATACTGATAGTAATAAGCGTCCGTGAGGGTAGTTTCAGGCGTGGCTTGGTTAAGGATAATTCCCTTAACTTTTACGCCGGCAAGCGCCAATTCATCTTTAGCGCGGGTCAGGGCGCGGCGGGCAGTCTTACCCGAGCGGTAAACAAAGAATACTGAATCCGCGATAATTCCCAAAGTCCTCGCATCAGTTACTGGAAGAACCGGCGGTGTATCCACCAGCACATAGGCATATTCCTGCTTTGCCCGCTCAAGCAAACGCTTCATTGAGTCTGACTCCAAAAGCTCTGCGGGAGTCGTAGTATGCGTACCCGATGTTAGGATTTCAAGGCGGTCAAGCATTCGGGATGTTAAAACATGATCCCATTGCGAAGTATCTCCAACGAGAATGTCTCCCATCGTTCGGCGCGTTTCTTCAAACGTTGAGGTTCCCAAAAGCAAATCCGTCAAACCCGGCGAGCGGGATAATCCAAAAAGACGATGCAATGTCGGGCGGCGAAGATCCGCATCAATAAGAAGTGTTTTTTTACCCGCTTGGGCCAGCGCGATCGCGAGATTACAGGTTGTAAGCGTTTTACCTTCCTGCGGCCCTGTACTTGTCAGCACAAGAATCTTACCTTCCCCCTCTTTACGTCCGACGATGAATTCCACAAAGGTACGTAAAATGCGGTAGGACTCAGACAAACTTGAAAGCGTGTCTTGATTCATAATTAAAAATGATCCGTCCGGAGGCATGTCCCTTTTGATCGATAAAAACCCAAATAGCGTTTTATCAAACCTCCACCAAGGCAAATCCTGATTTTCATTTCTCTCAAAATAAGGAATGATGCCGATCACGGGCAATCTGACAATTTTTTCGACGTCTTCAATTGTTCCGATGGATGTATCCATATTCTCATTCACAAATGCAAGAATGATTCCGACAATCAGCCCAACGGCCGCGCCTGTTAGTTTGTTTAAGGTTTTCTGAGGCGAAATTGGAACGGTGGGAACAGCTGCCGTCGCCACAATTGTCGCGTCACTTACCTTTTCCGCTTCGGCGAGGCGTGCCGACTCATATTTATCTTTCATCGCCCGGTACGCGCGGTCATTCAGCTCCATTTCCCGCTGAAGACGGGCCAGCTCCAATTCATCGGATGGCAATTTACGAATTCGCTCGCGGATATTTTCAATTTGCGCGTTAATTTTTATCACATCAGGATGTTTTTCGGTGAATTGCTTAAGCAAAATATTTTTATCTTTTTCAAGATCCGAAAGACGCTGTTCCATCCCCGCCGCGATGCCCAAAGCCCTTCCTGACTGACGGAATTCGCGCATCTTATCTTCGGTCGATTGAAGTTTTTTTGTAAAATTACTGAGCTGCTCCTCGATAAAACCCCGCAGCTTACGGGCTTGCTTCGTTTTTTCCAGCAAATCCACTTCGATGAAAACTTGCGCTGTTTGATTCGCGATCGCGGCAGCAAGCTCAGGGTTTGGATACACGACTGAAATACTTATGGAATTATTAATATCATCCGTTCCGGTTGAGATAGCACCTCTTATTTCAGCCGCTTTGTCTGCTAAGTCTTGAGCTGTCGCGTCCGGCCCTAAAAGACCGAGCTTGATCACTACCCTTTGGACAACCTCATCACTCGTAACCATGCTTGCGTAAACGGGCAGAGTATTTTGCGGGACAAACATTCCGCCATCATATTGGAAAGCGCGCGGCCCCATTGAAATCCGGACTTCGGATCCAGCTTCATACATGGGTGTCTTCCCATTGGTATATACAATGGACGCGATCAAAATCATGATAAACGAGACAATGATAATCATGCGGCGCTTAATCAGAATGCGCCAATAATCAGAGAGAGTTAGTTCATACCGCTGGGAATCAGACGAGGACCGTGAAAAAACGGGCTGTGCTTGAGCAACGGGCGTAATTTGCGTGTCGGTCATTAGTTAAAAACAGCCTCAGCGCGCCGATCGGTTCTGCGCGCGCTCTTAACAACATAATAATCAAGCGCGGTGTCAACTGTTGGGCTGATAAGATTGTTAATGATGTCGTTATAGTCGGTTAACAGATCTTTGCCGACATAAATAATATCGTTCGGCATAATGGTTAAATTTTCCGTCAGCATGCCTTTTTTCAATAAGTTTTCCACGTTCGAAGTAATGATCTTAACTTGGGCCTGCTTCCTTACATCCCCGCGAATAATCATCACCTTGCCGCGCTTAGCCTTGTCATTAAATCCGCCTGCAAGAGCGATCCCCTCAATCAAAGAAATCTCCTGCTGATAGCGGTAAACCCCAGGGCCCTGAACCTCTCCAAGAATAATAAATTTGCGGCCGCCAAATTGCCGGACCGATATTGACACTTGCGGATTCAAAACATACTCGCTGAATTTTCTTGTCAAAGCATCTCTAATTTCGACAAGTGTCATCCCTACAACTTCCATGTCGCCGACAAGGGGCAGCGAAATGCGGCCATCCGGACGAACAGTCACAGTGCGCGTTAAATCGGGAACCCGCCACACATCAAGCTCGATGATATCTCCGATTTCTAAGTAATATTGCGGTTCAATAGACCTCGAAGCGAAGGGCTCGTTCCCTATGATCTCGCGCCCTTTCATTCCTGTGATTTTGACAGTATTGTTTTTTAAATTTTCAGCGTTGAGGTCTTGAGAAGAAGCTGCCCCATTCGCTTCAGCTGAGGGCCTAGGCATGGCTTTAATTTCTTGGATGCGCTTATCCAGAACTTTGCGGTCCTCGGTAAGCTCGGCCTTCAAACGGTTCATTTCCATCATAAGCCGGTTTATTTCTGATTCCTTGTCCGTCAAGCTCAGGCTGTCCTGCTGCCTTTTCTTTTCCATTTCACTTTCGAACAAACGGCTCCGGTCATCAATTGCCGCAAGCTGATCTTTTAAATTTTTTCTTTCCACTTCAAGCGAGGCCGAAAAATCCTTCCAAATATGTTCTTGAGCGGCGACCGCTTCTTTCCGTTCTTCTTCCAGCTGTTTTTGCATCACAGAAATGCGGTTAGCGGTATCATCAGCCCGGCGCTGTTTAGCATCCAGCTCTTCCTGGCGCATCCGGATAAACCGGTCTTGAATATCTTCCGCCCAAACCACCTGAACTGAAGCCCCGAGGATAAGAAAAAAAATAAGAACTGATTTAATTGAGTTCATAAGCCCTTTCAACTGCTTAGGCCGGCTAATTTCATGCTTAAATGGCCTTCCAAATTATCGGCCCGCGCCCCCTAAAGCTTAACCCTAAGCTTTCCTAACTTATTCCTGCTCAAAGCTTTAACCCGAATAAAGTCTATGATATAATTTTGCCGTAAAGAATTAAACTTCTTTAACGTAAAAATAATAGGCCCTGGAGAAAGATATGAGCCCTCGTCATTTTTTAATCCGGATTGTCCCGGCAGTATCCATACTTTTATTCACCTTCTCCCTTCCTATACAAGCGCGCAACGAAATCGATAGCCCGGACAAATTAGCCTATTTGAACACCGCAACAGGCAATACCTCGATTCAAGATCCTTATCAAAGACGTGTCGATGCTATTATGGACATTGATCCCGCCGATTCTAACCGGACCTATGTCTCTGACCAAGATGCTGAAAATCGGATTGAAGCCAAGGCTGAAGCTGAAGCAGAAGAGGCAGCAAGGCTTGAACTAGTCGCGGCACCTATTCCTAAACTCAAAAATCAAGGACCCAAAGTAGAAACGATCATTGAACCCGATCCGGCGTCTCAGGGCCCCGACAAAAACCGGCAAGACGGACGCAATAGCACATTCGAGCTCATGACCGATAAAATCTACGAGGATGCCGAGAAAAAGAAAAATCAGACATCCACTCTTACGGCGGGAAATGAAACAGCAGGAAGTCAAAAAACGGGCAGTGCAGATACCCTGGCTCCCTCCCTTTCAAACAATCCTTTTTATTTTGGCCAGGCGGCTCCGGAAGGAGAAGCCCATAATTTTGAAATGGATAAAAACATTATTGCGACAAGGCTTATACAGCAGGGCAGAAATGTGGACGAGGTGAACGAACTTCTCCGAGGCGCTTCAGGCCGGGAAGAGTTAATTATCACTCTCATGAACGCTATTGGTTACACTTATTCTCAGGCAAAAGACACGGTTGAAGTGTCACGCGAAGACTCATCGTCCTAATAGGGATTTTCATTTTTCCAGTTTACAATATCGTCTTGAGAACCTTCCTGTTTATCCTGCCCTAACGAATAAAGATCATAGCTGCTCGTATTATGCGTCCCGGGTATCTTATAAACATACGGATTTCCCCAAGGATCCTTAGGCAAACCTTTCTTTAAGTAAGGCCCTTTCCAATTTGAGGCATCAGAAGGCTTGTTCAAAAGCTCATCAAGCGTGGCGGGATATTTCCCATTATCAACTTCGAATAAATCAAGTGAAAGCGCCAGCCCCCCCTCAATATCCGCCTTAGCAGCTTGCTTCCGCGCCTCTTCAGACCGGCCAGCTAGACGCGGCGCTACAAGCGATACCAAAATTCCAATAATAATAACCACCAAAAGAATTTCAATCAACGTAAACCCTTTTTCAAAATTCATTTTTTTCATTTTTTACTCCTTATCACTTAACAACCATTCTCGTCACAGTTAAAAAAGAACGCAATATTTGAGATTTTTCTTCTTTAGGCGCAGTCTGCACTTGTTCCACTTTCAGAAGCTCCGAAGAAACCTGAATGTTGTAAAGAAATATTGTCAGCTGTTCAAGTGTTGATTCCGCGTGAAGCTCTACTGCGAAACGCTTAGAGACTTTGTCGGACTGAACTTGCTGGGGCTTAACATCAGAGAGAGAAACGCCGGCTTTGCGGGCTGTTTGCTCGATCAGATTGAGCAGCCGGGCAATTTCTTCTTCGTCCTTCCCAGCATCCATTTGAGCAAGATTAGGATATTTTTTCGCTTCCGCCATAATTTCATCTTTTTGACGCAGAAAAATCTTGGATTTTCGAAGCTTCATTTCCATCGCAAAAATCTCATCGTCAAGACTAAGAAATTTGGCCAAAGCGGGACGCCAAACACCGTAATATCCGGCGGCAATGACCGCAAAAAAAACGGTCACGAACAAAATCTTCTGTTCACGAGGAGTCAGTTTTTTAGGCAAACTGATCATTTTTCCCCCTTCAGACTATCGGCCGCTGGGCGTGTCTCCCCTTTTGGGGGCGCCGCATTCGCAGCTTTCGTTTCAATATTGGCAATCATCTCAAACTCCGCGAGCTCTTTCTCTTCCACTTTGCGTTTGCTCACATTGCGCGTCTTCACAAATTCCAAATAAGGCGTAGCTTCCAGCGTCGAGAGAAATTGAAAAATCGTGGACATCTCTTCAGAAATTCCGCGGATCACAACCGTTTTATCTTTCGCCTGATACTCAAATGAAGTCAGACTGATCGTTGGAGGTAAAACTATTTGTATATCGCGGAAGACATCCAAAAAACTGCCGTTGGCTGACATCTGTTCCTGAGCGATTTTCATTTTCGCGACTGTCCGCTCGATGCCTTCCGACTCTCCTTTGATCGAAATGTACATTTTTTTAAGATTATTCAGATAAGAAGTTTTTTTATAAAACCGCGTAAAAACAGCCCCTGAAATCATCATGATAAGCGCCATTAATAGGGTCCCAAACATAGCCAAATCTTTGCCGCGGTCCTGCAAATTTTTTCGGAGCTTCGCTTCTCCGGGAAGTAGATTCATTTGTCCCGCTTGGGGATCAAGCGCAAGCCCAGCAATCCCAGCCCACGAAACCTGCCCCAAGTCGGTTGGCTCGCCAGCCTGGGCAATGGATGCCGGCGCCTGTCCGGGAAAGCTTTGAAAAACAGGAAGAATTTCGCAGGGCACATTCAGCTCGCGTGATATCACCGCGGCGACGTCTTTAAACCTTCCCGCAATCCCGCCCAAAACCACATGACTCACTTTCATATTTTTAAGCTCGGGAGCGCCTAATTCAACAGAACGTTCCACTTCGCGCTCAAAATCGGACTGGGCGCTTTCGCCTCCATCCTGAAGCTGTTTTCCGCCAATGCCCAGATTTCGATTAAAAAGAAGTTTTTTCCCGCCAAAAATCATAAGATCCGTGCTTCCCCAATCAATATCAAGAAACAAAATAATATCTGTCTCCGCGATGGCATCCTTTGCTTTAGCTTGGAGGAACCAGGCCCAAAGGCCCTCGATGGATGTGGTGACTTGATCAGGAATGAGCCGCGCGATCTCCAAAATACGGCAGTACCGAGTAGAAATGTCACGGTGCGAAATAGCGAGCAGCACCTGAGAATATCCAGCGCCGGAACGGTCAATAAGCCGGAAACCTGTCGTAATTTCATCTTTGGTATAAGGCGTCTGTTTGACCGCTTGCAGATCCAGGATATCCTTAATTTCTCGGTCATCCACAGAAGGGAGCGAAAGCACACGGGTCGTGAGCTGTTTGGTCGGGTGAACAATCACCACTTTAGTCGGCTTAAAAAAGGTGGCTTTTAAAATTTGATGGATTTTTTGGCTGATCTGAATCTCATTCAAATCGACAACGGAATCCGATACGGCCCAAAGCCACTTCCGTTTTTTCCCCTCATCGAGAACGCCCGCCAATTTAAGATTTTCATCCGTGATCTCAACTAAAAGAACATAGTTTTTACGGGTCCAAGGCAAAGTCATCGCGGGCAGCGGAATCTTTTTGAGTCCCTCAAATTTAAACGCCGTCTTACTCAATCCTCTCCCCCTTCTCCTTCATGCCAATACAAAACCGCTCCTTCGCGGGTCACTACAGATGTAACCCAATGTTCATAGGCATGGCTATCTTTCTTTAAACGGCCAACTGAGTGAATTCTATAGGTATTTGATTTGGTGCCTATAAGGTTTTGAGCGACCGCATTTTCCAGGGCTGCGTGATCATCCGCACCTAGGGTAATCGAGGAGCTGACCGATGACACAATTTCTCCTGCATCTTGAAAGATTTCATCATCTTTGTTTCCTAAAACCCTGTCCGCTCCCCCCCGGAATTCCATAAGCGCTTGAGCCAGCTCTGAGCTTAAACCCACCGCCTGCAGAGCGGCCGCGGAAGCTGTGTTGAAATTTAGAACACCGTCCCCATAGATCGTCACAAAAGGTTTCAGGGCTTTAAAAATTTTAGGGTCGATCTCTTTCACCATCTGAAGCTCTTCTACGCTATCAAAGTTTTTATTGCGCGCGCTGTAAGGAGTGGACAGCGACCGGTAGTATGATGATTCCGCTCCGTTTTGAAGCGGGTTATCATCCTGATCTCTCCAATCAATAATGGCTTGCGCGATATGTCCGGCTTTTTCCGGACTGATATCGCTTGAGGCGGCGGCTAAAAGTTTGGTCAGCACAATTTCAGAAGCCTTATTGATATTAATGCGCCCGGAATCATCGCAAAGACCATAACGCGGACTCGAATTTTTTCCATTCGTTTTCTCAGGACCGGCTTCCCGGCACTCAACCGAAAAAGTCCCCGGTCCTAACGCAATATTGCTAAACGCCCGTTCATTGGAAGCCCAATTCTCATTCAGCGCGTCAAATGTCCGGAACTTATCCTGTTGAAGTTCAAAGACCGCGCGGGCAATTCCAGCACGCGCTAAAGCACTCGCTTCAATTTTATCTTTCATCCAGGATCCCAGCATCAGTTCTTGAGACGCTTGCCGGTTGACCGCGACAGTAAAAACGGCCAGTATCGCCAGCATCCAGATCACCGCAATTAGCACACTGGCCCGATCATCCTTAAGCCGCTTAAACATTCTCGCCTCCCCCGTCATTCACGGGGTTTTCAGCGACCGGGACGAGAAAAGTCCTTTGATACTTCTTAACGATTCCTCTGCGCTCGCCTTTCATTTTTTCTTCGAGCTCCAAATTCACGCGCACTGCCTGAGGCATTCCATCCTTCAAGTCCCAGCTATTATACCAAGACAAACTTTTCGTAATCCTTTGATAGAGCAAATATTCGAATTTTAGCTTCTTAATCCCCTGCGCCAAAACACGGCATTCCGAATCCCTCCTTAAATATAAGTCGGTGGCTGACTTTGCCCGCCGGCATAGGTCTCCCCCACTATTCCATTCATAAATGACAGCGCCATATTGATTCATGACGCGGCCTTTTTTATCCGAAGCGGCCACTATCGCGGGAAAACTAAAAGACTTTTCATTTCCGCTAAATTCGGGCTCAGCTTGTGATAGCCCCGCCTCACCGCTTGATACCGTAAAGATTGCATTCCTCACATCCTGCCCCATGCGCTCCAAGGCAAGCGTCGCCTTACGCTCGACCAAAGAGCGGCCTTGGGATCTTTTCCAAATCTGAATCCCCATACTAAAAATTCCATAACTGGAACTAATCACAATCGCGAAAAGCGTAATCGCAAGAAGGGTTTCAAGAAGAGTAAAGCCGTTTTGCCTCTGAACCCGGAGCTGGACAGATAAAATTTTCATCATTTCTCTTTTTCTCTGTTCATCACAAGCGTTGAAAAAACTTCGGAGTTATTCCGGACGGCTCCGTCTTTCCAGTCCAGCGTAACATCCACCCGGCTAAGCTTTGTTTCATCCAAAATCGATTCGTGCGAATAGCCTCTGACTTCGCGCTTCCAGTCAAAAAATTTTCCGGGAAATTTTTCCTGGCCATCATCAAACGAATATCTAAGCTTGTGCCTTTGCCGGACTTCGATTTCAGATTCCATCAGTTTTTCATCGGCAATTTGGCTCGCGATGACCGCGTTTTGGGAGATGCGGTACGCTTGCTCCGTTCGGCTCATTCCCTCCGCAACAAGCACAAGCCCAAAGGCAAGAATAATCACTGAGACGAGAACTTCTATGAGCGTGAAACCATTTGAAGCACGAAAAATGAAAAGCGAATGGCGGAAATTTCTTGATAGAGTTTTTATTCTTTTTGGGGTTTTCACTTCATTCTTCACAAGCGGCTTTTCACTGTTTTATTGCGCGGCAACATGAATTTCGAAGATAGGCAGCAGCATAGAAATAACAATGAATCCGACAACAATCCCAATACTTAAAATCATAAAAGGCTCCAGAAGCGACGTCGCGAGCTTTACAAATTGATCCGTTTCCTGTTCATAGAACAAAGCCGTTTCGCGAAGGGCAGAAGTCAGAGCCCCCGACTCTTCACCTACCGCAACCATTTGGCACACAAAGGGTGAAACGAACGGTGCCTGCTCAAGACTTTTTGCCAAAGTCGCGCCGCCCTCTAATAGGTCCGGGATTTTTTCAAGCTGTTCACGGATAAGAACATTGGTCACTGTCTTCGCGCCGATACTCACCGCTTTATAAAGCGGAATTCCATTTTCATAAAGCAGCTCAATAGACCGCAGAAACCGGGCCACCTCGGATTTTTCGACCACCTTCCCAATTGCGGGCGCGTGCGCGAGAAAATGGTCAAGCTGTCTTTGCTGCGAATCACTCAGCCCTTTGGTCCTAAGCCAAAAAACAACGGCGGCAATGGCGGCCCCGATAAAAATCCAGGTACGCTGAAGGAAGCGGCTGATACTCATCATAAAAATCGTAATGCCGGGAAGCGGTGTGCCCAGATCCGAAAAAAGCCCCATGAGACGAGGCATCACAAAGGTCATCAGAATAAATACCGTGCCAATCCCAACGAGAAAAAGGAACGCGGGATAAATCATCGCGGATTGAACTTTCGCCCGCGTCTCCGCCTCCTTTTCAGCGAACTCCGCGAGCTTTGCCAAAACCTGATCGAGAGTTCCGCTAATTTCTCCGGAATGAATCAAGCTCACATAAATTTGAGAAAATATTTTCGGATATATCGCCAAAGTTTCTGAAAGCCCGCCGCCGTCCTGAAGTTTTTTCTGAATTTCTTTAAGCACGGAACGGAACTTTAGATTTTGAGTTTGGTTAGAAAGGACGTCAAAAATTTTCAAAAGCGGAACACTCGCTTTTGAGAGAATGGCGAATTGACGGGTAAAAACATTAAGGTCCCGGTGTGTGATACGGACTTGCTGGCGGTTAAAATTGACCGGAGCCGTTTCGGCAATGCCCTCCCTTTTTCCCGAAGCAGGGGAAGGGATCTCAAGACCGATCGGTGTAAGCTTTACAGGGACAAGACCGGCTGCTGTAATTTTTCCAAGCGCCGCGTCTTCATTATCAGCCTCGACCTCCCCTTGAATGATTTCTCCGGGGCCCTTTTTTGCTTTGTAAATAAATCGCATGCGCGCTTGCCCTATTCTTCATCCGCGGAAATTTGAGTTACGCGAAGAATTTCATCAATCGTCGTAACACCCTCGAGCACTTTCTCCCAACCCGCCTGCCGTAGTGTCCGCATATTATTCTGGATCGCGGCACGCTTGATATCATCCGCGGACGATTTTTTCATAATGAGATCTTTGATGGGCCGCGTCAGCAGTAAAAATTCATGGATGCCTGTCCGCCCACGATAACCCAGGTGGTTACAGTCTTCACACCCTTCACCAATCCATAATTTAATGTCCCCGCCCTTCCCTTTTTGGCAGCCTCGAAGCTCCTGCTCAATTTCAGGGGTAATCGCGCGCTTATCCTCCTTTTTGCATTTGTTACATATAAGACGGATAAGCCGCTGCGCGATGAAACATTCTACCGAAGAAACAATCAAAAAGGGATCTACTCCCATATCAATTAAACGCGTGACCGCGCTAGCCGCGTCATTGGTATGAAGTGTTGAAAAAACAAGATGACCCGTCAAAGCAATGCGGATAGCAAGCTCAGCCGTTTCAAAGTCGCGCACTTCTCCGACCATCATCGCGTCAGGATCATGGCGCAGCATACTGCGAAGGCCCTGCGCGAATGTAAGGCCAATTTGGGGCATCACCTGAATTTGCGTTACCCCCTCAAGCTCATACTCAATCGGATCTTCAATCGTGATAATTTTTCTTTCCGGCGTATTGATTTTTGAAAGACTCGCGTAAAGCGTTGTTGATTTACCCGCCCCGGTAGGCCCCGTCACAAAGATAATTCCGTAAGGTTTCAGAATTAATTCTTCCAAAATTTTTTGATGCTCTTCCGTTAAACCCAAATCGGTCATTTTGATCGACTTGGAGGTCGGCAGCATACGGATCACAACGCTTTCTCCATGCGGTGTCGGGAGAATGGAAATACGCAGATCCATTTTTTCATTCCCAACTTTAATCGAAGCGCGGCCGTCCTGAGGAAGTCTCCGCTCAACAATATTTAAGTTCGACATAATTTTAATACGCGAGATGATGGCGGGTAAAAATCTGCGGATATGTTCAGGCACTTCTGCCGGATAAAGGATACCGTCTACACGGTATCGAAGGGCCAGCTTTTCACGGTACGGCTCAATATGAATATCGGTCGCTCGCTTTTTCCAAGCCTCAAGCATCACTTGATTCACCAACTTAACAATCGAGGCGTCTCCCGCCATTTTTTCGATGTCATCAATCTGTGCTTCTTCCCCAGAATCAACCGCGCTCCCATCTCCCGCGCGGGAAGTTATCATCCCCTCAACCGTTTCCGCGCCGAGACCATAATATTTTTTAATCGCGCCCAAAATATCAGATTCCGTCGCTAGAACCGGCTCAACACGGTACTTATTTTTAAGGGCAACACTAATATCATCAATCGCGCGGATATTCTGCGGGTCAGAAATGGCAACCGTAAGCGTATTCGCGGTGCCTTTAATGGGAATCATGCGGTAATGCAGGGCTAATTTTGCCGGAATTTTATCGATCACATCTTTTTCGATTAAAAACTTTCCAAAGCGGATAAACGGAATTTTAAACTGATCCGCTAGCGTTCTCGCCAGATCTTCTTCACGAAGATGGCCTTTGCGGACCAAGATCCGGGCCAGCGGCTCTCCCGTTTTTTTCTTTTCTTCCGTAGCTTCTTCCACTTGATCATTTTTTACCAAGTTTCGCTTCAGAAGCATTTCAATCAAATTATCTGCCACGTTAATTCTCCCGCTTAAAGGACGCCTTCGGCGCCATAATGCTTTTGTATCGCTTTTTGAATATCATCTTTTTTAGCTAAAACAATCGTAATTTCAGAAAGCTCGATTCGCTGATGCAAAACACTCATTGGCCACATATCCAATGGATTCGACACAGCAATCAGCATCACACCCGACCGCATTTCGATGGGCAGGAATTTATATTCGCGGACCAAATTTCCCGGGACCATTTTAATCACCTGAGGATTGACGTAAACTTTTTCTAAACTTACAAAACGCGTTTGAAATTGTTCAGCCAGCGCCGTAAGAAGATTTTCCTCGGTAATATACCCAAGCCGAATCAGAATATTACCGAGAAATTCTCCTGAAGTCGCTTGATCACGAAGGGCGGTTTCCAATTGATCGGGATTCACCAAACCTTTTTTAATGAGCAATTCACCAATACGTATCGCCATAATTAAGAAATATCGTCCGTCGATCCTTTCATATAAAATTTTTCTTCTGTGATACGGTCCAGTCTTCCATCAATAATCTTTTCGCAGCCGTCCAAATTCTGCTTAATTGTGACATACGCTCCCGACATACCGGAATAGGACTCAGCAACAAAGAACGGCTGTGTGAGATAAAACTGCAGTTTACGCGCGCGGTCGAAGAGCGTGCGGTCAGCCTTGGAAAGTTCGTCAACGCCAACGACCGCTACAATTCGCCGTAACTCCTCATATTTATTGAAGATACGAATCACTTCCTGAGCAATGTCAAAATGGCGTTTACCGGTAATCTGCGGATCCAGATTTCCTGAGGATGAAAGCAAAGGATCAATGGCAGGATAAAGTCCCAGCTGAATACGTTCACGGGAAAGCACCATCACGGAATCCAAAAAGCTGAAAATAGCGACAACAGAAGGATCCGTCAAATCGTCCGCGGGAACGTAAACGGCTTGAACCGCGGTAATCGATCCCCTGCCCGGCACCGAGCGAATACGCTCTTGAAACTCAGCGACTTCCATGGCAAGCGTCGGCTGATAACCGGTCTCAGAAGGAACACGCCCAAGCAGTGTTGAAATCTCAGCACCGGCCTGCACAAAACGGAAAACATTATCCACGAAAAACAAGACATCTTTATTTTGCTTCTGAATTTCTTCTGCCAATGTAATCCCTGTGTTAACAACGCCAAAACGAGCGCCAGGCGGTTCATTCATTTGACCGTACACGAGAACAACCTTGTCGAGAAGTTCAGCATGCTTAATTTCGTGGTAAAGTTCATTTCCTTCACGGATACGCTCTCCAACCCCGGTAAACACTGATGCGCCTTTGTGGCGTTTAGCAATATTATGAATGAGTTCGAGTGTGAGCACGCTCTTTCCCATACCGGCGCCCCCAAGAACTCCCGACTTACTTCCTTTCACCATTGGGAAAAGCAAATCAATAATCTTAATCCCTGTTTCAAGGACTTCAAAAGTCGATCCCGCACGGTCCGGATCGATATACAAACTTTCTTTTTTCGCGCGAATCGGCATGGTGCGGTCTGAAACTACAGGAGGCTTTTTATCGTAAGGCTCACCCAAAACATTTAAAATGCGGCCGAAGGCATTATCTCCCACGGGGATCTGCACCGCGCCGCCAAGCGATACCGCCGGCGTGTAACGCTGAAGGTTAATCGTGTCATTCAGCGAAATACAGCGGGCAACATTCCCTGGAACGTGCTCCGCCACTTCCATAACCACTTTACTGCCATAACGCGTGTGTGTTTGCAGAACAAAGTTAATGGGCGGAACCATTTCCGCAGACGTAAATTTAACGTCGATCACGGGCCCTTGGACCGCAACGACTTTGCCATCAGCCAAAATTTCTTTTGTCTCTGTCATAGAATTACTCGATTAGCAATTGCGATGTGAACGATTCGCGCAAACTTTGATCAATCTTTTCACGGCGTGCTTTAAAGAATTGAAGCTTAAGCTGTTTATCATTTTTAGTCAGCGTCTGAAAACTCCCCTCGAGATGCATGACACGCGCGCCAAATTCCGCGAGCTTCGCGCTGTCAAATATTTCAAGAAGCCGCTTCCGCAACCAGATGGCCGTTAGATACTCCACAAAACCTTCTACTTTCGAATCTAAAATATAGTTTTTCTCCTGATCTTCGGCCGTTGGAACTTTTTCAGGTTTCCCCTTAAAAAATAGCGGGCACGGCAATAAATTAAGAACCTCCACGCGTTGGGCGGAAAATGAAATCGCGTGAGGAGTTCCAATAATGACTTGTCCGTACTCCCCTTTGAGCACAAACTTTAAAATATCGCCGGTTAATTTATCCGCCAGCGCAAACCGGGTATCATCCTGGCTGATACCCGGATATAGCTGGCAGGATTTTCCAAATTCTTTCAGGTACTGCATTCCGCGCTCGCCAATCACCAAATAATGACTATCAGGGCTGTCATATTTAAGCGTTCCCTGGGCAACCTTCATATTTAAACCGCCCAAAAAACCCGAGTCAGTCGTCACAAGCACAACAAGTTTTTTTGGCTTCATCACTCGGATAAAAGGATGCTTCACATATCGAAAATCATAAGCGGTAAATATTTCCTCCAAGGACTCGTTCAGAACTCCATATTTCACTTTTTTCCGGTCCATCACGTAATACTGAGCGATCGCGACGCCTTTCATTACGTCCACAAGGCGCGTGAGATCAGAATTGAAGGTCATTTCCGCTTTAAGCTTTGACAGACTTTTTGTTGCCATGCTTAGATCAAGCCCCTTCTTTTAGACTATTAAAATAACTCTTAAAAAGTTCGTCCATGCCTTTTGACGTACTATCATTGAGCTCCCACTTTGTCGTGAGCTCAGTCATCAAGCTCGAAAACTCTTTATTCGCGTAGCCGAGAATTTCCTTTTTGAAGCGCTTAAGCGTTGTATTGGATAATGGGTCCAGCACACCCTGGCGAAGCGCGTACAAGTGCAAAATTTGCTCTTCAATGGGAGAAGGTTCCTGTTTATTCTGCATAAGCATCTCGGTAATGACATCCCCACGGCGCAGACGGGCGGAAGCCTCATCTGACAGCGTTGTTTTCAACTGAGTCATACGCACAAGTTCTTTATATTGCAGATATTCCAAGCGCAGTTTACCCGCGAGTTTCTTCATCGCTTGAACGCTTGCTTTATTTCCAATACGGGAAACAGAAAGTCCAAAATCAATCGCGGGTTTAACCCCCTGATTAAAAAGCGCTGAGCTCACAACGGTTTGACCATCCGTCATAGAAATTAAATTGGTCTGCACATACCCCGTTACGTCTCCCTGCAAAGTATCGCAAATAGGGAAAAAGGTCATCGACCCTCCCCCATTTTCATCACTCATCTGGCCGGCCCGCTCAACAAGCTGCGAATGAATATAAAAAATATCGCCGGGATAAGCTTCACGGCCTGGAGGACGATCGAGCAAAAGCGATAGTTGGCGGTAAACCCAAGCATGTTTCGTCAAGTCATCAAAAACCACAAAAACATTTTTTCCGCGCATCATGAAATACTCGCCCAAAACACAAGCCGTATATGGTGACAGAAATTGTTCGCCAGCCGGCGCGGACGCCGTCCCTGCGACAATAATGGTATATTTAAAAGCGTCATGATCTTTAAAAATTTCGACTACTTTTAATAAATTGGAGTAACTCCGGCCCACACAGCAGTAAATACAAATAATATCTTTTCCTTTTTGCGCGAGAATAGTATCCGTGCAAATCGTTGTCTTTCCGGTCATGCGGTCACCGATAATCAGCTGCCGCTGTCCCCTGGCAACAGGGATAATCGCGTCCAGAATCTTCACTCCTGTGTCCAAAGGCGCGTAAACAGGTTTACGTTCCATAACGCCAGGCGCGACAGAAAAAGCAGGAATATACTCATCGGGTTCAATCGGGGGCTTCCCATCACAGGGGTCACACAAAGCGCTGACAATGCGGCCGATGAATTTTTCTCCCGCGGGCAAAACAAATCTTTCTCCCCGGCTCCAAACCTCATCACCCGCTTTTACTTTTTCCTTACCGCCAAACATAAGAACGAGCACTTCTTTTTCGGTAAAACCCATCACCATCCCCTTACCTTCATGGCCAAAATGAACAATTTGCCCGTTCATAACTGAAGGCAAGCCTTCCACCCGCGCGATGGATTCGCGAATTTCACGCACATGTCCAATTTCACGGATTTCAATTTTGGGCTTTAGAGAAGGGTTGGGATTTTCTAATTCAGATGCCATATCCGCCTAGGTTTTCCCTAAATACTTCCGTTTTGTTTCCACCTTTATTTTTGACGTTGCTTCTTTGAGGCGGTTCGCAAGGCTGCCGTCAATAACAAAGCTTCCAAACTTAAGAATAATTCCGCCGACAAGCGCAGAATCCACATCCTCTTTAAATTGAACATCCTGCTTAATCTTTTCTTTTAAAACAGAATAGATCTGTTTTTTAAGACTGTCACTTAAAGGTTCGGCGGATATGAATTCTGCTGTTGGGCTATCAATTTGAAAATGTTCAATCGGCATATCCTTAATTCCATCAAGGACTTCTTTGACAAGCGTTTCATGAACAAATTTCCGGATGTCGCCGGATAGAAATTGCGCGATGACTTCCTTTGAGTAATCCACGGCTTTTTCTTCCATTTGAACCATAATTTCATTCTTGATTTTGTCGCGCGTATCAATCGCTTCTTTAATGAGTTTTTCCCGCTCCTCCTGCCCGCGCGCCCTGGCTTCTTCCAGAGTTTTATTCGCTTCCTGCCGAACCTGGCTTTGCCTCGCAGTGACTTCCTGCTGAACTTTCGCCATCTTCGAATCATACTCTTTTTCCGCTTCTGAAATTTTAGCCTTTAGCTCCGCCTGCTGCTTTAGCAACTCTTCATTTAGCTTCTCTAAATGTCCAACCGCGCCGGAAACATGTCCTTGCATAAAATGCCGGAGGACAAATATGAGCACGGCAAAGATAATGCCCTGAAATAATATAACACCCCAGATCATCTTTAGATTCCTCCGCCCGCAGGCGTAAACACTTGAAACACAACAAGAAGCGCGATCACCGCAATTGCTTCCGCGAAAATAAGCGCGATAATCATCGCGAGCATAATTTTTGGCGCCGCCGATGGATTTCGTCCAAGCGCCATAATGCTGGAAAACCCCACAGCCGCGATAACGATCGACGGTCCGATGGTTCCAAGCGCCATAATGAGAATAACTGCAAAATTCTTCATAAACGTTGTCTGCTCCTAGCCATCAATAATCGCGACAAGGCTTTGCGAGGCCATTTTTACGATACCTCCGGTTACAGGGAACTCTTTAGTATTATCGACCACAATGGTCCCCTTTTTCAGCCGGCTTAAGATGGGTTTATGGAAATTTAAAACTTCGAATTCTCCTTCAGAGCCAGGTAGAGACACACTTCCTGCCTGGCCTTGAAAGATAATTTCGTCTGAATCTTTGGGGCGGGATTTAAGAATGAGAACTTGGAACATGCGGGAATCAGCCTACTTTACGATCTTTTTCGGACTTATCGCGGGAAAGCCCAACATGCTCCTCCACATTTTCACTAATAAACGGAATAGTATCCGTTCCAATTGCCGCTTCATCAGCGCGGGCCGCACGGCGCGATTTGATGGCAAAAAACCACTTCACGTAAAACGCGACTCCAAGAAGCGCGAGAAACCCGATGATTCCAAGGATAAGCTTCCAAGCCGTAACACGATCCAAATCATCTTTGCGCTCAAAAACAGTGTCTTTCAAAAATTGCACTGACGGAGGACCGCCGCTTGTTTGAAGCATTTTTTCAATCAGGGCAATGTCCGACTTGACCTCTTCCATAACCTTAAGATTGATGCGGTAAGCGCCAATATGTTCTTCACGGGAAATTCCTGAGTCATTCTGCTTCGCGAGGATTTCTGTAAAACGGTTTTCAATTGAGGTGACAATGGTTTTGGCCTGGTCATAATAAGGGGTTTTTTCAAGATGCTTTAAAGCAAGCGCTGTCTGGCTTCGAAGCTTATCTAATTCTTCATCTTTAACCTTCCAGACATCCTCAAGGGCAACTTCGAATACGCGGGTTTCCTTCGGTTTCAGCTCCGCGCCGTCGCTGTACGCGTAATAAAGGCTCTTGTCGGTATCATAACCGACTTTCAGCTCGCCCATATTAATGATGTCATCGGGAATAATTTCTTTAGGCAGATAAATCTTGATAGGAACTTTCTGTGTTTTTTCAGCCGAAGGGTTGACCGCAACCACCCGAAGCTTAATGCTGTTTTTATCCGCGCAAAATCCGGCGGGACTTAGAAAAACAACAAGCAAAAACGTGGACAGAATTATTCTTTTCATTGAACACCCGCATCACCAATTTCGTAAAAGGTTTGGATAATAGGTTCATCGGATTTACCGACTTTTCTCTCAACAATTTCTTTCACAATGTCCGACGAAGCTTTCATCTGCTCAACCTTGTTGCGTACGCCCTTCATGCCTTCTCCAATTTCCTGCTTCAAGATCGTTCTTAAATCATACCCTTCTTTACCCACAAAGGTATCTAGTTTATCGGCAACATCTTCCAAAGTATTGCGCATTTGTGCTTGGCCATCTTCTCCCTTATTCATGAGAGCGGGCAAGCGGTCAACCTTCTCCTGCAGACGGGCAATAGAATCCTGGATACTGCCGTCCCCTTGCAAGCTCTTCACCACGTCCATAATGGCATCTTTAGCATCCTTAGCGGCCTTTTCAGCATTCAAGCCGGCGGCCGCAAGACCCTGAATCGTATCAAGATCCGTTGACGTCACGGCCATACTGCCGACCGCTGTTGCTACAAAGGGACCCTCATTAGGGTTATTGCTGGCAATCGTCGCAGATCCGACAATCGTAACCGCCTTCGCGATCGCGCATTTAGCATTTTGCGCCGTAAACTGGAAATCAACCGTATAAATACTGGGGTCGCTCGCTGTCGCCGACAACGCAAGCCCGCCGGCAATTAAACTTCCATCCGGGCACATAATATCGACTGTCGGAGAAACGCCTTCAGCAGTGGCAAGACGGATGGTCACTGATGAACCGAGCTTAACGGAATCAGGAAGAATCATGCGAATCGAACCCCGCGTAATTTCATCCTGCATGCGGGAAACGGCCGCATCTGACTTTTCCGTAAAGTCCGTGATCGCGTCTGAAATAAGGGTCGTTTGTTCGTCCAATTTCTGCGTAACAACCGCGGTTTGATTGTCCAATTTACTCGTCACAATCGCCGTTTGGTTATCCAGTTTATCCGTCACGACATTTTTAACATCAGTTAGCTGATTATTCATATCCGTACGGATATTTGATTCAACTTGTGACAGCGGTTTGTCGAGCATCGTGTTAACGGTATCGCTCACAGACTGCAAGGTTGACGGAGTCGTGATTTCAAAGCTCGAAGGCGTTTTAAAGGAACCGCCAGAGGCAATAGGCATTTCGCAGAGCGTGGTGTAAACTTTACCGGTCTGAAGATTAATTCCAGACGCCGAACCATCGATGGTCTTATGGAAATAACCCGTAAATCCATCCGGGTTCGTTCCGCTAATAAGCCCCGGGTCTAAAACTTTATCAAGCGCATATGTTCCGATAAGAGTCGGGCCGTCATAAATTTTATATGTCGCGCTAACGGCACCGCTCGTTAACGAACCGTCACGGGACAACCAGCCTTGGACATCCAACTGTTTTGTCGTAGGGTTAAAAGATGTACGGGTATCCGCTAACCACAAGTGAATAACAGTGGTTTCCATGAAGAGCTGGAAGCTTTGATCATGATCCGCTTCGACAACCACAACAAGATCACCATACCCTGTTTTCTTCCAAACGGTTCCCCACACTCCGTAAGGAGTCGGCTGAATTCTAGGCGGATTTGTTGTCACACCGGTTTCCTGCCATTGAACAAAAGTTTCATCACTGTTTTTGGTTTGCTTAACCGTCAATTCACTCAATGCGGCATTCGTCAACAAGTCGCGGATATCCCAGGTAACATAATAGTAGTCAATGTTAAACGCCGCGTCGGAGTCGTCAAAAACATTCGAGTCGTTCACATCTTCAACGCGAACCTTTGTTGTCTTCGGAATATTATTCACTCCCGGATCAGGAACAACCCAATTATAGGTATTCGTGTTAGAGACCGAGGCCATAATGGTTGTTGATGTTGAGAAGTCATCATGAGAATAAGTCAACTTCACATTAGGGATAGTTCCAGTGGTATTCCATGTAATCGCGTGAGTCTCATTCGTTACCCAGCGTTCACCGCCATTAGGCGATGTTAAAACTAAATCCCCGCGAATTTTGAAGTTCGCGTTTGAAGAATCGTTGACCGTAGCGTCATTCGGGTCTTCGATTTTTACGCGGACTTGGGTTGAGATATTATCAGGAATTGTCCAAGCATAATTCGCGGTTCCGGCACTGCCTGAGCCATTCGGAGCGGAAGCGCTGATCGTGCTATTATAATTTAATCCGCTGTCGGTTGAATACGTCAGCTTCACGTTCGGAATGGTTCCGCCCCAATCCCAAGTGATATTGTGAGAAGAATTTACGATCCAGGATTCTCCGCCATTCGGGGAAACCATGATAAAGTTACCTTGAATTTTGAAATCGGCATCGGAATCGTCAAAAACCGTCGCATCTAACGGATTTTCCACACGGACACGAGCCATCGTCGTAGGAACGTCCGGGATATTCCAAGTATAGCTGTTCGTGTTAGCCACTGAAGCGATAATCACATTCGAAAAGTTGCTTCCTGAATCGGTAGAATAATAAAGTTTCACATTGGAAATCGTACCTGTCGTCGTCCATGTAATATTCGAATTCTGCGCGATTTTCCACTGTTCGGCTCCATCCGGAGTCACGACATGGAAAGCGCCGCGGATTTTCAAATCAGCATTCGAATCGTCATAAGCGTCCACATCCGTCGCGCTTCCGGCACGGACGCGCACTAAAGTAGAAATCGCGTCCGGCACAGTCCAATTATAGGTGCCGGTATTAGCCGTCGAAGCGATGATCACATTGGGGAACGTTGATCCGGAATCTGTCGAATACCACAATTTAGAATTCGCAACCGTTCCGGTATTGGTCCAAGTAATCGCGTGAACATCCGCGACAGTCCATATTTCCCCGCCATTTGGCGCTGTAAGTGTGTATCCGGCTCTAATTTTGAAATTCGCGTCTGAAATATCATTCGCGGTCGCGTCATTGGGATCGCTTAAGCGAACGCGGCTATTAGCGCTAATGGTATCCGGAACTGTCCAGTTATAGCTTCCGTTATTAGGCGTCAGACCCGCGACTGAGCTCCAGCTTCCGCCGGCATTTGTTGAATATTCAATTGAAGCGTTAGGGACAGATCCCGCGTAAGCCCATGTAATCGCGTGATCTGAGTCAACATCCCACTTTTCTCCGCCATTGGGTGACGTGACTGTAAAGTCGCCTGTAATTCTAAAGTCTCCGTTCGAGGTATCGGCGGCGCCAATATCATTTGGATCTGATATTTTGACCCGGACCGTATTTGAAATACTGTCAGGAATCGTCCACGCGTACGTCCCAGTGCCGGGAGCGGCAGCTGAAATCGTTTGATTATCAGCTAAGAAACCATCCCGGGAATAGATAATCTTAACATTCGCAATAGTTCCAACGGTAACCCAGGTAATATTTTTTGTCTGTCCGACGCGCCATTGTTCAGAACCATTTGGAGAGACAAGCGTGAACGCGACACGAATACGCAAGTCGGCATTCGAAGCGTCAAAGGCTTCCGCGTCATTGGTATCCGATACCTTCACCTTGACTGTCGGAGAAGGGCTGTCCGGGATGACCCAGTCATAGCTACCCGTATTACCGGTCGAACTAGAAATCACGTTTGAATAATTGCTGCCGCTATCGGTTGAATAATCAAGCCGGATGAAACTTACTGTGCCTGAAGTATTCCATGTGATTGTTTGGGTGCTGCCGACAAGCCAAGCTTCGCCGCCATTCGGTGAAGTGAGAGTGAAACCGGCTTGGATCTTAAAGTTAGCGTCTGAATCATCTGTCACCGTGGCATTATTCACATCATAAATTCGGACCTTACCTGTTGTGGTAATAGAATTTGGAACGGTCCACGCGTAAGTTCCGGTATTGGGAGTCGACGCGGTAATATCCGTATAAATCGAACCATTAGTCGTATATTGCAAACGGACATTGGCGATTGAACCAAACCGGTCCCACGAAATTAACTGCGCGGTACCCACGATCCATTTTTCTCCGCCATTCGGAGAAGTAATGGTTAAAATACCGCGAATCGTAAAGGTGTTATTTGAAACGTCAGTGGTCGCGGCATCATTCGCATCCGTTACGCGGACTTTTACAGTTTGAGATATCGCGTCAGGAACGGTCCAAGCATATGTTCCATTATCATCCGCGGGAGCTGGATCCGCGGGCGTCGAAGAAGTGATCAAGTAAGACACGCTTTCATCCGCGAAACCATTCGTCGAATATTCGAGTTTTACATTCGCGAAAGATCCTGTCCGAGTCCAAGTAATATTTTGAGCGCTGGCAACACCGTAAGATTCACCGCCGTTCGGTGAGGTCAGCGTTACCGTGCCTTTAATTGAGAAATTACCATTCGAAACGTCACCGACAGAAACACCGGAAACATCGGTGATCCGGATTTTGACGGTATTGCTGATCGCATCCGGTATATTCCACGCGTAGCTTAAATTAGACGCGGGTGTCGTCGCCACGATCACGGTTGTTTGAGTTTCGTTAGCAAAACCATTGGTGGAATACTCTAACTTAGCTTCGTCAATGGATCCCGTCTTGCTCCAAGTAATATTTTGAGCCTGTCCAACGCGCCATGTTTCCCCACCGTTCGGAACGGTCACTGTTAATGTCCCGCGGATCGTAAAATCAGATGCCGATTCAGAAGCAACTTCAATATCTCCCGTATCGCTAACTTTAACTCTGACTCCGGAAGAAATACTGTCAGGCACGGTCCATGAATAAGCAAGACTGTCAGCGGAAGTTGACGCGATAATAACGCCAGAATAAGTGCTTCCGCTATCCGTTGAATATTCAAGCTTCACATTCGTGAAGGATCCGTTTTTGGTCCAGGTAATATTGTGAGAATCACCGACATTCCAAGTTTCACCGCCCACAGGAGATGTCAGCGTCACAGAACCTTGAATCTTAAAATTGCTATTGGATGCGTCGAACACAGTCGCATCTGCAGTATTGGTGGCCAAAACTCGGCCTTGGGTCGTCGGCGCATCAGGTATCGTCCACGCATAGGTTCCTAAACTCGCCGTCACAGAAGACGTGATAAGGTTGCTGTATGGCGCTCCCCCGGTTGTAGAATATTCCAATTTCAAGCTGGAGATTGATCCCGTAATGCTCCAAGTAATATTTTGGCTTGATCCAATCGGCCACTTTTCGCCTCCATTAGGAGTCAACACCGTCACTGAACCGGCGATCTTGAAATCAGCGGCTGATTCGCCATACACCGTCGTATCACTCTCATTGATAACCTTAATACGTCCATTGGTCGTGATCGCGTTCGGAATCGTCCAAGAATAACTTCCGGATGACCCATCCACGGCTGTCGCAATTGAATTAGGATAGCTGGAGCCGCCATTCGTTGAGTATTTAATTTCCACAGTCGGGATAGTTCCGGTTTTCGTCCAAGTAATGGGCTGATTATCCGCGACCTTCCAAACTTCACCGCCTGCGGGAGAAGTGACGGTTATGGAACCGCGGATTTTAAAGTCCGCGTCTGATTCATCGGTGACAAAAGAGTCGTTCGTCTGGGTAATTTTAACTCGAACCTGGGTTGAAATCGCATCAGGTACCACCCAGTTATAAGTCCCTGCCGCAGCGCCGGTCGAAGCCGTAATCGTGCCCGTGTAACTGCTGCCGCCGTCAACAGAATAGTCGAGTTTAACGTTAGCGATGGTACCGGTTTTCGTCCATGTAATGGCATGAGCATCTCCAACCGTCCAAATTTCAGTACCGTCCGGTGAGGTAATATGCAATGAACCTTTGATGGCGAAATCAGCATCAGAAGCATCGTTAACGCTTGGGTCATTCGCGTCGAGAATGCGCACGCGGCCTTTATTGTTAATGTCATCGGGAATTGTCCATGTGTAGCTTAAGAATCCCGCGCTCGTGGATGAAATAATCAGTTTGCTGGGATCCGGCCATGTGTTACCGCTATCAGTGGAATATTGCAGTTTCACATTCGAAATAGCACCGCCTTTGATCCATGTAATATTGTACGGAGTTCCCACAATCCAATTCTCGCCGCCATTCGGCGCCGTAATCGTTAATGAACCTTTAATGCTGAATACCGAGTTAGAAGTATCGAGCACGGTCGCATCAGCCACATCGGTCGCGCGGACTTTCACAGTTGTAGAAGGCACGTCAGGAATAGTCCATGAATAAATACCGATATTATCGGCCGGCGCAGGATCCGCGGGCGTGGAACCGATAATCAGCGCGGTTTGCAATTCATCCGAAAATCCGTTTGTGGAATATTCTAATTTCACGTTCGCGATAGAACCGGTTCGGGTCCATTGAATATTGCGGGCTGTTCCAATTCCCCAAGCTTCGCCGCCATTCGGAGCGTCAACCGTCAATGCACCGCGAATTTTAAAGACAGCATTGGAGGTATCAAAACCATTAGCGTTATTCACATCGCTGATACGTACTTTCATCAATGTGCTAATCGTATCCGGAATCGTCCACGAGTAAGTCAAGTTATTGGGCGTCGTATTCGCAATGACGTTTGCATAGCTATCCGTGCCATTATCAACCGAGTATTCGAGTTTAACATTCGCGACCGAACCCGTTGTGGTCCAAGTAATGTTTTGAGTTGAGGCAACGGTCCAAACTTCTCCGCCGTTAGGCTGGGTAATGTTAAACGTCGCGACAACCGCGAAGCTCGCGTCAGACTCGTCATAGACGGTGGAATCGGTAACATCCGTAACTTTGACCTTCAAGTTAGTACCGATAGCATCGGGAACCGTCCAAGAATAAGCACCGGCACCGGCCGATGTGGAAGAAACAATCAAGTTTGGATAAGGGCTGGCTCCGGTGGTCGAATATTCCAATTTAACGTTCGCGATCGAACCGACACGGTTCCAAGAAACGGTTTTCGAAGCGCCAACATTCCAGCTTTCTCCCCCGTTCGGCGCTGTCAAAGTTAATGAACCCACGATCTTAAATGTGTTATCTGATTTATCTGTTACCGTGGCATCTGATTCATTGCTAACCCGGACTTTGTTAGACGCGCCAATCGTATCCGGAATTGTCCACGCGTACGGCGTTCCTGTTACTGAATCAACTCCTGTCGCGATTGTCGTAGTTTGCAATTCATCCGCGAACCCGTTTGTGGAATATTCAAGCGCAACGGTTGAGTAAGTACCGGTCTTCGTCCAGGTAATATTATTCGCGGTATTCACGGCCCATTGCTCGCCGCCATTGGGCGTCACCAATAAGACTGTTCCTTTAATAGAGAAGTTGGCATCGGATGTATCTTTTACTGTTGAATCAGAAGCATCCGCAACCTGAACGCGAACCTGAGTCCCGATAGCATCCGGGATGGTCCAGTTGTACGTACCCGAGGCAGCGCTTGTAGAAGCAACGATGGCATTTCCGTAACCGGAACCGCCGTTTACAGAGTAATCTAATTTAACATTCGCGATGCTGCCGGAACGATTCCAAGTGATGGCGCGCGTTTCACCCACTTTCCAAACTTCCCCGCCATTCGGAGAGGTCAATGACAAAGCGCCTTTAATCGTAAAATTACTGTTGGATACGTCTACGACGGAGCTGTCTCCGGCATCACTGGCCCGGACTCTGACACTTGATCCGATGGCATCCGGAAGCGTCCAGTTGAAAGACCCATTGTTCGGCGTTGCTGTCGTTACTGAGAAAGTTTGAAGTTCATCTGAAAACGCGTCCGTAGAGTATTCTAATTTTACGTTCGAAAATGATCCCGCTGAAGACCAAGTAATATTTTGATTTGTTCCTACAATCCAAATTTCTCCGCCATTCGGTGATGTCACGGTGATGGCGCCTTTAATCTTAAAGTCCGCGTCAGAATCATCATAAGTTGACGAATCGCTTGTATCCTGAACACGGACCCGAAGCGTTGTAGAAATCGCGTCCGGAATGGTCCAAGAATAAACACCGATGTTATCAGCGGGAGCAGGATCCGCGGCGGTCGAAGCCACAATCAAATTACCGATCGGCCAGGTAGAACCGCTGTCCGTGGAATATTGCAGCTGAACATTTGAAATCGAACCGAATTTAGTCCATTGAATATTGTTAACGCCCGCGACAGTCCAAATTTCTCCGCCATTCGGAATCGACATCACCAAGCGGCCTTTAATAATAAAGTTAGAGTTCGAAGTATCGAGCACGGTCGCGTCTGAAGCGTCTGAAACTCTTACTTTATTCGTGACTGACGGAGTATCCGGAATCGTCCACGCGTATGTTCCATCATTATCCGCGGGCGCCGGATCTGCCGCAGTTGAGGCGATAATAACGGCCGTTTGCAGTTCATCTGAAAATGCGTTCGTCGAGTATTCTAATTTCACATTGGCAATTGAACCTGTGCGGGTCCAAGCAATATTGTGCACAGTTCCGATTTCCCAGGGCTCGCCGCCGTTAGGTGACGTCACTAAAAGGGCGCCTCGAATTTTAAAACTCGCGTCTGAGGTATCATACGCGACCGCGTTATTCACGTCGCTGACACGAATACGGACAAGATTGGAAATCGCGTCACCGACCGTCCAGTTATATGTTCCTGAATTCGCGACATTCGCCACAACAACCCCGGTTTGCAGTTCATCTGAAAACGCGTTTGTGGAATATTCAAGTTTAACGTTAGAGACAGAACCCGTAGTATTCCATGTAAGCAGCTGACCGCTGCCGACCGTCCAAACTTCTCCGCCATTCGGCGCGGTAATCGCAAACGCGCCCATAATTGTAAAGTTCGCGTCTGAAACATCTGAGACAGTGGCATCTGTCGCGTCTGAAATCTTTACTTTTCTATTCGCTCCGATGGAATCCGGAATCGTCCAGAGGTAAGCTTCCGCCGCAGCTCCGGTTGAAGCCGCGATCACATTTCCGTAGTTTGAACCGCCATCAATTGAGTATTCCAATTTCGCGTTCGCAATGGAACCGACCCGGTTCCATGTAATCGTCTTTGAACTTCCAACCGCCCAATTTTCTCCGCCATTAGGCGCTGTAAGCGTCAGCGAACCAACAATTTTAAAATTGAGATCAGAAGCATCTTTTACCGCGGCATCGGATTCATTTGTCACGCGAACCCGGAGAGCGGATCCGATAGTATCAGGGACCGTCCAAGCGTACGGTGTTCCGGTCACAGAATCGACCCCGGTCGCAATGGTTGTAGTTTGTAGCTCATCCGCGAACGCGTTGGTTGAATATTCCAGCGCCACCGTCGCGTAGGTACCGGTTTTGGTCCATGTGATGTTCTTTAATGCGTTCACTGTCCAAACTTCTCCGCCATTGGGAGCCGTCAAAAGAATGGTGCCCTTAATTTCAAAATTCGCGTCAGAAGAATCTTTTACCGTCGCATCGGTCACATTAGAAACTTGGACCCGGAGCTGAGAGCTGATCGCATCCGGAACCGTCCAGGAATACGTACCCGTGGAAGCATCCGTAGAAGAAATAATCGTGTTGGGGAAAGATGATCCGCCATCAGTGGAATATTCCAATTTCACATTCGCGATGCTGCCGGTTCGATTCCAGGTAATACTCCGGTTCTCCCCCACCTTCCAAATTTCGGTTCCGTTCGGAGAGGTTAAGGTCAACGCCCCTTTAATGGTGAAATTCGCGTTGGATATATCGTTCACGGTCGAATCCGAAGCATCGCTCGCGCGGACACGGACGGTGCTGCTGATCGCGTCCGGAATGCTCCACGCGAAGCTTCCATTATTCGGGGTCGCCGCGGTAATTGAGAAAACTTGATTTTCATCAACAAATGCGTTGGTTGAATATTCTAGTTTCGCATTTGAATACGTTCCGGTGCTGGTCCAAGTAATATTCTGATTGGCAGAAACCACCCAAACTTCGCCGCCATTAGGGGATGTCACTGTGATAGAACCGCGAATTTTGAAATCAGCGTCAGAGTCGTCATAAGTTGACGGATCCAAAGCATCCTGGACACGAACGCGCACTTGAGTTCCAATCGCGTCCGGAATGGTCCAAGAATAAATACCGATATTATCAGCGGGAGCAGGATCTGCTGCCGTTGACGAAACGATTTGATTGGCACCGCCGGGCCATGTATTTCCGCTATCCGTTGAGTAGTACAGCGCTACGTTAGAAATACTTCCGAATTTAGTCCATTGAATATTGTTAACCCCGGCAACCGTCCAAATTTCACCGCCATTTGGAACTGACAGAACCAAACGGCCTTTAATCGTAAAATTAGCATTTGATGTATCAAGAACTGTCGCGTCGGAGGCATCAGTAACGCGCACCTTAACCGTTACTGAAGGATTATCCGGAATAGTCCAAGCATAAGTTCCGGTACTAGCTGCGGTTGAAGCAATAATCACATCCGTCTGCAGTTCATCCGCGAAAGCGTTTGTGGAATACTCCACTTTAACATTAGCAATCGAGCCTGTTCGGGTCCACGCGATATTATGGCTTGTCCCAATTTCCCACGGCTCGCCGCCATTAGGCGATGTGACTAAAAGAGCACCGCGAATCTTAAAAATCGCGTTCGAAACATCAAATGCATTCGCGTTGTTAACATCACTGACTCTAATTTTCACAAGATTGGAAATCGCGTCAGCAACCGTCCAAGAATAAGTCCCTGAGTTAGCCGTGTTCGCGGTAATAACGGTTGTCTGAAGCTCATCCGAAAAGGCATTCGTCGAATATTCTAGTTTCACATTCGAAACTGTTCCCGTTGTGTTCCAAGCAAGAGATTGACCGCTTCCGACAGTCCAAACTTCACCACCATTCGGAGCCGTCACATCAAAAGTGCCCATAATTGTAAAATTTGCGTCAGAAACATCGAGCACAGTTGCATCCGTCGCGTCCGATATCTTTACTTTTCTATTCGCACCGATAGAATCCGGAATCGTCCAGAGGTAAGCTTCCGCCGCAGCTCCGGTTGAAGCCGCGATCACATTTCCGTAGTTTGAACCGCCATCAATTGAGTATTCCAATTTCGCGTTCGCTATGGAGCCGACTCGATTCCAGGTAATTGTTTGCTGAGTCCCCACGCCCCAATTTTCGCCTCCATTTGGAGCCGTCAGGGTTAATGAACCCGCGATTTTAAAATTCAGGTCAGATAGATCTTTAACGAGCGTGTTAGCCTCATTGGTCACACGGACACGCAGCGCGGAGCCAATGGTATCGGGAACCGTCCATAAATACGGCGTGCCTGTAACAGAGTCAACCCCTGTCGCGATGGTCGTCGTTTGCAATTCATCCGCAAAGGCATTTGTGGAATACTCCAACGCCACCGTCGCAAAAGTTCCTGTTTTGGTCCAGGTGATATTGTGCTGTGAATTGACAATCCAAACTTCTCCGCCATTCGGAGAGACAAGCGTAACCGTGCCTCTAATTTCAAAATTAGCGTCTGATCCGTCTTTAACGGTAGCGTCTGTCACATCTGAAACTTGGACGCGAAGCTGCGTGCCAATTGCGTCCGGTACGGTCCAAGAATAAGTTCCTGTGCCGGCATCCGTTGAAGCAATGATCGTGGAAGAATAATTAGAACCGCCGTCAGTGGAATATTCCAATTTCACATTCGCGATGCTTCCAGTACGATTCCATGTAACATTTCGGCTCTCCCCAACCTTCCAAAGTTCCGTACCATTTGGCGAAGTAAGGGTCAAAGAACCTTTAATCGTAAAATTAGCATTGGAGGTATCGTTAACCGTTGAGTCCGCGGCATCACTAGCCCGTACTTTAACGGTGCTGCCAATAGCATCCGGAACCGTCCAAGCGAAGCTTCCATTGTTCGGCGTTGAAGCTGTAATGGAAAATGTCTGCAGCTCATCTGAAAATCCATTTTTAGAATATTCCAATTTC
>CAZEFF010000006.1:22615-61322 GCA_964511315.1 uncultured bacterium | reverse complement strand
AAAGCCTTGTAATTAAAATCCTTAGGAAGCTTCGAGACAAGCTTTTCAAAAAGCAGTTCGGTTTCTGGAGAAGGCAGCTGATTGCGGGAAACAGGCTGGGTCAAAAGCGATTCGACTTGAGCATAAACATCTTTTGAAACACCGCCGATGGCTTTTAAAAATTGTGTCTTTTCTTTCGCCAGCGCGTTCCGGTCAAGCTTGGATTCAAATTTCATGAGTGTAAAAAGGCGGAGAAGCATGGGCCATTCAACCTGCTGAATAGGATCCGAGAGATCGATTCCAAGCAGTTTAGAACCTTCGGTTTTCAGAGTATTCACCCAATCCACAAGCTGAATCTGCTTAGATTCATAGGCATCAAGGCGGTTTAAAAACGAGCGGAGATCCTTATTGAGATAAGGGCTTGTCAGGCGCTCGATCTGCATGTTCATGTCACGGACAAAGTTTTCGGTGGCTTCTTCCTGACGAAGCACAGAACGGAACGCGTCGCCGTTTTCGCGGTAAAGATTTAAGTTTTCAATTCCAAGGGCTTTTACTTTCGGATGCTCAATCATGAAAAGATCCGCGCCTTTAAAAATCGCTTTGCGCGTCAAATCATCAGCAATGCCACGGGTAAGATCCATGTCTTGAGGAAAAAAACGGATAACTTCGGGATTTAAAGGATAAGCGCTTCCTTCGAGAAGCAGTGTGTTAAAACCATAATTTTTATTGAGGAATTCAAGAATGCCTTTAATATTTTTCTGAGCTTCGTAGTTACCGTGTGCCGTTTGGATATGCACAATCATCGGCCCCTGCCCTAATTGAAGATTTTCGACCGTTCCTAAATCGGAAGGCAGCGTAAAATTTCCAGCCGCTCCAACTTGAATTTCTGACGCGGGCATAGCTGCGGCGGCGAAAGAATTAGGAACAACGGCAGATTGAGAAAAAAGAAATGCCGTAAGCGTAAGTAATGAAGCCGAAAATTTAAGGGTTTTGTGCATGGTTCTCCTCGAAGATTTACTAGACTTTTTTAAAGCGTGGGAGAAGTGTAACATGCGAAGTGGGCGTTTTCAAGTCAGAGGCATGTCATAAGTGTATGATTTTAATAGGGTTATACATAGATTAAAGATGATTAATAATGATTAATCCTGACTGGCCCCAATTGGCCCCCCTGGGGACCAATTCACCCCCTGAGAAGAGACAACACACTAAATCGGCAGAAGATTAGACTAATTGAGGTCTTTTAAGATGGAAAGGACTTCGTTTCGAGGATTCTTAGCAGCTGTAATCGGACGGCCCACAACAATGAAACTAGCGCCTGCTTTAATTGCTTCTCCAGGTGTCATCGTCCGCTTCTGATCACCCTTGGCGCTTCCAGCCGGACGCACGCCAGGTGTCACGATCACAAAATCTTTGGGAAATTCTTTTCGAAGCATTTCGATTTCTTGAGGAGAACATACCACCCCGTCTAAACCCGCCTTTTTCGCGAGTTTGGCCAAATGAAGAACTTGCTCATTCAACGATCGGCCAATTCCCATCTCTTTCAGATCTGATTCATTATGGCTGGTTAAAATGGTGACACCGATGACAAGCGGGCGTTTTTTTGGGTCTTTCACGTGAAGGTCTACCATTTCACGGGTTTTTTTCATCATTTCAAATCCGCCGAGCGTGTGCACATTGAAAATTTCAATATCCCGCTCAGCGAGAACGGCCGCGGCTTTTGAAACTGTGTTGGGAATATCGTGAAGTTTGAGATCGAGGAACACTTCCGCGCCGCTTTTACGCACGAGATTGACGGCTTCCCAGCCGTGTGCCGTAAAGAGTTCAAATCCAACTTTATAGAATGAAACAGCGCCTTCGAGTTCTTTTAAGATTTTTTTTACAATATCAAGACTGGGTGTATCAAGCGCGACAATTAACCGCGGATCCGCTTTCACGTTTTGCTTCTTCATTTCTGTTTTCACTGCGCCTCCATTTAATGGCAGCCGGGTTTGACCGCGGCTGGAATAGCAAATGAACCTTTCAGCTCATTCAGATCCTTAATTCCGTGCTTCTTACAGTAAGCGATAATCCCGTCAAGAATGGACATGGTCGAAGCGGGATTCACAAAATTGGCTGTCCCAACCGCTAAAAGATCGGCACCAATAATCAAGAACTCAAGGGCGTCTTGCGCGCTCATAATGCCCCCAGAAGCCACAATGGGCACGCCGTAGGCCTTCTTGACTTCATAGACGTAACGAAGCGCTACAGGCTTAATTGCGGGCCCGCTTAAGCCCCCCGTCACATTAGCAATTCGGGGCCCCCGCTTTTCAATATCCACCGCCAACCCCTTGAGGGTATTAATGAGACTTAAGCCATCGGCGCCATGTTTAAGCACATCCCCCGCAATTTCGAGAACATCACCTAGCTCCGGCGAAAGCTTCGCGAGCAAAGGCATATCCGTGGCCGCGCGGACCGCTTTCATCGCGTCTAAAATTTTATCGCGCTTTTTCATCATTGATGTTCCGCCTGACTCGACATTCGGACAGGAAAAATTAATTTCGAGCGCGCGCACCACTTTTTTATGCTGATCCAGTTTCTTTGCCAAGATCTCGAAATCTTCAAAACATTCTCCGGCAATATTGACAATGAGCGGGGTTTTAATTTTAGCGAAATGCGGAATCTTGTTTTCAATAAATTCATCAAGACCCTTGTTTTGAAGTCCGATCGCGTTCAGCATTCCGCCGGTCACCTCGCAAATACGCGGCATCGGATTCCCAGCGCGGGGCTTTACGGTGATGGTCTTTGTGATAATCGCACCCAATTTTTCATAATCAAAAAAAGATGCGTACTCATCCTTCACTCCAAAAGTACCGGAGGCAACTGTTACAGGATTACGAAAAGTTAAGCTCTTAATTGTCGTTGTTAAATTAACCATAAGCACTTTCTCTGACCACAGACAAAAAATCGATAGTCTATAGTCGATCGTCTATAGTCGGTCGTTTTCATCACCATTCCGAAATCTCTTCAAACCGAAAAACGGGCCCTTGCACACACGACGGCACCCACCCTTTAGGGGTAAGGACCATACAGCCAAGGCAGGCACCAACACCACAGGCCATCGGCTTATCAATCGAAGCTTCCCCTTCAATGCCCTCTTTACGGGCAATATGAACAACCGCCTTCATCATCGGCGTCGGCCCGCAGGTTTGGATAAAAAGGTTTTCGGCACCTTCTTTTTTGATAATTTCTTCAAGAAGAACAGTCACAAAGCCCTTTGCCCCGTAACTTCCATCATTTGTAGCGTAAAGCACCTTACCGCTGACACGGCTCAGCTCTCTTTTGGGCATGACCTCAGCTTTTGATTTGCTTCCGATCAAAATGTAATCAGTAGAATTTTTCTCAGCGAGAAATAAAAGCGGGGGCACACCCACGCCGCCAGCTACCAACACGCGCTTTTTCTTTTTCAGCTTCTGAGTAAACGGCTTTCCAAGAGGCCCTACAATTTGGAGTGAGTCGCCCTTTTGCTTTTTTGCAAGCATCCCGGTTCCCCGGCCAAGGACTTCATATAAAACTTCAACCTTATCCCCTTTAACGCCATAGTAGCTGAAAGGACGGCGAAGAAACGGATCGAGAGAGTCTTCAATTTGTGCGTTTAGGAATTGCCCAGGCAAGACTTTTGCGGAAAGTTTTTTAGAGCGGAAACTCAGTTTATAATATTTCCCGTTTATCCGCTTATTTTCTTCAATCAGAATCTTTTCATCAAACATGACTATTTCGCCAAAACCGGCTGGGGTGACTTTTTGATGCCGGATCCGGGATGATAATCCTGCAGGGCTTTAACTTCTAGCCCTTTTCCCCGAACAGCGTCAAGGGCGGACCCCGCGGCCTTCGCAGCGCTAAGCGTCGTAATGCAAGGCACATTAAATGAAACAGCAAGTGAGCGGATCTTCGCTTCGTCGAGCTTCGGACCTTTTCCGCTTGGCGTATTAATAATCAGCTGCACTTCGTTATTGCGGATCTTGTCAGTAATATTGGGGCGCCCTTCAGCAATCTTCAACACCATTTCAGCTGGAATCTGATTCGCATGCAAAACTGAGGCGGTTCCCGAAGTTGCCAGAATTTTGAATCCCAAGTCATGAAACTTTTTTGCGATCGGAGCAATTTTGTCCCGATCCGATTTCTTAATACTGATAAATACAGTCCCTTCCTGCGGAATGCGCGACGAGGCGGCGTCTTGTGATTTATAAAAAGCCCGCGGAAAATCTGAATCGATCCCCATCACCTCACCTGTGGATTTCATTTCCGGTGAAAGAATAATGTCGACACCATGAAACTTGATAAATGGGAAAACCGACTCTTTAACCGCTGTGTGTTTAGGATAAACCTCTTTTGTAAAACCAAGCTCTTGCAACGTTTTCCCGCCTTTGATTTTCGCGGCAAGCTTCGCGAGAGGAACACCTATCGCCTTGCTCACAAAAGGCGCCGTCCGAGACGCGCGCGGGTTCACCTCAAGGCAGTAAATCACATCGTCTTTGATCGCGTACTGCACATTCATGAGCCCTTGGATATTGAGCTCCGCCGCGATTTGCTTTGTTTTTAGCATGATTTCATCCACCACTTCTTTCTTAAGAGAGAAAGGCGGAATGACGGAAGCACTGTCACCGGAATGAATCCCGGCTTCTTCGATATGCTCCATGACCGCGCCCACCACGAAAGTTTTGCCGTCACCGACAAGATCCACGTCAACCTCGGTGGCATCTTCAAGGTATTTATCGATCAATATCGGGTGCTCACCGCTGGCTTCCAGAGCAATATGGAGATATTTTTCTAAGAAGTCTTCATCGTAAGCAATTTCCATCGCCCGCCCCCCAAGAACATACGAGGGCCGTACAACCACAGGAAATCCGATTCTTTGAGCAACGACCTTTGCCTCCTGCAGATTTTTCGCGATTCCATTCGCGGGCTGCCGGAGATCAATTTTTTCTAAAAGCTTCTTGAACTTGTCGCGGTCTTCGGCAATGTCAATCGCGGAAGCCGAGGTCCCAAGAATTTTAACACCGTTAGCCTCAAGACCTTTGGCAAGATTAAGCGGCGTTTGCCCGCCTAGCTGAACAATAACCCCCACCGGCTTTTGATGCTCATAAATATTAAGCACATCTTCCAGGGTGAGAGGTTCGAAGAACAATTTATCGGAAGTGTCATAATCCGTACTGACGGTTTCGGGATTCGAATTAACCATAATCGTTTCAAAACCCAACTCCTTCAGCGCGAAAGCCGCGTGAACGCAACAGTAGTCAAACTCAATCCCTTGTCCAATGCGGTTTGGGCCGCCGCCAAGGATCATAATTTTAGGCTTATCTCCGACGACCGCTTCATTTTCCTGCTCATAGGTAGAGTAATAGTAAGGCGTGAAAGCTTTGAATTCGGAAGCACAAGTATCTACCACTTTATAAACAGCTTGAACCCCTTTTGCCTGCCGCCACTTACGGATTTCGATTTCATTTTTATCCCACAAAAATCCAAGCTGGCGGTCAGAAAATCCATATTGCTTAGCTTTGAGTATAAGTTCGGATTTCTTTTGTTCATTACCATGGGCAGCAATCAATTCTTTTTCCAGCTTAATGATTTGCTCCAGCTGGACCAAAAACCACGGATCAATTGAAGTCACACGGTAAATATCTTCAACCGACATCCCGCAGAGAAACGCGTATTTCAAATAAAACATGCGGTCTTCTTTGGGAATCGCGATGTAATTGCTGATTTTTTCGCGGAGATGCTCATTCTTAGGCGCTTCGGCCATAAACTTAATGTATTCTTCGCGGGTCGAAAGTTTATGATCAAAAACCTTATCGGCTCCATCCGCACCGAAACCAAACCGTTTAATTTCAAGCGAACGAAGGCCTTTTTGAAGGGCTTCTTTAAATGTTCTGCCAATCGACATCGCCTCACCCACGGATTTCATTTGCGTGGTTAAGCGGTTGTCCGCGCCTTCAAACTTCTCAAACGCGAAGCGTGGAATTTTTACAACAACATAATCAATGGAAGGTTCAAAGCACGCGGGCGTGTATTTCGTGATATCGTTTGGAATTTCATCAAGGGTATACCCCACCGCCAGTTTCGCCGCTATTTTTGCAATTGGGAAACCAGTAGCTTTTGAGGCGAGCGCGGAGGAGCGTGAAACGCGTGGATTCATTTCAATCACAACCATCCGCCCGGTCTTGGGGTGAATGGCAAACTGAACATTCGAACCGCCCGTCTCAACACCAATCTCAGACATGACTTTTCGTCCGGCATCCCGCATCCGCTGATACTCTTTATCGGAAAGCGTTTGAGCAGGGGCGACTGTAATCGAGTCCCCTGTGTGAACACCCATGGGGTCGAAGTTTTCAATCGTGCAAATCACCACATAATTATCATTTTTATCGCGCATGACTTCGAGCTCGTACTCTTTCCAGCCAAGAATAGACTCCTCAATGAGCACTTCGTGAACCATACTGTAATCAATACCAAGGCGGGCTGTTTTTTCAAGCTCTTCGCGGTTAAAACAAATTCCGCTTCCCGTGCCGCCCAGCGTGAAACTCGCGCGGACAATCACCGGATAACCGATCTCCTGAGCGTTCTGCAAAGCTTCTTCAACGGAGTAGGCGAATAAACTTCGAGGCAAATCGAGCCCAATTTTTTGCATCGCTTTTTTAAACTGCTCGCGCTCTTCGGCTTTCTTGATCGCTTCATAATTCGCGCCGATCAGTTCTACATTATACTTTTTGAATATCCCCGCCTCGTGAGCTCTGACCGCCAAATTAAGAGCTGTTTGGCCTCCCATGGTCGGCAGGCAAGCGTCCGGCTTTTCTTTGATAATAATTTTTTCAAGATACTCGAGGGTAATGGGTTCGATATAAGTGCGCGCGGCGGTTTCGGGGTCCGTCATAATCGTCGCGGGATTTGAGTTGATCAAAACCACTTCGTAGCCTTCTTCCCGGAGAACCTTGCAGGCCTGCGTTCCGGAATAGTCAAACTCACAACCCTGCCCGATAATGATGGGGCCGGAACCGATTAAAAGAATTTTTTTGATATCTGTCCGCTTAGGCATATAACCTCAATTCAAAATTAATAATTCAAAATGCAAAACGAATTCAAATCCTTCTTATTTTTTAATTTTACATTTTCCATTTTTAATTGTTTTTTTCAACGAGTTCCCGGAAGCGCGCGAACAAATAATCACTATCGTGCGGCCCCGGTGAGTTTTCAGGATGATACTGAACTGAGAAGAGCGGATACTTTTTATGCTCAAGCCCTTCCAAGGTTTTATCATTCAAATTAATATGAGTGCATTCAATTTCGTTTTTAGGCAGTGAGTCGATGTCCACGCAAAACCCATGATTCTGCGAAGTTACTTCGATTTTCCGGGTTTTCAAATCCATGACCGGATGATTACCGCCGCGATGGCCGAACTTCAGTTTAAAAGTCTTTCCGCCGAGCGCAAGCCCTAGCATTTGATGCCCCAGGCAAATGCCAAAAATGGGAAGTTTACCGATCAGCTTACGGACATTTTCAACCACGTAAGTAACCGCTTCCGGATCTCCGGGACCGTTGGAAAGAAAGAGCCCTTCCGGTTTCTGGGCTAGAATTTCTTCCGCTGTGGAAGTTGCCGGCATCACGGTAACATTGAATCCGTGCTGATTCAGTTTGCGCAAAATATTGCGCTTAATCCCGCAATCGAGCGCGACAACTTTCTTGACTTGTTTGCCTTGAATCGGCTCTCCCCACTCAAAATCTTTTGGGAGCGCTTCGCGAAATTCATACGGTTTTTTGCAAGTCACTTGCTTAACTAAATCGACTCCGACAATCGACGGCGAATCCTGGGCCTTTTTAACCAAGCTCTTCGCGTTGCCGTCAACTGTCGACAAAATACCTTTTTTCGCGCCATGATCCCGTAAATGCTTCACAAGCATGCGCGTATCGATTCCCGAAATGCCGATTTTATTGTATTTTTTGAAGTAGGCATCAAGCGTCATCTGCGAGCGGTAATTACTGACCACCGGGCTGAGCTCTTTAATAATAAATCCCTCAACCCAGGGATGAATGGACTCATCATCTTCCGCGGTAATTCCATAGTTTCCGATATGCGGATAGGTCATGGTCACTATCTGACCTTTATAAGAAGGGTCGGTAAGGATTTCCTGATAACCGGTCAACGAGGTATTAAAAACCACTTCCCCGTAAATTTCTCCTTCAATACCAAAACCTTCGCCTTCAAAAACTAAACCGTCTTCTAGCGCGAGCCATGCTTTCATTTTAAAATCTCCATAATTTACCCGCGCAAATCGTGGCCATGACCCTGCCCTTCATTTTGCGGTGCATAAAACAGGTATTTTTTGATTTGGACCGTAACTCGGGTGCATCTACGGTCCACTCTTTATTAACATCCACAAGCGCGAGATTGGCCTCCGCGCCTTTTTCAAACGAAGCAAATGAAGGATCAATCCCCAGAATTTCACGCGGACGGGTGGAAACAACCTTCACAATTTCCGAGAGCGTCCATTTTTCTCCGTGATACAACTCAGTCAAAACCACCCCTAGCGCTGTTTCAAGTCCGATGACGCCGAATGGAGCGTCATCAAATTCGCGCATTTTTTCTTCGTCGGTGTGCGGAGCATGATCTGTAGCGACACAATCAATAATTCCTTCCTTTAGGGCTTTGCGCAGCGCGGTCACATCATCATCGCCCCGGAGAGGAGGATTCATTTTCGCATTAGTATTATAACCTTCAGCGGACTCATCGGTTAAAGCTAAGTGATGCGGAGTCACTTCCGCGGTCACGGGTAATTTTTCTTTTTTCGCGCGGCGCACAAGTTCCACCGCCCGGGCGGTCGACACATGGCAAATGTGCAGCTTTGCCCCTGTAAGACGGGATAACTCAATATCCCGAGCTACAGCCACTTCTTCACTCGCGCCCGGGATTCCGCGGAGGCCTAGGCATGTTGAAACAAAACTTTCATTCATGACCCCGCCGCCCGAAAGCCTGCGGTCTTCACAGTGACTCATAACAATCAATCCGAGCATAGAAGCATATTCCATGGCTCTGCGCATCAAGAGCGAATCCGCGACCCAATCACCATCATCCGTCACCGCGACAATTCCGACTTTTTTAAGATCCGCCATTTCTGAAAGCTCTTTTCCTTCTCGGCCTTTGCTGATGGTGCCGGAGGGAAAAATATGATAAGGCACTTCTTTTGCTTTACGGATAATGTTATCAATTACGCCTTGGTGATCGCAGGGCGGATTGGTGTTGGGCATAGTGACTGAAGCCACATAACCGCCTTTAATTGCCGCCTGCGCCCCAGTTTGAATGGTTTCTTTTCCTTCAAAACCCGGCTCTCTGAAATGAGAGTGAAGATCAATAAGGCCGGGAAAAAGACACATCCCCTTAGCTTCAATAATTTCGGCTTTTCCCGCTTCGAGAGACTTTCCGACTTCAGCGATTTTTCCGTTTTCAATCAAAACATCCGCAATCGTGTTCTTTTTTTCATCCGCGTAAACCAATTGAGCGCCCCGAATTAAGATTTTCATTCTTCCCTCCCGCTTTCGGGGCTTGACCCTGAGAGCAAATACAGCACAGCCATACGGACCGCCAAACCATTAGTTACCTGATCCAGAATCAGTGAGTATGGTCCATCCACAATTTCACTAGTAATTTCAATGCCGCGGTTTACAGGCCCAGGATGCATGATAACAACATCCTGCTTGGCGTGCTGCAAAACATTGCGATTAATTTGATAAGCCGTGGCATATTCCCGAATGCTAGGGAAAAAGGATTCCTTTTGGCGCTCTAATTGGATTCGAAGTAGATTAATCACATCCGCGTCTTTCACCGCTTCTTTAAGATCGGTCGTTACCCGCACACCCAGCTTCTCGACATCCGGTGGTAAAAGTGTTTTAGGACCGCACACGGTTACTTTAGCGCCAAGTTTTGTAAGGCCCCAAATATTGGAACGGGCAACACGGCTGTGCAAAATATCCCCAACAAAAGTAATCTTCACATCTTTGATCTTTCCTTTTTTCTCCAAGATCGTGAACATATCCAGAAGCGCTTGCGTCGGATGCTCATTAATACCGTCTCCCGCGTTGATGACACCCGCTTTGAGATGCTCAGCCAAGCGGTGCGGAGCGCCGGATGATGAGTGGCGCATCACAACAAGATCTACTTTCAGCGATTCAATATTTCGGGCAGTATCTTTAAGCGTTTCCCCCTTCACAACGCTGGACGTGGAGCTCGCAACGTGAATGGAATCCGCACTTAAACGCTTTTCGGCCAGTTCGAATGAAACGCGTGTCCGAGTACTAGGTTCGAAGAAAAGGTTGGCCACGGTTTTTCCGCGAAGCGCGGGAACTTTCTTCACGGGCCGCAGAGAAATTTCCTGAAAAGATTTTGCCGTTTGCAAAACAAGCTCGATTTCTTCTCGAGTAAGATCACGAATCCCTAAAAGATCTTTGCGGTTCCATGCTTTTTCAGTCATGATTTCCTCTTGGTCACAACAATCGCTTCATCTAATTGGTCTTTCTCGCTTAAATGAATTATCACTTCCTCATCCTGTGATGTTGGTATATTTTTCCCGACATAGTCCGCCTTAATGGGAAGTTCGCGATGCCCCCGGTCAACCAAAACCGCGAGTTGAATCGCTTTAGGGCGGCCGAAATCAATGATCGCATCAAGAGCGGCACGGATCGTTCTCCCCGTATAAAGCACGTCATCGACAAGAATGACAATTTTATCCGTCATATCAAAGGGAAGTTCCGTGCGTCGCACAGCGGCATGAGCTCCGATTTCGCCGAGATCATCACGGTAAAGCGTAATATCGAGCGTTCCGATTGGGACTGATTTTTGTTCGATTTGCAGAATTTGCTTTTGAAGGCGCTCGGCAATAAATACTCCTCGCGTCCGGATGCCGACGAGAACCAGATTCGCTGTTCCATGATTGCGCTCTAAGATTTCATGCGCAATCCGAACTATGGCCCGCTGAACACCTTCCGTATCAAGCATTTTCTTAGGATTACTTGTCATAACCTGACCTATGATGGATGGCAAAAAAAAGGCAAAAAAAATGCCCCGATTGTTCGGGGCGCAGGCACTCTGAAATTTTAAGTTTGATTTGTTCTTTCATATTTCCTTTGCGGGTGTCACAGCACCCAATTAAAAGGTGTAATAATTAATAAAAATATAGCAGGATTCTCTGTCCTGGTCAACAATGCTTTTTGAAAGAATTCCCCTATAAGCCGGGTTTTGTTCCAGGCCCGTAAGCCTGGAGATGATCATCTATCTTGATCCTCTATTGCTAGAGGACTCTTCGGCCTACCTAATAGAAATCTGCCTTGCGGCAAATTGGGAATCAGGCGTTCCCTCCGTTACCGGAATTCTATTTATTTGGCCTTTCTTCACGTAGAGATTGCCGCGTTTCACCCTTCTAGCAAGGTTTACCTTGAAGAAGACTCGTCTCTGTGGCTCTAATCCGTACTCACAGCTCTATTGCTAAAGCTGTCAGCAGATGGGCGTTACCCACTACGATGCCTGCGAAGCCCGGACTTTCCTCGCGCGCGATAAAGCGACGCGTGATCATCCGAGGAATTCTTTCAAAAAGCAAAATTAAGATGTTTTGACAGGAGCAGCCGAAGATTCTATTTGCTTAAGCTGAGTTTCAGAAAAATTAGCCCAAACAGTTTCTGGATGATCTTTAATAATCCGCTGGAAAATTGCGACAGCTTCGTCCTTATGTCCTAAAGAAGCGTGACTTCTGGCAATATAATATTGGGAAATAACCGCAAGATTCCCTTCCGGATTCTCGTCTGTATAAGCCTGATACTTCTGAATGGCACGTTCGTAATCCCCTTTACGATAAAGGGTCTCTGCTTCAGAGTAAGCGCCAAAATAAAACTTTTCCGGGTTTCTTGCACAAGCACTCAAGCCGATCAGCAACCCAAGCGCCACAATCTGTAGTAAATAATTTTTCATATCTAAGAGTTTATTTTTCCCTTGTTTAAGTGTCAAGAAAAAACAACCCCGGTTTCCGCCAAGGGAGGCCAAGGAAACCGGGGTTGCCGTAACTGTACTGCTTTTCTAATTTCTTATTACGCGAACTTGTAAATCATTTCAGCGCCAAGAGTTGATTGGCTGCTGTCACCATTGAAGGGATTCTCCGCATTCGACTTGTCAAACCGGTATTCCAAACGGCCAGTGAGATTTTCGGCCAATTCGTAATCCGCTCCGAGCGTTTGTTCCCAGGTCGTATCTGATCCGCGTGTTAAACCAAAGGCTGGATCAGTGCGGCTTTGTTCGGTATCACGGAAATACTCAATGCGGTAAGAAGCACCAAGCTTATCAGTAAGCTTATAGTGCGAGAAAGCTCCAAGACCCCACCACTGAGCATTTTCGAAATTTCCGTTTGCAAGCGCGACACGACGCTGCGTGCCAAGATCAAACTCCCCTTTGAAGGAAAGACGATCGGTGGCATCCCAGCCAATAACGTTGCTCCACAAGAAGCGCTTATGACCTTCTTGACGAGCACCTTCAGGTCCAAAATAAATGACTGAAGTTGTGGTCACATTTTCAAGCGGGCTGAAAGACAATCCGGTTTCCCAGGTCTTCCAAGTGTTGTTATCAATAACATTGTCCCAACCGTTGTTGACGCCAAAATAGGTCGTGACTTTATCATTGAAAAGCTTGTATTCACCGCGTACGCCAGTATGCGTAAAGGGAATGGCAAGCCCGAAGAGTAAACCGCGGGACACGTTCCAGTTATCAGTAGCGCGAATCACTTCAACGCCAGCTAAAGTAACCATGCGTCCTGCTTTGATATCGATCGTATCCGCAAAAATGTCGTTTTCGCCGATAAATTTCAAAGGCGCGACATATTGGATATAACCTTGAACTAAGCTAAAACGATCTGAGTTCGTGCTAACAGCCGTGCTGCCAGATCCAAACGTGGCAGATTCAACGGTTTGAGCATCTTCACCCATCATAATTTCAGCCAAGAAACCAGCACCGCCTTCAGGATTCGCTGTTTTGCTGAAAATCATGTCAACCTGATTCACCGTAAAGGTATTTTGATTCGCATCAAAGCTACGGAGAGGGTTGCCACCCACGTTTGAGGTGTGGTTTGAAAAGTTATTATTATATTGAACATCCACAAAGCCGCTCATATTGATATCTTGCATTGTGTGGATGAGACCGCCACCCTGCTCACTCGTTGAAACATACTTGTGAGTGCTAGGCTCGGCAGCTGCCGGGCGGTTCTGAATCGCGGTCATCTGGTTTTCCAGAGTTGCGATCTTCTTGTTTAGGTCATTGACTTCACCTTTAAGAGCAACAACTTCATTCTCATCGGCAAAAGAGGTGCCCATGGCGACAAGACTCAACACCATCGCGAGCCCCATAATTTTTGCTACGAGTTTCATATTACCTCCCTTAAAACTTTAAGGTTAACGGTTGATTAGGAATGCTTGATTATACTAATCGCTTTCCAGAATTCAACATTTTATTTTTACCTACAATTTACTGTAAGTCATTGTAGACAAAAAGCATGCCAAGACAACTTTGGCAGTCTATATCACTATCGGATGGACGTTTTAAAACTTTAAATCTTTTTTTTGACAAAACCCGACCATACAATCGTATTCTCCACGGTTGGATATTAGATTTGACATCTATATATAGGAATGAAGGAGGGCGTAATCGGGGTGGGAATTGATGGGCCCGGGAGGACTTGAACCTCCGACCAAGCGATTATGAGTCGCCTGCTCTAACCAGACTGAGCTACAGGCCCCAAAAGCTGTGAAACGTATGATACACAGAAACGGCCGGTGAGCAAGCCTGGTCTAAGCAAGCTAATCGCTTAATTTAATGTCGAGAAAGTTTTTAAGACGGCGGGACCGGGTGGGATGGCGGAGCTTGCGTAATGCTTTGGCCTCAATTTGACGCACACGCTCACGGGTCACATTAAAAATTTGTCCCACTTCTTCAAGGGTGCGCGGATAGCCGTCTCCAATACCGAACCGAAGGCGAAGCACCTTTTCTTCACGCTCGGTAAGCGTTAAAAGGACTTCATCCATCTGCTCTTTGAGCATGCTGTAAGCTGTAGCATTTGCCGGAGAAACAGCCGACTTGTCTTCAATGAAATCGCCGAAACTTGTATCACCTTCATCGCCAATCGGAGTTTGGAGACTGATAGGCTCTTGAGCAATTTTTAAAATACCTTTCACCTTCTCAACGGGCATTTTCATAACTTGAGCGACTTCTTCAGGGGTCGGTTCGCGGCCGGTTTCCTGCACGAGATGTCTAGACGCTCGGAAAAACTTATTGATCGTCTCAATCATATGAACAGGAATGCGAATGGTACGGGCCTGATCAGCAATGGACCGTGTAATGGCTTGCCGAATCCACCAAGTTGCGTAGGTGGAAAACTTATAGCCGCGCTGATATTCAAATTTGTCTACGGCTTTCATCAAACCGATATTCCCTTCCTGAATCAGGTCTAGAAAGGAAAGGCCTCGGTTCGTATATTTTTTCGCGATACTTACAACAAGACGAAGATTCGCCGCGACCAAGTCTTTTTTAGAACGGGATAATTCTCTCTCACGCTTTTGAATGACTTTGAAATGCTCGATGAGTTTCTTTTCGGGCTCGCCAAGTTCTTTAAGAATAATCCGGTTGCGTTCTTCAATTTCGCCGATTTTTCCGCGCGCGCCTTTTTTGCGAAGCTTAATGATCTCTTCCCGGTTAACCCGCAGCTCTTGGAGTTTTGCCCGAAGAATGGCAATGATTTTTTCAACAATCCCCATCACAAGATTGAACTCGAGAAGCAGCTCTACAAGATCGGTATCTTTGCGGGAAGCACGAAGGCGGCGGATTAAGGTTTTAAGGCGTTTCTTAAGCTGAAGAACCTTGTCTTCCGTATCTTCATCAATAATCGATTCAAGATTAACTTCATCATTCAGAATTTTTCGGGCAAGCTCGAGCACTTCAAAACGCACACCTTTAGTCGCAAATACGGCGCGTTTAAGCTCAGCTTCATTATCTTCGATTTTTTTGGCAAGTGTAATTTCCTGCTCACGGGTCAAAAGCGGAATCTGTCCCATTTGGCGGAGATACATTCGGACGGGATCATCCATGCGTGAACGGCCATACTCAGCAATCGCGGGCGTACTGCCCTCTTCTTCATCTTCGATTGGGGCATCGCGGTCTTTTTTAAAATCGGTCTCTTTAACTTCTTCTAAAATCGCCTTTTCACGGTCGCCGCTTACAGCACTCGTGCTCGCGCTGGAAATTTCAATCCCCTTTTCGCTCAGGTGGGTAACAACCTCTTCAACTTTTTCGGTGGAATTATCATCTTTTCCGAGGAGCTTATGGATCTCATCGTATGTCACAAATCCCTTGCGCTTGCCCGAGATCATAAGCCGGTCAATAGCCTGGGCAGCGGTCAACTTGGCGCCTTTCACAGGGCGTTCGGCGGTTTGAGTTCCACCCTTTTTGGGGGCTGGAGCAGCTGCCTTGGCTGGAGAAACCTTCACTGCGGAACTCGCTTTTTTACTCTTCAATGGATATCTCCTAGGATTTGGATGAGCCGGTTATTATACTGAATTTTAATTGGGCTTCCAGTGAAATATTACGGAGGGGCCTAACTTGTTTACATGCCTTGCTTTAGGAGAATTTGATACTCTTTCACAAAACCTAAAATCCGATCCTGATCCCCTTCGCGCTCAGCCTTGGCAATGGCACGGCGAAGGTCCTCAAGACGCTTATCCACCTGCTTGCGCTTAATTTTACGCACACAATCAGCAAACATCTTTTCCTTCTCTTCAGTCGTCCATTCAGAAGAAAGAATGGCAACAAGTTTGTTTTTCAAATTATCCTGTTTGATGCGGTTTAAAATTTGGCTGGAGGTAATCGGCTGGCGAGTTTGGTGACGCTCCAGAAGAAGCCGGTAGAGCTCGATCACATCCTGCCCCTGAAAATCGGATTCCGCCATTTCTGAAAATAAAGTCTCACGCAGTCCCGGAGACTCCGCGGCAATCGCGAGCAGAATAATTTCTTCCTGCACATCAGGAATGTTTGCGTTCTTTTCCGGCTTCGCATTTGCGCCTGAACTTACGCTTGCGGGCGCCGGCAGCTTTTCACGCTCCGCGGTTTTCTTTTTAAGTTTCAAAAGTTCATTGCGGAGAGAGGTTTCATCCACGCCTAAAGATCCCGCGAGCTTACGCATATACCGGTCGAGCAGAACGGGATTTTTTACTTTGGTCAAAGTTTCCAAAAATTCATTGGTCACGCGCATCAGCCCAAGCGAATCACGCAAATCATGACGGCCGAGCAAGACATCCAATTTATAATCAAAGAAATCGCGCGCCCCGTCCACCAGCGCTTTAAAAGCTTCGGGACCTTCTTTATCAAGATAATCATCCGGATCATAGCCCGCGGGCATCCGAACAAGCTTGACGTTCATTCCGCCTTCAAGAAAAACCTCGAGCCCGCGGAGTGACGCGGCTTCGCCCGCTTTATCGCCGTCATAAATCACAATCGCTTCTTCCGCGAAACGTTTAAGAACATAAACATGATCATCGGTAAGGGCTGTGCCTAAAGTCGCGACCGTTGTCTTAAAGCCTTTTTGAAAAAGTCTTAAAAAATCAAAATAGCCCTCAACGACGAGGATTTGCGGATGGTCCCGGTCAATAAATTTCTTGGCAAGATGAAGTCCGAACAATTCTTTGCGCTTATAAAAAACAGGGGTTTCAGGCGAGTTTAAATATTTAGGGCCTTCGGTCTTGCCGATCAGCCGGCCGCCGAAGCCGACACATTTGCCCTGCAAATTACAAATGGGAAAAAGAATACGGCTGCGGAAGGTATCGTAATAATTTCCCTTGGGAGAACGCGCGATCAGTCCTGATTTAACCAGAATCTCGGGCTTATATCCTTTTTTGCTTAACGCGTCAAAAAGACTGTGCCACTGGTCAGATGCCCATCCCATTTTAAATTCTTTGGCAACTTCAACCGAATACCCGCGCTTTAAAAAATACTCCAGCGCCTCTTTGCCTTTGTTGGGATCAAGAAAGGCCGCGTGATAAAAATCGGCCGCGAACGCGCAAATTTCGAAGAGCTGTTCACTTTCACTCGGCCCCTCGCGCTTTTCTGAAGTTTGCGGTTCCGGCAAGCGGATACTCGCGCGTTCGGCAAGGCGCCGAAGCGCTTCAGGAAAATTCATATTTTCATAGCGCATGAGAAAGGCGAAAACATCTCCGCCCACCCCGCAGCCGAAACAGTGAAAAATTTGCTTCTCGGGATTCACCATAAAAGACGGCGACTTTTCTTGGTGAAACGGACAGCAGGCTTTCAGATTTCTTCCTGAACGCTTGAGGGCAAGATACTGGCTGATGACATCCACAATGTCATTACCGGCCTGGACCTGATCAACTATCCTGTCGTCGTAGCGCATGAATTAAACCTTTAGGATGGGATTAAACTTTTTTCTTTTCTTTATCTTTAAAAAGATTGGCCGGCTGGGTCATGGCCGTATAAATGGTCGGCGTCATTTCGGCCAGAAAGGGACCGCTCAGAGAATTCTTGCCTTGATAAATCTTTTGCACCGATTTAATCGGAATAGAAATAATCACCTGCGAAACCAATCCCCATAAAATGAGGACGTGAACAACGCCAAGCAGAATTCCCCCAGGAACTCTGATTGCTCCGGATAATTTAGTATGAAAGGATTTAGAGAACAAATGATCCACCCAGTGAATCACCCACCAGGTCGGAAGCATCACCGCGATAAAGGCCCCGGGCTCAGCGATTTCTTTCGCCACGCCTACTTTTGTGAATAGATACTTCGCTAAACTTCCTTTCACAAAAAAAACAACAAAGATTAAAACCAAAAGTTCAAAGATTTCAACAATCTCGCGGATTAATCCCCGCTTGGCCCCATAAATAATCCCAATAAGAATCATCGCGAGAGTAAACCAATCCACCCACTCAAGCCGCGATAAAAAATTATGCCAAATCGCGCTTTGAACAATTTTATCGATTAGATCAAACAGCCATTCCATACTTATCTCCTCCGATCACTCGTCCCGAAAAACCGTCTTCACGAAAACTCAGAAGCTCCACGGGAATAATACTACGAAACCACTCGGGCTTACCTTCAAAATAAACTTTCATGAAATTTTCCGTCAACCCCTGAAATTGTCCTGCTTCGCTTCTGCGCTTATAATTCTCCGTCAAAACAAACATTTTCTTTCCCAAATAACTTTCACGCGCCTTAAGACTCATTTCAGCGCTGAGATCATTAAGTGCTTGAACCCGCTCCTTCACAAGCGCCGGCGGCACATTGGTAAAAACCGCGGCCCGGGTTCCCTCACGCCGGCTGTAAGGAAATACGTGACAAGAAAGCGGTTTTACTTCGCGAATCAAATCCACAGTATTTTGGAAATGAACGGCTTCTTCTCCCGGAAAACCGGCCATCACATCGAGCGTGAGCTGGAAATCGGGCATCGCCGCTTTTAAACGCGCAATCAGATCAATATAAAATGAGCGGCCGTACCTGCGGTTCATTCCTTTAAGGATGTCGTCGTCACCGCTTTGCAAAGGAATATGCAAATGATGTCCGCATTTGGGAGTCCCGGCAATCGTTTCAATAAGCTTGGGCGTTACATCGGTCGGTTCAATCGAACTTAAGCGAATGCGTTCAATGCCATCGATTTTGGCTGTTTCTCGAATGACTTCTGCAATTTTTCCCCCTGGGGAAATATCTAGGCCGTAAGCACCCAGTTGAATCCCGGCAAAAACAACCTCTTTAAAACCCGTGTCGCGCAAGCGGATGACTTCGTCAATAACATCCCGCAAATCCCGGCTTCGTGAACGTCCGCGGACCATTACCACTTTGCAAAAGGAACAGGCATGATTGCAGCCGTCTTGAATTTTAATAAATGCGCGCGCGTGCCCCTCCGCTTCCGAAATTGAAAGCGGCGTAAAAAGATGCTTTGGATTAACTCCCGACTGAACAACCGGACTCGCGCAGCCTTCGATTAAACGGTTCGCGATTTCGGCTTTTTCGTGATTCGCCAAAACAAAATCCACTTCGGGAAGCGCTTCAATTTTCGCGCGGTCTCGCTCGACCCCGCAGCCTGTCACCACAATCCTCGCGTTCGGATAATCCCGCTTCGCGCGGCGGATCCAATAACGGTTTTCCTTGTCCGCTTCTTCCGTCACCGTGCAGGTATTAATCACCACATAATCAACGGAATCCGCTTTGTCGTTTTTGGCTAAGAAGGAAACCGCGCCCGCGCGGGACATGGCTTCGCGCATGCCTTGAGTTTCATATTGATTCACCCGGCAGCCGAGCGTAATAAACTTCACTTTTTTTTCTGTTTCCAGATTCATGAGTATAAAAACCTTAACGTACTGACTATTCCGATAAAAGCTGTGTCCACTTTCAAAAGCGTTTCTCCCAAAGAAATTTTTCGCGCGCCTTTCTCCGCAAGCTTGGCGGCTTCGTCATCCGAAAAACCGCCTTCAGGCCCAATAAAGATATTCAGAACTGCGGGCATCCCCGCTCTTTTTATCCAAGTTGAAAACAACACAGCGTCATCGTCCGGATGGAAAAGAAGGGTTGTTTGGGTTTTATCCAGAAGCCCAGCGGCCTTTTGAAAATCAACCGTCTCGTGAATTTTAATCAGCTCCCGGGAACCCGACTGCTTCGCGGCTTCCTGGGCCAATTTATTCCATCGATCCATCGCCCGCTTCTCACCCTCGGCTTTCATTCTGACAATGGTCCGCTCTGTTTCAAGCGGATAAATCTCTTGGACTCCGAGTTCTTGGGCTTTCTCAATTAATGTATCCATTTTACCCTTTTGGGGCAAGGATTGAAAAATGCGGAGGTATAGATTGGAAGGGGTTACGGTTAAAGACCGCTTTTGAATTCGAAGGGCAGTTTTGCCATCCGCAAGGAACCCCTCAATAAGAGCCTCAGCTTCTTTTCCTTGGCCGTCCAGAACTAAGCAGGAATCTCCAGGCTTCAGCCGGATGATTTGACGCAAATGCTGGGTTTCTTTGACAGACAAAAAAACCCTTTCCCCGGTTTCGGGTAAAGGGTTTTCGGAAAAGAAACGGCGTAATTTCCTGGCCTGTGTCACAAGTTCACCAGGGATACGTTATTTTTTTGCTGCTTTGGAAGCGTCCTGGCCTTCGGCTGCTTTGGGCTTTTTCGTGCGGACAACACTGGCTGCGGTTGGACCTTTTTCGCCTTGTACAATTTCAAAGGTAACTTCCTCGCCTTGATTTAGGGTTTTATACCCTTCCCCTTGAATCTGTCCGTAATGAACAAAAATGTCCTGGCCGCCGCCGTCTTTTTCAAGAAAGCCGTACCCTTTGACATTGGAAAACCACTTCACTTTACCTTTTTCTGGCATCCCCAACCTCCCCAGCAGAACTCAGCATTCGGCAGACATCTGCCGGAATCCTGATGTTATTGACGATTTATTTTACTTTTGCTTTTAAAACCAAACCGGGTTTAAAAACAACCACTCGTTTTTCAGGCACGGAAACTTCATCACCGGTACGGGGATTTCTTCCAATCCGTCCGCGGCGGCTTTTAACCTTGAAGACACCGAAGTTACGGAGTTCTACCGTTTCTCCGCGCTCAAGAGCCTCTAAAATCACATCCAGTGTGCGCTGAACAATTTTTTTAACGTCAATTTGGGTGAGATTCGTGTCATTTGAAACTTTGATCACGATGTCTTTTTTGGTCACGCTGCGGCCTCCTTATTAGCATATATCCATAAATTTTGGATACAACTTATTGGCATCACTAAGGATACGACGAAAAGCTTATAAGATTCCAAAAATCTTGTCAAGAATATCTTTTGTTATAACCCATGATACTACTGGGACTTAGTAACATTTTCGGCTAAGAAAGGAAAATCTGGAGGAATTAAAACGTGGAAAATAATGCCGTGCGAAAATCAATCCTAAGCTATTGATATCAAAAGACTTACTTTATTTTTACAGAATTCTCCCCCACAAGGTTTTCAAGCTGGCTTAAAAGATCATCCGTAGTCTGAACCCGGAGGTTTTCACCCGAATGAATGACTGCGGTCTTGCCTTTCGGGTCCCGGAACATTAAATAGACAGGCGTCTGGCCCTTATATTTCTCTAAGATGCCGCGGATGTCCTTAAGCACTACTGGGTCAAGCCCTGTTGTCTTAAGATCAATGGAGATCGAACGGGTAAACCGTTTCTTCACATCTTCTAAGGAAATAATTTCATCCGCTAAAATCTTGGGCAGATCATCGCGGGCTGAAATTTTGCCTTTGATAAAAACCGGCGTATCTTTTTGCAGAAGGCTTGCGGAGTTTTTATAAACCTCAGGGAATACCACAATTTCGCAGGTACCGATCATATCCTGCAAAGTCACAAAACCCATCTTGTCGCCTTTTTTGGTCAGAATTTCTTTGACACCATCAATCAGACCGCCGATCGTCACCTCTTGCTGATCTTTAAATTCACCGAGATTATCCGTCGAGGCGGTCGCGTAATTTTTAAGGGTCTTCGCGTGTTTGGCCAAGGGATGGCTGGTCACAAAAAATCCAAGCAGCTCGCGCTCATATGCCAGGAGCTGCCCTTCCGGCCACTCGGGAACATCCGGAGCTTGATCTTCATGTCCGCCGGCCCCCGCACCGCCAAAAAAAGACATCTGCCCGCTTTGTTTATCCTTTTGCGCTTTGGAACCCATTTCAAGAACGCGGTCAATCATCGCCATCATTTGAGCGCGGCGGAGCCCCAGCACATCAAAGGCACCGCACTTGACCAAACTTTCAAGCACCTTACGGTTACAGACACGCAAATCCACACGGGCAGTGAAATCTAAAAAGGATTTAAAAGGGCCGTCTTTTTGACGGACCGCGATAATCGAATCAATCGCGGTTGTCCCCACATTTTTAACCGCGGTAAGACCAAAGCGGATGTGATTATCCTTGCACGTAAACTCCGCAAAGCTGTCATTGACTGAGGGTGGAAGCACTTCAAGCCCCATTTTTTTGGATTCCTCAATATAACGAACCACTTTGTCCGCGTTCCCCATTTCTGAAGTTAGAAGCGCGGTCATAAACTCAATCGGATAATGGGCTTTTAGATAAGCGGTTTGATAGGAAATAAACGCGTAAGCGGTGGAGTGCGATTTATTAAAACCGTAACCGGAAAAGTAATCGATCAAATGCCATATTTTTTCGGCAACTTTCTCTTTGACTCCATTTTTGGCCGCGCCGTCGACGAAAGTCTTTTTTTCTTTCTCCATGATTTCTGGAATTTTTTTACCAATCGCGCGGCGGAGTGAATCGGCTTGAGCAAGCGTGAATCCGGCAAGGTCACTGCAAATTTTCATGACCTGCTCTTGATAAAGAATGACCCCGTAAGTTTCTCTTAAAGATTCTTCCAGCTTTGGATGGTCGTACTTAATAAGCTTTGGATCATGCAGACATTTGATGAAGTCATCAACCATGCCTGAGCCCAATGGGCCGGGACGGTAAAGCGCGAGAAGAGCCACCAAATGATCGAAAAGCGTGGGACGCATTTTTTTAAGCAAATCGCGCATGCCCGAACTTTCAAGCTGGAACACTCCGGCTGATTCCGAGCGGCCGAGCATTTCGTAAGTCGCTTTATCAGCAAAAGGAATTTTATCGATATCGATTTCTTCCCCGCGCGTTTTTTTAATGATCTTCAAAGCTTCATCAATGACGGTAAGCGTCTTCAGCCCAAGAAAGTCCATTTTGAGCAGTCCAATTTTCTCTAGGTCTTTCATCGTAAGCTGAGTAGAAACCTGCTCTTCTGTTTTAAAGAGCGCCACATACTCGGTTAACGGCGCGTCAGAAATCACCACCCCGGCCGCGTGAGTAGACGCGTGGCGGGACAATCCTTCGAGAGACTTCGAGATATCAATCAAACGCGCGACTTTAGGGTCTTGAGCGATCAGTTCTTTGAGCTTCGGCTCTTTTTCAATGGCACTATCAAGTGTAATATTCAGCTCAAGAGGAATCATTTTAGCAATTCTGTCCACATCGGGATAACTCAGCCCCATCACACGGCCCACGTCACGGACGGCAGCCTTGGCAGCCATAGTTCCAAAGGTAATAATTTGCGCGACATTCTCGGTGCCGTATTTACGGCGGACATAATCAATAACCTCGTCACGTCGTTCATAGCAAAAGTCGATATCGATATCGGGCAAGCTTACGCGGTCGGGATTGAGAAACCGTTCAAAGATAAGGCCGTGCTTGATCGGTTCGATATTCGTGATGCCGAGCGCGAAAGCGACCAAGCTCCCTGCCGCGGAACCGCGTCCTGGGCCGACAGGAATTTTATTTTCCCGGGCATAACGGATGAAATCCCAGACAATTAAAAAGTAACTGGTATAACCCATTTTTTGAATCACGCCGATTTCATATTTCATGCGGCTCTGATATTCATCCGTCATACCGCCTTCAAGCTTTTCTTTTAAACCGGCAATGCAAAGCTCTTCCAAATACCCCTGCTGAGTTTTGCCTTTGGGCGGTTCAAAGTTCGGCAAATGGGTTTTCTTAAAATCCATTTCGATATTACAGCGTTCGGCAATTTCAATCGTTGCGCGAATGGCCTCAGGAACATCCTTGAATAGTTCCTTCATTTCCTGCGCGGATTTTAGATAGTAACTGTCGCCTTGAAAGCGCATGCGGTTGGGTTCATCGATGGTTGATCCCGTACCGATACAAATAAGAGCGTCATGGGCCTGAGCGTCATTCCTGTGAATATAAAACACATCATTTGAGGCGACCGTTTTAATTCCAAACTCTTTCGCGAACTTCACAAACTCGGCGGTCAATTTTTTCTGAGGCTCCAAACCCTGGTCCATAATTTCGAGGAAAAAATTTTCTTTCCCGAAAATATCAATGTATTCGCCGATGGCGCGCTTGGCTTCGCGAGGCTGCTCATTACGTGTGTAATAAGGCACTTCCCCGCGAAGACCGCCGCTTAACGCGATCAATCCTTCGGAATGCTGTTTTAAAACTTCTTTATCAATTCGAGGACGGTAGTAAAAGCCTTCGAGATATCCAATGCTCGAAAGCTTCAGGAGATTTCGATAACCCTTTTCATTGCGGGCCAGCAAAACAAATTGGAAGGAAGCTTCTTTAATGCCATGCGCCTGCTTTTCAAACCGCGAGCCGGGCGCGATATAAGTGTCCATCCCGATAATAGGCTTTACGCCCTTCTTCATGCACTGACTGTAAAACTCCACACAGCCGAAAAGATTGCCTAAATCCGTAATGGCCTGGGCGGGAAATTTGAGCTCAACGGCGCGTTTGACCAATTCATCAATGCGGGAAGTGGAATTAAGAAGACTAAACTCGGTATGACAATGTAGGTGAACGAAATCCGCGTGAGACATAGGGAACGGGATTATATCAAATTATTCGAGATTACGGGAGGCAGGATTTAAGGGCCACACAAGTCATCTCGAGGCGCAGCCGAGAGATCCCGTTAAATGGGATTTCTCTCCCGCCAAATAGCGGGATCGAAATGACAGAATTTGGCGAATGTCTCAGCTCCCACTCGACTGGAGATCTTAGAATGCCACATTGAGTGATTTTAATTCAGAAATGTAATCTTGTAGAAGCTTTTGAAAATAAGGATCCGCGGGTGGCGTTCGGTTCAGATAGCCCGTCATGGCCTTGATCAGGTTTTGACGGTATTCTTCCAGATAGGCTTCATGGCCTTGCCAGATATTTTTGAATGCCGGAAACCGCGACAAAAAATTCTGTGTTATCCAACCCTTGATATCCAAGACAACGTGAAAATCTGTTTCTTTATTAACTCTGTCAATCATATAAAGCACATCTTCGCGAGCGGGCTCGGAAGAAATTAAAACGCTGAAACCGGTTTGTTTTATTTTTTCAGATGAGGCGGGGTCTTCGATATATTTTTTTGCGAGCTCAACCGCACGCGAACGGTTCAATTTGCCAAGCGCATAAAAAATAAACTCTTCAGACAAAGTAAACTCAAGTTGCCGCGGCTTTAAAATAATTTCTTCATAGAGGGCTTGGGCTTGCGCCGGATAGGCGCCGGAAAGAGAAACGCTTATTTCTTTAACAGTCCCTGCATCTTCCCGCGCAAGGGCCTGACTCAGCCGGGAAGCCAGATCATCAAAGCTTTCGTGGTGATACATCAGCTTTCTCTGCAGGGGCGAAGCCGGGAAATCCTGATAAAGATGAAAACCGATGAGCCCCGAAAAAAACATAAGGAGAGCGGCAGTGACATATAGCCCCTGCCCGCGCGTGCGCTTATCAAAACCCATCACCGCGACGGGAAACAAAAACAGAGTGAAAAGCGTGGAAGGCAATCCGTAGAACATCACGTACAAAAATCGCGTGCCGGTTCCGGGAGAAATCACCCAGTCATTTCCTGAATAGCCCAAAATCGCTTCCGCTATGCAGGGGTAGAAAATGACTTCAAGGGCAACAAGCGCAGAAAAAACGCCGAGGATCAGGCAGATAATAAGAACACCCGGTGGAATCGACGGAGCTTTTTTATCTGGCTGCTGCGCATTCATCGTTCAGGAAACCTCAGGAAAGATTCGAGCCTGGCTCGGAAAGACCACCGGTCACTCCCACTCAATCGTAGCCGGGGGCTTTGAGGAGATGTCGTAGCAGACGCGGTTAATACCCCGGACTTCATTAATAATGCGGTTAGAGATCTTGGCCAGCACATGATCAGGTATGCGCGACCAATCAGCTGTCATTCCGTCCTGGGAGCTCACAGCGCGCACGGCCGCCACGTTTTCATAGGTACGCTCATCCCCCATGACTCCGACACTCTTAATAGGAAGCAGTACGGCAAAGGCCTGCCAAATCTTGTCATAAAGCCCGGCTTTTCGGATTTCTTCAATCACGATCCAATCCGCTTCGCGCAGAAGATCACATCTTTCTTTATTAATGTCGCTGATAATACGGACCGCGAGTCCGGGCCCCGGAAAAGGATGACGCTTTACGAGCTCCTCTTTTAAACCAAGCGCCGCGCCGACTTTTCTGACCTCATCCTTAAAAAGCTCGCGAAGCGGTTCCACCAGTTTAAATTTCATATCTTTCGGAAGTCCGCCCACATTATGGTGACTCTTAATCACGCTCGTTGGACCGCCGTGCACAGAGACAGATTCGATCACATCAGGGTAAAGTGTGCCCTGCGCGAGGAAAGGCACCTTACCGAGTTTTTTAGCTTCACGGGCAAAAACCTCAATAAACGTCCGGCCGATAATTTTTCTTTTTTGCTCGGGATCCGAAACGCCTTTGAGTCCCTTCAAAAAAACATCGGAAGCATCGATGAATTTGATATTCATATGAAAATGATCTTTAAAAACTTCTTTGATCATTTTTCCTTCATTTAGCCGAAGAAGGCCGTTATCCACAAAAATACAGGTCAGCTGCTTGCCGATCGCTTTGTGCAGCAAAAGGCCGGCCACCGAGGAATCCACGCCGCCGGAAAGACCCAGCACCACTTTTTCTTTGCCGACTTGCGCGCGGATTTTTTTGATGGTTTCATTGATAAACGATTTCGGCGTCCAATTGCCCCGGAAACGGCAGACTTTGAAAAGGAAGTTTCCGATAATCTTAGACCCCAGCGGCGTATGCACCACTTCAGGGTGAAACTGAACGCCGTAAATTTTGCGTTTGATATCGGCCACCGCGGCCATGGGTGAATTTTCGGTATGCCCCACCCTTTGAAACCCTTGAGGCAGCCGGTCAATCTTATCGTCGTGACTCATCCAGCATGTCAGCGTACTCGGAAGAGCCTGAAAAAGGCCCTCAGCCTTATCGACTTTAAGTTTCGCGAAGCCATATTCCCGTTTTTTGGATTTATGAACCTTACCGCCAAGCACATGCGCGATTAATTGGAGACCGTAGCAGATCCCCAGAATTGGAAGACCAAGCGAAAAAATTCTTTTGTCAGGAATTGGGGCTTTGGGTCCATAAACGCTGGCTGGCGAACCCGAAAGAATGATCGCTTTCGGCTGATAGGATAGAACTTTTTCGAGAGGCGCATAGTATGGAAGAATTACCGAATAAACTTTGTGTTCGCGCGCGCGGCGGGCGATCAACTGAGTTACTTGCGATCCAAAATCTAAAATTACGAGCGTTTCATTCATAGTCAGAGTCTCTTTTTATTGATTCGTTTTAATGAATTTTTAATAAATACGGAAGCAGCGAAAAAAACCCAAGCATTCCTCCAAAAAAAATGGACATCGCTTTTAAAAAATCAAATCTTTCATACCCACGGACAATCAACGGGATAAAAACTAAAACCATCCCCGCGTACCGCGCTGAATATTGGTGCGTGATCTTAACATTCGTCAGAAGCACTAAAATAACAGCAAGCGCGAAAAAAAGATAGGCCGGATCTTTCCGGTTTTCGATCATGCGCCCGATTAAGGTCCAAACAAAGATGGCCCCAACCGCCACAAGCAGGCTTGAGCCTAACCGAGTATAAACCCACATCCATTTGGCTCCGATAACTTTTTCCAAAATATACACCGAAGTTGGAAACTGGATAAAGCCTGTAACAAGGTTGGCCAGAAATGCCCCAAGGCATATGATCCCATTAGCCTTAAACCAGCGCGGCGCAATGAGTAAAACCATTAATCCCGCGTGACAAAACGCCAAAAAGGGATATCTGAAAGCAAAACCTGGCGGATAAATATGAAGGTAACTCGGCGTTAACCCTCCCCACGCAGTAAACAAAATCGCCGGCAATATGGAGGCCGCTAAGGAAAAAATAAAAATCATGAGCCTCTTTTGCGGATAAACCAACCATAGTAAGGCTAAGCTCGCGAAAAAAACGAGATAGGGCTGCCGTCCTATGATCGCTAAACCCAATGCCATTCCCCCGGCTGCTGAAATCAATGTTTGAGGGAGAAACAGCATCTCCGATTTTATCACCCAAAAGAGCAGCACCAAGGATAGCATCAGAAAAAAAATAGCGGGCATTTCAGTTAACGCCAGTGAATTCATAAAAACCGCGAAAGGAGTCCCAACAATTGCGAGTGCCGATAAACGCGCGCGGTCAGGCAATTCTCCGCAAAAAACAAGCAATTGGGCAAGCAGAATAAAAGTCGCGAGGAGCAGCGCCGGATTAAGCATGCGCATGCCCGGCATTTCTAAATGGGTAAGGGGCTTCAAGAGGTGATGACAAACCGCGTAGAGCGGTCCGGCTCCGGCAGAGGGATAGTGACTGAAATAATCGACGCTGATTCCGTATTGACCAATTAAGCGGACGGCAGGAAGGTAGACCCGCTCATCATGCAAATGAGAGGAAGGAGCGAAAAGCGCTACGGAAAATATCCCCGCCAAGACAAAAAGACCCGCAAAAATACACGCGCGTCTATTTTCTTTGAAAAGAAAGTGCATCAAGCCTCTAACTTCTAAGCTTACTTACCCATTCCGACACGTTGCGCGGATTGAAAAAGCTTTCCTTCAGTGCGAATCGCAGGCGCGATCACAATTTCGGCAAGCTGCATTTCTCGGATATCCCGGGTTCCGATATTCCCCATACAGGTACGGAGCGCGCCGACAAGATTTTGCGTTCCATCGTCAAGATTCGCGGGGCCATAAAGAATTTCTTCAAGCGTACCGGTCGTTCCAACACGGATCCTAGTACCGCGGGGCAAATTCGCGTGAGGTGTCGCCATGCCCCAGTGGAAACCTTTTCCCGGCGCTTCTTTGGTACGGGCAAACGCGGAACCCACCATGACAGCATCCGCGCCGCAGGCGAAGGATTTGCAAATATCACCTCCGGTCGACATTCCGCCGTCGGCGATAATATTGACGTATTTTTTTGTCTTTTTAAAATAAACTTCACGCGCCGCGGCGCAATCCGCGATCGCTGTCACCTGCGGGACACCGAGCCCAAGCACACCGCGAGTGGTGCAGGCGGAACCGGGACCAATCCCGACAAGAACGCCCGCGCAGCCGGTTTCAGCAAGTTCAAGCGTCACTTTATAAGTCACGCAGTTGCCTAAAATCACAGGGATTTTCATTTCTTTGCAGAACTTTCCAAAATCTACAACCTTATAAGATTTTGAAATATGCTTCACGGTTGTCACGGTTGACTGCACGATAAAAATATCACAGCCCGAATCTTGAGCGATTTTGCCGTAGCGTTCGGCTTTTTGCGGAATAGAACTCACCGCGCAAGGAACTTTGGCTTTTTTGATTTCATGAATGCGTTTCGCGACAAGCTTCTCTTTTACGGGTTCAACATAAAGTCTTTGAACAAGCTTTGTCGCTTCTTCAGGAGTCGAGGACGCGATTTCATCAAGAATTTCCTGGTAATCATCGTAGCGGGTATAAATCCCCTCAAGATTCAGCACCGCCAAGCCGCCAAGCTTCCCCATCGCGATCGCGAATTTCGGATCAACAACGCCGTCCATCGCGGAAGCAAGAAAAGGAATATCAAAAGTGTGGCTGCCGAGCTTCATGCGGATATCCACTTCATCAGGATTTAAAGTCACATCTCCAGGGACAAGAGCAATTTCATCAAAACCATATGCGCGGCGGGCCTTACGGTCGCGGCCGATAAATTCAGACATGATAAACTCCTTTTAAACTTGGACGGATTCCTGCGCAAACAAAAGCGGACGGCAGGCACAGAAAATTTGGGATTTTTACGGTGAAAAACTGAGGTTTGTTAACTGAAGGCTGTTCCATTTGCCGTATCATACAAAACACCCCCTGCCCTGTCAATTTTGATTTTATGAAATTGATTCGGAAAGGCGGGGCCTGGGGGATTAGCGGCGTTTAACGAAGATCGGATTCGAGAGCAAGCGGGTGCCGTCTTCAGCAAAGATGAGCAGCCGGTAATAAGAGATACCGGGAAGCGGATCCGGATCCTCATAATGAATCGAAAAAGGAACCGCCGCATCTCTTTGCTCCAAGATTTCACCATTGCGGATAATCATCACGGTCACCGGTGAAGACATGGGTTGAGGCGAGGAAAGATTGATTTGAATATCAAAAAGCCCGTTTACTTCCAGCAGTTCGCCCATAACCGCTTTTCCATCTGTTTCCTTATTACGCGCTGAAAAGCTGTCTAACCGAAGCCTCTGATTCCCAACCGTTAAATAAACTCTTCCTCTTTTCAGCGAACTCAAAATATTTTCCCGGCTTTTTGACGGCACAATTACGTGATTCAAAATGGCCGCGATATCCCGATTTCCTTCCGGATATCCATTAAAATCAATCTCCCCAATAACCCATGCGGGTGACTTGCGCTCACCGCGGGCATATTGAATCAGAACCTGATCCCAAATTCCGCCGGGAGAAGGCGTGCAGGCCTGGCCCGGAGAATTTGCCATTGCGAGCTCAACAGATGTCACACCAATTCCGGTATAGTCATAAGTAGCCAAAACATCATCCGTATAAGAAGGTGAATTCAAAACAACTTCAAAACCAAAGGATGTTTTAAAATCGTAATTCTCCCCCGCGAAGGGATGCGACCAAAAAACAGGGAGATTGTTTTGATTCGCGTAATCGATGAACTTTTGATACGGCGCGGAATATTTCTCACCCTGATAAGCGCTGAAGCCGGAATTTCCTCTTGCTGTAACCGGCATATTTTCATAAACCTTGCTGTCCCCCGCGCCGAATACTAGCAAATCTTTGCCTCTGTCATTCAGGACTAAAGGCTTTTTCCACAGGCTGCCGCTCCAATAATAAAAAGGTGTCGCGGTAATGCCCTCAATGACAAGGGTGCCTGTATTTTTACTTGCGGCATCCGCGGTTTGTAAAAAATTTTCAACGCCGCGCTTGAGCACAGATTCACGTTCGTACGATCGTTTAAGAAATGCCTGAAAAGGCCAAACACCATATTCATACCGTTCATAAAGATGATCAGTCAGAATCACCGCTTCGACGTGATTACGATCTGCTATTTTAGCGATCTCAAGGATGGGTTTCGCGCCGGAGCTAAAATCAGAGTGGATGTGAATTGCCGTCGAAACATGCTCTTCGGCTAGTAAAGGATGCGCTAAAACAGCGCTTAGAAATAAAACAGTGAGAAAAAAATCAGGCGGGAACTTTTTCAAAAAAATTTTTTATCTTCCGCGGCCCGCACGTCATCAGCGCGCCGTTTATTCTGCGCCGCGAGCTCTTCCATAATTCGAATGCGGCCAGCCGCGTAATATTCCAAAAGCGCGATAATTCCTATCACCGAAACAAATAAGATAGTGATCACTATTTTTCCGATTGTCGTATTGACTTGCGTCGACAAAATCGCGACAAGACCGAGAGTGAAAACGATAAAAAATGAAACAAGACAGGCTATTTTTTCATTCATTCCAAGCCGAACCAGCCGATGCGCGAAATGGTTACGGTCCCCTTTCCAAGCAGGAATCCCCCGGAAAGTTCTCACAACAATCACGGATAAAGTATCATAGATAGGAACACCGAACATAAAAATAGGAATAAAGGGCGTAATGACAGAGTATTGGGAATTAGCGGAGCGGTAAGAAAAAAGCAGGGTCAGCGCGGCCATCATATACCCAAGAAACAAACTCCCATTATCGCCTAGAAATGTCCGGGCGGGCTTCCAGTTATAGGGCATAAATCCCAAAAGCGCTCCGCCTAATATCGCGACGAAGGTTGCCAAAAGCGGCTGGAAGACAATCCCGGCGATACAAAACAATACCAGGCATGAAATGAGCGTGACCCCGGTGCAGTGCCCATCAATGGAATCGATAAAGTTAAACGCGTTAATAATGGTCATAATCCAAATAAAGGTGGCAAGCTGTCCCCAAAAACCTAAAGACAGTAATAAGTTAACTTGAGCTCCGAAAAACATCAAAATAACGGCCGCGGCACCCTGAATAACAAATTTAAGCAGGGGCGGTAAATTAAAACGATCATCAAGAAGACCAAGAACAAAAACAATCACTCCGCCGGCAAACACACCGGGAATTTGCATGAAGGTGGCTTGCGAATAAGCCCCGTAAATGGGGACCTCTGATTTAGACAAGTAAAGGAAAGCCCAAAAGGGTAAGTACAGAATCCAAACGGTTAAAAAAATTCCAACGCCCCCAAGATAGGGTGTCGGTTTCGCGTGAGCTTTGCGGTCGTGGGGATAATCCAGGCAATTAAACCGGTGAGCGAGACGGATAAAATACGGGCTGATTATCCAGCAAAAAATGGCCGCGGCACTGAACACAGCTAAATTTATAAGGTGAATCATGATCTGAGTTTATCGGCTAATCACGGTGAGAACTAAATTACGCGCTAGCGCGCTGAAGAAGGTAAATGGAAATTTCATCCTTTTCACCCAGCGGCTTAAGTTCGAACTTTTCTTGAAGACGGTGAAAAGCCATATCCACTGTGCTCGGAACAATCCCCTTTTGATAAGGGGCCATGCGTTTTATAAGATAAATTGGCTGACTCCGCGCGAGACCCGCAATATCGTTTTCAAACTTTTCTAAATGATCAAAAAGAATATATTTTCGATTTCCCCAAATCCGCTGAATCAGCTCGGAAGAATTTCCGTCATAAGCAATTACGGAATTATCGGAAGTTTGGCTGTAAATATAGTCTCTTAGCCCCTCTTGATGAAAAAGAAATTGCTGGTGATTCTTATGAATCATAACCGCCGATACCATTAAACAGAAACCGCCAAGCGCAATCACAGCTCTGCGAATGAATGGGTTCAAGAGTTTCAAAAATGAATCCAGCGCTTCCGCGTAAGCGAGAATTAAAAACGGCATGACCGGAAATAAAAACCTGTTGGCAAAAAATAAGTCGAGCGGGTATGCACCCGGGAAATAATCATGAAAATAGTAAAAACTAAAATAAACAAAACCGATGAGCCCAAGCAAAAAAACTTCGGCCCGTTTCCACAGAGGGCTCACAAAAACACTTAAAAGCATTAAGGGGTACATCACATTCAGGCTTAATATATAATGAGGGAAATTTTTCGCGAAATAATCCCAGCCAAAGTATCTCATCCCGGTAAACTCGGTGGAATACCCATTCAAACTCGGGGAACCATAAATGAATCCATTGTAAGCCGCTGCGGCGGCGGCGAGCGGTGCTAATCCGGCTGTAAACAGGATTAAATCCCGCCATTTCTTCTCTTTTAGCCCAGCCCAAAACATCCCCGCGAGAAAAGGAACCACAAAAAGAACATTAGAAACACGATAAAAAAGATTAAGGCCAAAGAAAATCCCGGAGGCGGCTTTCGACGACTTTCCATTGAAATAAAAATAATAGGCCGCTGAGAAAATCGCTAACGACGGCAAATCACTCATAAGCGTTCGTGAATAAAAAATAAAGGGCGGAAAAAAAAGAAAGAGCGTGAGCGCCAAAACGGTTTCTTTCCCGAGAGCCCTCAAAAGTTTTCTATAAAAACAAAACGCTGTCAGATGCGCCAATGGACCGATTAGAAACAATCCTTTCCATCCAAGCAAGCTAAGCGGAATCATTGTCAGCGAATGTCCGATAGGATAAATGGGAAGAAAATGCGCGCCCTTTTCAAGAAACATCCCTACGGGCACATCGGTAAGATCGATAAAGATGGTGCCCTTCCTAAGCACGTAGACAAGGGCCATATAAATCCCCTCATCGCGGAAAGCATAGATGACCGGATAATAAAGGCCATAGAGCATGAGAAGCAAAGCTACTCCGCAGACCGTAAAAAGGTTGCTATTTTTTGTCATTGAGAAGGTATTTGGAAAGATACGATTGAAGGGCATCCTTCGTAAGCGCATAACCGCATCGGATGGCAATGCCCGAAAGGGTTGCCGCATCGATAAAATATTTCCGCGGAAAATGCTTAAGATAGTACTGCCACATGCTTTTATGTCTTTCAATAATCATACGTGATTTCAGCTTTCGGCTGGATCCGCCAATATGATGAAGAATCACCGCCCCGGGATGATACTGAATATCCCAGCCAAGATTGCGGGCCCGCAAGCAGTAATCCACATCTTCGGAGTACATGAAAAACCGCTCATCCATATACCCCACGTCTTCAAGCAGCACGCGGCGCATTAAAAGACAGGCCCCTGAGACCCAATCCACATCATGGACGATTGACCGGTCCCAATCCGTATGCAAATATTTTTTACTTAAGCGGTTCTGAGGAAAGAGCTTTGTGAAAAGCGAGTAGCGGTTAAAAAACGCCGTGAGATGATTCGGGAATGAGCGGCACGAATATTGAATGCTCCCGTCAGGATTTTGAATTTTGGGTCCGGCAATTCCAACCCGGGGATTGCGGTCAAGATAATTCATGATCTCCCCTAACCCGCTATCCAACAGTTCCGAATCCGGATTGAGCCATAGAATATATTCTCCGCGCGCTTCTCTTAAGCCCAAATTAAGCGCGTGCGAAAATCCTTGGTTACGGGGATTTGAAATCACTTTTACATGATTTGAGCTCGACCGCGCGGCTATAACTGTCCGGTCTGATGATGCATTATCCAAAACAAAAACCTCATGCTGAATTCCGGATAAATGTTTCGCGATTGATTCGATGCATTTAGCAATAAACTCTTCGGACTGGTAAGTAACAATCAGAACCGATAGCCTCAAATTCGAGTTCATCGGTTTCCTGTCGCCTCAGCAGCTACCGCGATAAAACCGGCCGCCGCCGCCATCATTAGCGTCGCCCACATTTTCTTGGGGATCTGGTCTTCAAAACCCATCAAAACACCGGGGAAAACGGGAATCAAATAACGGGTCATTTCAAGATAAGCCCACCGCGAATTCAGCGTCATTAGAAATATCATTTGAATCGCGCACCACGCACCGACAATTTTATAAGTCCAATCCGTTTCCCCCCGGAAGATCTTAAGCCCCAGACAAAAAAGACCGCCCAGGCAAATCGCCGCCGTTGCCAGCACATAAAGTTTGTTAAATAGTCTCACGGAATTCCCAAGACTGTACGTAATGAGCCCCTGAAACGGCCATCCCAAAAACTCCGGTTCGTGCCTACCGTATAATTTAAAATTCCATAACGGATCACTGAATGAATAATAATTGAAAAGAAACATCCCCAAACAAAATAGCGCGGGCATAAAAATCAAAATCCCCGCGCGCGCATATTTCTTCGACAAGATTAAATGCAGAAATAAAACCGAGATAAGAAATAACGCGGTTTGCGGACGTGTAATCGCGGCAAATCCTAAAGAGAACGAACAGAGCCCTAAACGGTTTTCTTTATAAGCAAGAAGAGCCGCCATAAAAAGCAGCATCGCGAACGCTTCGCTCATATTTAAACTGGTAAACAGCACAAAACTTGGCACGCAGAACACAAACCACCGCGTTACCCAAACATCCTCAAAGAAGCGTCTCCCCATGTGAACGATCCCCGCCAGGCATAGAAACTGAAACAAATAAACGCCTAGCCAAGGCTGTAAAAAACGCAGAAAAAAACTCAAAACCCATGGATAGCCGATAAAAAACTGCGTGTCTTCAGGCGGAACAATCCGGAAATTTCCCGCTATAAATCCTTTCGCCATATTCAGATAGGCAGCGCCATCGCGGGAATGAACAATCGTTTCCAAAGTCATCGGACTTAAGACTATGATTAAACCAATAATAAGGGCGCGCTGAATCCAGGTAAGTAAAACATCCTCGGGAAAAACCGTTTTTGAGAAAATCGAAGAAGATTTCATTTTCGCGCGAGCACTAAATACTGGGCTCCAAAAGGCATGGGTGACAAAAACCGCTCTGCTCCCCTGAAACATTTAAGAAAGCCTGGGAAATAAAACAAGGTCCGGACGCACAGTATTTTAAACCCAGCTTGGATTAACATTTTTTTCGCAGAAAGAATTGAAACGGGCTTAGCATCTTTATCAAATGGAATTCTTTTCATCACTAACCGCGTTCCGGGATTCCATGGATTATTTTCAAAAAACGCGAAGATCCCGCCCGCGCGGAGACTTCGGTAAATCCAATTTAATGTTTTCGACCGGTCTAAAGGATCGATATGATGAAACACGCCGTTCGTGTAACAAAGTCCGAATGGCTCCATTTTTAATCCAAAATCCCATTTTTCAAAGGTGACACGGTCTGACCGGTTATTCTTAACCGCCGCTCCAAGCAGTGAGTTCGATGAATCAACTCCGGTAACGCGCGCGCCGGGGAAATATTCCGACAAAGCCGCGGAAGTCTCGCCCAACCCGCATCCAAAATCCAAGATATTCTCTAATGGGGCATCCGCGGGCATAAAGTCCCGTAAATATTTAAGCCGCCCCTCAACGAAATAGTGTTTATTTTCACCGGATAATTTAAGCCCCTGATGCAGTTCTTCATTATAGAGCGAATCATTCTGCGTAAAACTCTCGGTCATTCAGCTATCTCCATGGATCATTTTGGCGGCGCAAATAAATAAGTCTCACCGCAATGAGGTCAAGCGCGATATCAATAAATTTTATGATGGTAAAAATCAGGGCCAAAGAGAAAAAGAATGACATGACCATAAACCTGGACCAATGGTCATGAACTGTTCCGGTCTGGAGATAATAGATGAAACTGGGTAATATAATAACCGCTCCGATTCCCGCAAAGACCCCGGGGATAAACCAGAAAAAACGGCTCGAGAAAAGCTGATTAATCCCCCGGTGCCGCTTAAACCAGAAGCGTTTGGCGATCGTGATCTGAACCATTTTCGCGCTTAAATATCCGGCGCACAAAAAAAGACCCGCTGCAAGCCCCGCGATTTCTCCGATCACAAAACGGTAAATCATCCATTCTTCCAGGCGGCGGTTTTGTAAAAAAAACAGGATAGGCATGCTCATCAAACCCGCGGCAAAAACAAACGATATAAATCCCGCGCCCCATAAAATCCTTTCTGGGCGGTAAAGAAAAGCTGTTTCAGTGATCACCCGAAGAAATCTCAGCCCATCTTTTATAACATCGAGCTTAGATTCCCCCGCTCGTTCCTGATAAGGCATATCGAGCTCAGCGATTTTTATATCTTCACTCAAAATCGCGCGGGCACTCATTGCCGGCGTAAAATGCATGCCGTTAGGAAGAGGCATCAGCTGCGGCAAACAAGCCCGCTTAACCACCCGCATACCGCTCGCGGTGTCACGAACTTTTTGAGATGAAAATAAAGTAAGCAGAAGGGCATAGATGACATTACCAACTCTTCTTATCAGAGGCATTTTGCTTTGAGCGTTTATGCGGCAGCCTAAGACAATGTCCGCGGCTTGACGTTCTAACTCACGGCAAAGATCCGAAAAGAATTTCGGGTCACATGTCCCATCCGCATCCAGGAAACCCAGCAAATCCGCGTCTGACTGTTTCCAGGCCTCTTTAATGGCCGCGCCGTATCCCCGGTTTTTTTTAAAGACGATCAAATCGATCTGCCCTAAATACCTGGAGGCTATTTCGGCAGTTTTATCGGTAGAACCATCGCTCACAACGGTTATATCCACATGCTTCACCGAAGATGTTTGAACAATATGAGTTTTTGCTTCGAGCGCGCGGCGGATGATCACTTCAATGCTTTGCTCTTCATTCAGCGCGGGAATCGCGATTAATAATTTCATAAACTTTTCATGGCCTCAAAATATATTTTTTCAAGTTCGCGGGTGCATTTCTGATAATCAAAAAATCTTTCTGCGCGCTGCCGCCCCGCTTTTCCCATTGACTCCGCGAGATTAGGATTTTGAGTCAATTTCAAAATCGCTCGGGCAATTTCAGCCGGATTATCGACCGGCACTAAAAACCCGGTCGTCCCGTCTCCGCAAAGCTCAAGAGGACCGCCTTGATTAATCGAAACGTGCGGAACGCCCGAAGCCATGGCTTCCACATTCGCCAAACCATACGGCTCAGGATAACGGGGGCATTGCACCGAAACATTCAAGGCCGCGTAAACCTCAGGGATATCTTTCCCAAAATAGCGCCAGCCCGTGAAGTAAATGACGGCCTCCAGCCCCAGGGATTTAGCTTTTTCTTTAAGGCTTGCCTCGTAGCCTTCATGCCCCTCAATTTCTCCGCCGCAAATCAGAAAGCAAACCTTGGGATCTTTCTCATTTACCTTTTTTGCCGCGCTCAAAAAAACATCCAGCCCCTTCCACGGATCAAGCCGGCAAACAATCCCCACAAGAGCCGCCTCTTGAGAAATTCCAAGCTCCTTTCGAATACGCTGGCCTGAAGTTTTTGGGCTGAATTGATCTAAATTAACGCCATCGTAGAGTTTAACAATGTTTTTAGGGAACCCGTGATTGGGGCTTAAAAAAGCTTCACCAATCGCGTTATCCATCACAATAAATTTATCAGAGAACAGCTTCACCAAGGTTACCTCAATCGCGCGCACCCATTTTGACTGCACGACAATTTCTCGGATATGCCACACGTGTTTTGCCCCGGCGATTTTCGCCGCCAAAAACCCGTAAGGATTATGAATGGTATTGGTGTGCACAATATCGATTTTTTCACGGCGGATGACGCGGGCCATTTCCAAAACCCCGGGCAAATAACTGAATAAATAGCTCAGCACATAGGCGGCTCCTCTTCGCCGTGTAATTTTTTTCATCCAGGGAGCCATATGGATTTTGCATCCCAGTTTCCGGTAATCGTCCACAAAGGGACCTTCCTTTGAGATTAAAACATGGGGTTCATACATTTTCTTGTTCAACGCCTGAAGTGTGCGCAAAAGCGTGACATCGGTTCCCCCGACTTCAGATGTGGATTGCAGATAAAG
>CAZEFF010000006.1:0-22515 GCA_964511315.1 uncultured bacterium | reverse complement strand
TGCGCAAAAGCGTGACATCGGTTCCCCCGACTTCAGATGTGGATTGCAGATAAAGCACTTTGCGCGTCCCCGTGAAGCGGCTTCCAAAATCCTCTGAAACACCGGAGGCTTTTCCCGGTCCCAACTTTTTCGCGATTTCACCCATAACTTCTTCGATGTGAATTTCCTGCATGCAAAGGTTCTTTTGACATTTATTCGTGTACTGAAACTTGCAGGGACTGCATGGCATCTTATGATAAAGAACCGATACGGATTCGGAACGGGGGTAAAATTTTTCTGGATCTCCGGGCCCAAACAACGCGACTGTAGAAATTTTCAGCGCGGCAGCCATATGCAATAACCCCGTATCGCAAGTAACAAAAATTTTTGCTTCCTTCAGAACAAATGCCGTTTCTGAAAGAGACAACAATCCGCAGAAATCCCTTACCTGCCCGCCGATCGTTTTTGAAAGCTTTTCGCCCAATGCCTTTTCACCGTCTCCGCCCAGAAAAACAATCCGTACCGAATAATCCCGGATCAATCGTTTAGCCAAACCTTCGATCCGGTCTTCCGGCCAGCGTTTCATTTTCCAGCCCGCGCCTAGATTTATGGCGCAAAAAGGTTCCTTCAGCTCCGCTTTTAAACGAGACAGCTTTTCACTATTCTTTTTGAAACTGCCTGTCTCGCTTAAAGACGGAATCCGGTCAGACTCGAGAGTTTTAAGCCCAAAGTTCTCAAGCAATTCTAAATACCTGTCAACTTCATGCATTTTTTGATCTCTCGGACAATAACCATGGGAAAGCAGCAGCCGCCCGAATCCGAACATCGATTGTTTTCTCTCAAAATCTCTAAGATATCCGACTCGGACCGGCGCCCCGGAAATCCACGCGATAAGACTCCCCTTCAAAATCGGGTTAAGCACGAACACCTTGCAAAATTGACGGTCTCTGACCGTTTTGACAACTTCCATTAAAGAACGCGGGGTTTTTTCATAAGTGAGAATTTCTGAAACTTCGGGCACCATTTGTAAAATGGATTGATTTTGCTTGTTAGTCAGAAAAGAAATGCTAGCTTCCGGGTAAGCCCGTTTTAATGTTTTGACGACGGGTAACGCAAAACACAAATCTCCGAGCCCCAGACTTTGAATCATTAAAATTTTATCCGGTTTAATCATCACGTCTTTCCCAAGACTTGTTTATAGACAGAATAAACTTCAGCAGCCATATTCTGCCATGTGAATTGCTTGACCCGGACCCGCCCAAGGCTGATTATTTTTTTTCTCAAGACCTCATCATTGAAAATTCTTTCAATATTTTTCGCGAATCCTTGATAATTTTCAGCATCGGACATCAGTCCAGCGTCACCGACAACCTCGGGCAGCGAACCTCGATTCGAGGTTACGACCGGCACCTCAAGGCTCATGGCTTCGAGCACGGGGAATCCAAATCCCTCATCGAGAGAAGGTAAAAGCAATGCATCCGCAGCGCGGTACGCGAGCTTCAGCCTCTCTGACTCGATCGTCCCCAAATGAACAATGCGGGCCCCCAACCCCAGCTTCGCGATCAAAGCTTCTTGAGCGGGACTAAAAGATGTACCGACCTTGATCAATCGGATATCAGGAACTGTCTTTTTCAATTCCGCGAGAATATTCAGCAAGCCGGGAATATTTTTGTAAGCTTGATTATGCCCAACATGAATAAGATGAGGCCCGTCACCCAATCCCAGCAAAGCCCTCGCTTCCTGTTTGGTTTGCGATAACGTAAATGGATTGCACCCAGGATAAATGACGCGTGTGCGCTGCTCGGGATAATCCATATTTTCCAGCAATGCTTTACGGCTCGCATTTGAAGCGCAAAGAATCATCTCCGCTTCAGCCAGTCCCTTTAAATTTATCCGCTTGATCCAGGAGATCTTGCCTACCCTATCTTGAAAATGTCCGTGATGCGTTTTAAGCCAAATTGCGTCATGAAATGTGACCACCGTCTTCCGCCTGGGCAGCGACAATGCGAGATGCGCGTAGGAATGGTCGATAATATGAAAAATGTCGCTTCGTTTAAAAACATTCGCGAGCGGATACCAGGTATACTGGGAAAGATAACGCGCTAATCGAGGCTTCGTCATCACCCCCCGGGGTAAAAAACATTCGATCGAATCTCCGGCATCAAGAATTTCCCCAACAGAAGACCCCAGCTTCTGCTCATAGAGCGCCATACTCTTGCGGTAATCGTCAGGAAAAGCTTTTAGAAGCGTGATCTTCATAAGCTCGATTTAGAGAAGCCTGCTTTTTCACAAAAAAGCATTAAATAGGTTTTCTTTTCCGCTAACTTTAAAAGATCTTCCATAGACTGAGGAGAGACCACCGCATCACCCTTTAAAATCTGAACCCCATAACCTAAATTCATCAAATTCCGCAGCAAATCTTCAGGCCTAACCCCAAAAGTCCTAAGCCCATACGGCCAAAACTCCAGAAACAAGGCCGGAGAAATATTTTTCAGCAGGCTTTTCGCTCCCTCAAGAATATGCCCTTCAGCTCCCTGCGTGTCGATTTTAATAAAATCGATTTTGGGTTTGTCATGTTGAATCCAAAAATCATCGAGGCTGACCGTTTCGACCTGCGAACTGCCCGCGCATCCTAAATTCACATTCTCTTTTCTAAGCGTGTGCCCGCCCAAATTCCGCTCAGAAACAAATAACTGTTCAGCACCCGAATGAGCTGATACGGCCTTTTTAAAAATTGAGATATTCGAAAGACGGTTTTCGCGGACATTCATTTCCAGCAGTTCAAAATTCTTTATTTCAGGTTCAAACGCGTACACATGCCCCTGGTTTCCAACCGCGCGGCCCGCAAGCAGCGTGTAATACCCTAAATTAGCGCCAATATCCAGAAACCCCATCCCCGGCTGAAGCCGGCTCAGCAGAAAATGAGTCTCTTCTTTTTCCCAAACCCCGTAAGTGAGCAAGTCTGAACTCACCACATAATCTTCCCCTCTGACATTAAAGGTAAAACCCTGCGCCTTTACTTTAATAACTCCTTTTGGCTTGAGCCATTCGTAAATAGGTTTTCGGACACCTTCATAAGCCCAAACATAAACTTTCAGCAGTCCTATTTTCTCAAAAAATTTCCGGAAAAATAAGGTCAGTCTGCGCAGATTAGAGAAACAAGTTAGCTTCAAGGTTATCATCGCGGCACAGAGCGGGATTCGCTTACAATTTTTCGATACATTTCAAGAACTTGATCTCCGATACGATCCCACAGAAGATTTTTCGCGCTTTCCTGAGCGGCCGTCCCAAGTTTTTGGCCCAAGTCAGGATGATCAAGAATTTCCATCACACGCGCGGCTAGCGCATCGGCATCGCGCACGGGCACAAGGTATCCATTCACTCCGTCAATGATAATGTCCTGCATTCCGCAAGTCCGCGTCGTTACCACCGGAAGACCGCTTGCCATGGCTTCAGGCACGACAAGCGACATGCTTTCAAAAAGCGAAGGAAAAACAAACAGATCGTGTTCCCGATAGAGCTGCGGAGTATTCTCATGAGGGACATTCGCAATCACGTGAATTTTATCCCGGCATATTTCAGCGAAAGCGTTTTTCACTTCGTCAGCACCCGCGCCGACACCCGCCACCGTTAAGCGGACATGCGGATATCGGGAGCAGATTTTTTCAAACGCCTGCGCGAGATAACGGGTTCCTTTTCTCCATTCCCATCCGCCAAAATATAAAATCTTACTTGGGGTTTGCGAATAGCTCTTGGCTGCAAAATATTCCGGCGAAACCCCGTTTGGAATAAACGTCATTCGATTTTCCGGGATGCCGTATTTTTTCTGATTATAAGCCAGTTCGGTCTTGGCGGTCACCATCACATGATCCGCGCGTTTAAACGCGAATCTTGCCCGCGAGACAACCAAGCCGTAATAGAAAAACTTTGAGAACCAGCTCAATTTGCGCAGGCCAAGGGCATCCTCTTCTTTCTCCAGTTCCCACCGCATTTCATCATGGCCATAGGAAACCGCCACGCAAGGAGGCAAATTCGGAAATACTTTTCTTAACAAGACGTAAGCCCAAGCATCTAAACTGTGCAAAGCGACGATATCAAAAGGTCCTTTTTGACGCGGCAAGCGGGACATTTTGATTAGCAATGTAAGACCGAATAGAAGCTCGGAAAATTTCCGCGGCAAATTCGCGGAAATGACATCCGGAGAAAAAATAACCTCCACCGTATTTCCTTTTTTGATGAGATCTTCCGCGAGACAATTTAAAATCTTAGCAATGCCTGAATTTTTTGAGGATCGCGTGTTTGCCGCAAAAAGAATCTTCATTTCACCCAGCCGTCACATTCTTATAAAGCTCTATGGTTTCTTCCGCGATGCTCTGCCACTCATGAAGTGCCGTCACCTGTTTACCTTGTTCAATGAGCTTTTCGCGAAACGCTTTATCTTCCGCTAGGTGTTTCATCGCACCCGCCCACCCCTTCGCAGATCCAAACGGCACCAACACAACATTTTCATCCGGCTTAAACTCTGAAGAAAGAAATTTGGGTAAATTACTGATCACTGGAAGGTTATGCGCGTATAGCGCGAGCAGCGCGGTTCGTTTTTCATTTACTCCGTCCAAATAAGGCGCGAGCCCGGCATCGCCGGCATAAAGATACTTTGAAATTTCCGCGTGAGATAAATCAGTACGAAAAATAATCTGCTTAGCAATTTCTTTTTCCAGCGCGTAAGCCCTCAGGCTCGAGAAAGCGCGGTCTTCTTTCTTTCCTAAAAACAGCAGTTTTCCGGAACGGCCGCCTGCTTGGAATTCAGAAAACGCGTCGATCAGGACTTTAAGTTCAGGCAAGGCGATATCGTGAATAATTCCAAATCGAATGAACAGGAAGTCCCCCTCACCTAGACCCAGCCCTTGCCGGATGATCTCCCTCGCGTTCATAGAACCGGGAGCCGGCAGAACATTCGGCGCCAAGCGGATTTTGGACACCGCCCGCCCGCCCGCGAACAGACGCAAAAACCGGTTAAACATCATTTCATGATGCTGATTGGTCACAATACACGCATCGGACCCAGCAACCGTAAAAAAAAGCGGAAGACGAAAAAAAGAAGATGCAAACTCATGAAAGGTTGTGACTATTTTAAGGGAAGGAAAATTCATTTTCAGAACCAGCGGCAAAAAATTTGCAGCAGGGTGATTGTCATAACAAAGACTCATGTATTGAAAATGAATAATATCGGGCTTGTCCCGCTTAACAAACGCAGCAATTTCTTTGTAAGAGCCCCAGCCCCAGGCCGAAATTAAACGATGAACATTTGGCTCTTCAGCCGGCGGGGCCGATAGATTCCGGCCCGTCAAAACGCTCACTGCAGCTCCCCGCTCAGTTAAATATTTTTTTAAATGCCGAACATAATCGGCAATGCCGGATAAGGCGGGAGCATAATCAGCGCTAATAATTAAGATCTTCAAGGAGGCAATTTCAAACTAGTAGTCGTATTCCTCGTCCATCACGTTGACGTAAGGAAGCTTGGCGAGAAAACCAAGAAACACCCAAAGAAAAACACATGCCGGAGGGTTATCAATGGAACTAAAAAGCGTTCCGACCGTGAATTGAGCGACACAAAAAGCTGCCATGGCAATTGAAAAAATATAGGCCTTACTATCCCCGGGCGGCCCAATCCAATGCCGCATAATTTTCATAATGATGAAGAAAATTAGAAAATAAAATACAAGCACACCAGGCAATCCGACTTCAAGCTGCATTTTGGATAAATAATTTTCAACCAAAAAAAACTGCCCCTCTCTTTTTCCCAAATGCCGAGCGCCTTGCGAGCCTGCCCCAATTCCTCTGCCTATAGGGTATTTATTCAAATAAATAAGAAATTGCTGGGGAGCCGTTTCGACGGTCCGCCCGCGCAATTCAGCGCCTTGGGTAATGGTTGCAAAACGCATCCCCACTGTGCGGCCGAGAGTTTTAAAACTGCCGTAGAGAATTAGAACGAGCAGAGCGATCACAATCATCGCGGGACGAGCCCTCTTCGAAAGAAAAGCAAACATACCGGCCATAAAGAGCATCGCCATGAGACCTCCCCGCGACCCTGTGCAAAGAAGGGTCACAATATTCAAAGTCAATATCGCGGCCCAAAAATATTTGTATTTTCTATCCGTGAAAAACAAGCCAAAACAAAGCGGCGTATTCATGGCCAGAAACATTGCGTAGTGAGCGCTCGACGCGAACGTCCCGATAATACGGACAAAAGATTGCGTATGAATGATTCCGGGAACCATAGCCATCATGGTGTTATTGTAGAAACCGGGACCAAATGTCCGCACCATGAAATCCTGCCCTTGTGAATACTGAACCATCCCGAACAGATTGATTGGAATAGACGCTAAAACAATCAGCCGGAAAAAGTTCTCTACATCTTTCAGATCCCGGACATAGGTAAAAGCTAAAGGGATCAAAGCCCATGGAAGAAACATAAGTTTAACGCCAAGAATTCCTCTTAAAAGTCCGGGAGACAGAGGATTAAATATCTGCGCGATTCCAATAAAAAACATGGCCGCCATCGCCACCACAATTTCGACACCGAAAATGTTTCCTAGAGCATTCATATTATCTTTCACATGCTCTTTTGGAAGAAACACGAAATAAACCACCGCGACCAAGACATCCTTCAAAAGATGGATCCATTGCGCGGGAAATAACCAGTAAATTAAAAATCCATCGATAAGGATTTCCAAACACAAAACTCTAAAAAGAATTCTCCACATAAGATTATTTCCAGTCTAAGGCTTTTTGATACGCCAAAGCGATCCGTCTCCATGAAAAGTGCTCTGCAAAATAAAGCTTCTGCTTCGCTCCCGCTTCAAAATCGGCATTTTTCTGAAGAAGCCGGAGAGCCGCAAGGATAAAACCGGCTTCGTCTCCCTGCTTAACAAGCGTTCCATACGGGAGCTCATACCCGTCAAAATTTCCGGCAGAAGGCTCATACGCCAAAATTGGAAGCCCATGAGCCAGCGCGTTCATCACGGTTGTATTCCGCGTCGAAATCCCGTCCTGCTGCGGGAATAGAAATATATCGGCACATTGCAGGCATCCCGAAACCCCTTCCGGCGGCAGCTCCTTTGTTTCAACAATATCCTCTAAAACACCGAGCGATTTAGCCAAATCTTCTAATTCCTTGTATAAGGAAGGATTGGAGCTCTTAACCGCGCCGATCAAGAGAAGCTTCGCCCGAATTCCCTTTTTTTTCGCTTCACCGAGAATGCGGATCGCCGCGTCTAAACGCCGAAACGAAGCGAGTCTTCCCAAAAACCCTAAAACTTTACATGAACCAAGCTGATACTTTGATTTCAAAGCCTCAATTTCAGCGTTCGAAAACGCATGAGGCATAATCGTTGCTCCCACGGGAATATTGGCCAGCGAGTTTACTTGACCGGCGCGCTCAAGAATATTCTTATACGAATCGCAGGTTAACACAGCGGAATCACAGCCATTTAAAATTCTTGCCGTCTGCAAGCGGAGCCAGCAGGCCCGTATAAACTTTTTAGGCGAAAAACCAAAAGCCGTTTGAAACTCATGCAAAGTGACTGATGTCTTACAGCGGCTCTGCTTTTTTAAGTACCCAGGAATCGACGCAACCGCCCAGCAAAAACCATTCCGCTGATATAGCTGCGGAACATACTGCAGCGAAACCCAATCAGGATCAAAAGCCTCAAGGGCTTGCTTCACAGTTTTTGGCTCCCACTTTGAAATCACCGGATAGACCCAAGGAGCTGTCTGATTTTGTCCCTCGCTTGTGTACAAGCGCGCATCCATTCCCTGCGCGATAAATTCCGCGGCAAGATTGAAAGTATATTCACCAATTCCTTCAATGACAGGCGGTACTGACTTTGTTAGAAAGGCGATTTTCATAATTGATAGGCTTCCAAACAGCGCTCCGCCACACGATCCCAGGTAAAATCGCGCAGCACTTTTTCCCTTCCGTACCGGGACATACGGCTGCGCTCCTGCGGATTATCAATAAGATAGCTCATTTTCGCGCTTAACCCCGCGCTGTCAGAAGGCGCCACAATCAAGCCGCTCTTACCCTCTTCGATCACTTCCGGAAGAGAACCCACGCGCGTCCCGATCACCGGAGTTCCGCACGCCATAGCCTCCATCGCGGAAGTAAATCCGCCATCAGTTAATGAAGGCAAAACAACCGCCGCCGCGGATTGTATTTTAAGAAGCAGGTCATCATCAGAAATCCCTTCATAAAAAGAAACCTTTTTACCCTTGCTCATGGTTTTAAGCTGAGCGTAATAATCATGGTCATGACATGTCCCGCAAATATCGAGTTCCATTCCTGGCGTCAACGCAGGAATTAAATCGTGAATTCCTTTCGATGGGAAAATACGCCCGATAAATAAGAACCGGTTCGAAGACGCGGGCTGACGGCCCGGAACAAAATAATTTTGATCCACGCCCCCATAAATAATCCGGGTCGGCACTTTTTGGGTTTCCGGATTCAATCCGCGGTTATATTCCGAGATCATCAGAAAGCTTTTAATTTTTTTATAGGTAGGAAGCAATTGAGAAAAACAATAGTACGTTCCGCCGGCAAGATCTGTCACAAAAACTTTTTTGCCAAATAGAACAGCCATATCTGTCACAAGCGTTTTGTACTGAAGACAATGAATCACGTCGAATTCCTTAAGCAAGGGAATAAAATCAAGCGCAAACGGATTAGAAATCCCTCCCGCCCGGAAAAGAATCCGGCTGTAGATTATTCTTAGCTTACCATCCCGCACGCGTCCCGGCTGAGGCGCAAAAGAAATTAAAGCCGTATCCGCTTTTTCCGCCATTTTCTTCGCGAGTCCGTACGCGTACCGCTCTCCGCCGGCAATCACAGAATCGGGAGCAAAATAAGTCGGCATGATAAACGCGACTTTCATAGCGAGATGAACCTTTCCATTCTAGGCAGCCGATCCGTTTATTTTTTCTTCAACCAGAGGAGCCATTCCTTTCAGCATTTCTTCCGCGGCTTTCAGGGCCCCAAACACACTTAAGTGAAAATCGTAAGGAATCAAATACTCCTTGGAAGAACCTGTTTGATTTTCTGTTAGGGACGGCAAAAGAAAGGCCTTGATCCCCCGTCCAGCAGCTTGTTCTTTCAAAAATTTCTCATAGCCGCCCATTTTCCTAGATTCTATTTCCTGCGGCGTTGGAATCACCGTAAAAACAGGCTCAAAATGCTTTTCGACAGATTGCCGCTTATATTCATCAAGCTGCTCCAAAGAGAATCTCCATCCGTCTTTAAGCCCGCCTCCAGGAGCCTGCTCCGACCCGTCAAGATAACGCTGCAAGGCAGTATTCACTTCGCTTGGACCAAAGAGGATCGGGCTCATCCGGTCCCAGACAAACATCATCAGCCGGCTGTAATGAAAAAGCAGCTTCACATAACTCATCAGCGGAGTCTTTTGACCAAACATCTCCGGATAAAAAGCATAATCTTTGATATAAAACAAATCGTTGAAAAAGAATCCCATAATCACGATATCAGGATGAAATTTCACAGCTTCATGCTTTAACACTTGGATTTCATGCCCAATATCATATCCAGGCAATCCAAAGTTCATGACTTCAAAATCATATTCTTTGTACTGCTCTTCCAACAAACGCTCCAGCTGGGCTGGAATGGTTTCATTTTCCCGTAATCCTTGCCCAAAAATATAAGAATCTCCGAGAATCGCGATTCGGATTTTATTGGCAGTTTTTTCAACCGTCCAATCCCGGCCTCGAAAACCCCATTGATTAATTCTGGCTTTCTCTGAAAGAGTATACCCCCACTGATTGGGTTTGTACTTGTAACCGATCGCGGAATCCGCGAGCGGCTTAAACATCGGCAACCCCTGCGGTTTGGGCGCGGGTAAAAAAAACCATGAGCCAAATTCAAGCGCAATAAGAATAAAAAACAGACTCCCGAAAAACACTCCCAGATTTACGAGTAATTTCCGCATATTCATTTTTCTAAAAACCTTTGCTGATTATTTCCGCGCATAACATTGAAGACACCGGCTGACCACAGCTTCCCATGAAAATTGGCTTAACACATGCAGGCGGGCATTCGCTCCCATCCTTTTCACCTCTTCAGCATGCGCGGCAGCGTATTGAATTTTTTCTTTAATCGCCGCTGAGGATCTTTGAGGCACAATAAAACCGGTCTCTCCATCTTTGACAAGTTCCGGTAAAGAGCCAGCGTCCGTGACAACAACTGGGGTACCGCAAGCCATCGCCTCTAGCGCGACAAGCCCAAGAAGCTCGGGGGCTTGTGTTTTTCGTCCCAAGTAGTCCTCGTGCACAGAAGGCTGAACCGCGAGCATGGCTTCCTGATATTTGCGTATAATCTGTTCATCCGCCGCATCATGAGTAAAACAGATGTTTTTTCCGCGGGCCTTTTCTTTCAGATAATTAAAATAATCTTCATCATAAACCGCCCCAAGAATCTCCAGTTCCATTCCGTCAGGAAGAGCTTCGATCAGATACTCAATCCCTTTATGAGAAACAATTCTACCGACATAGACAATCTTATTTGTTTTTCGATTCGCCGAATCAGGTTTAAATTTTCCGTTGTCAACTCCGCCGTAGATAACCTCCAGAAAATCCGGCCGTTTCGCTTTCGGCCATTCCCGCGCGAGCTGCTTCGAATAATGAGAGATGAACAAATACCCATCCGCGCATCCCCTTAAAGGCAAATGATCCGATAAAACCCGGGAGCATCCGCCGCCAAGATCCGTCACAAAAACTTTCTTACCCATTAATTTCCCCAGAATGATCGCGGCATCGGTTTGCGGATAGCGGATTTGATGACAATGAATGACTTCCGCCCGCCTAATCTGACGCACAAAATCTAAGGACGCCCAGCGCGGAATGAGCAGCACTTTCAGAGCGTCTTGGAGATAGGCCTGAGGCCGCGGCGAGAAACTTAAAAAAGTCACATCCGCGGAACGGGACATCGCTTTCGCCAATTCAAAAGCGTATCTTTCTCCTCCCCCGACAACCGATTTGGGAGAAAAATAAGTCGGAGATATATGCAGAACTTTTATCAAGAAATGATCACTTTACGATAATGAGGTCAAAAGACATGAACCACGCTGGAAAAATCCACGCTAGCCTCTTTTCATAAAACAAAGGCCAGCGCTTCGCAATTCTCCAAATAACTTTATTTATCCATCCCGGATAGAAATAAAGATCCGCCTTTTTTTTCTGAAACCGGACCTTTGTATAAAAATCCCACTGATTTGCCCCGGTGAAATAATCAAAAGAAAATAGCCCCAGGTGCTGCTTATGCGTGGGGTCCGTGTAAGAATTATGGGATGAGTAATGCGGCGTTGTGATGCGGATAACCGCCCCGGCTTTTCCCACCCGATGAATTTCTTCCATCACTTTGACCAAATCGTTTAAATGCTCAATAACATCCTGACAAATAATTTCAGAAAAAGAATCCGACTCAAGCGGCCACGGAAAGATATTCAAATCATGAACGATATCAGGCTTACCTTCAGACCGCATATCCACCGTCACCGAGTTTTCTTTTCTTTCCTGTTTGCCGGCACCCAAATAAAGCGTTTTATCCATGAGCATCTCCTAATCAAAAATACATTTTTTCGCCGCGGCTAGACGTAAAAAAACAGCTAAGGAGCCATAGGCCGCCGCAGTCGCGATCGCGGCCCCTGTAACACCCATCTTCGGAATGAGTAAAAAATTCAAGGCAATATTCAGAAGCGCAGCGATCATATTTGCGATCAAATTAAATTTTTCCAGCCCCACACTGATCAGTAAATTTCCGGCGGGAAGCGCCAAATAGAGCGCCACTGTGGCCCACACGAGTATTTGCAGACCGCGGACCGCTTCCAGATATTGCGCGCCGAAAAGAACGCGGATAATGAACGGCGCGGAAATTGTGATAAAAATTCCGAGAACAATTGCCGCGCGGAATAATAACCTATTTGCTTTCCGGTAGACTCGCCCCAGAGCGGCCCTGTCCGTAGACGCGTATTTCGAAAAAAGCGGAAAGATTGAAGACATGAGCAAAAGCGGCAAAGTTTCCAGCAAACTCGTTACTTTATACATCGACGCGTAAATCCCGACATCATGGATCCCCCGGAGCCGTTCAAGCATGATAAAATCCGCCCGGTTAATCAGCGCAACAAAAATCCCGGTAATTCCAATACATAGGCTGGGCTTTATGATTTGCTTCCACTCTGCCGCGTCAAATTGCCATTTAATTTCAAGGAATTTCCGGGAAAAGAAGAAGATAACTCCGGCAGATAGAAATTCGCACGCGACCATCCCCATCGCTAAAGCCTGAAGTTTGCATCCATTCAAAACCAGGAGTAAAATCACGGCGAAGTTAATTATCCTCATAAAAAATCCGATGACCGCGGGATATTCTAATTTGAGGACCACATTAAAAATCAGTCCCGGCAGCTGCAAAGCCAAACCCGGAAGAATCAAAGCAAAGATCTTAAGCGATGATTCTAAAACCGGATCGAACGTCATAAGCTCCACGCTAATCCAAGCCGCACCGGCAAGAACAAGCGAAGTGCAAATTTTAAACAGACTCATGGTCCCGATAATGACTCCCGCCCGCTCGCGGCGCTGAGAAATATCGCGAATCACCACGGTATCCATACCAAAATCGTTAAGCGTCATGAATAAATAGTAGAACGCGTAGAGATAATTAAACTGACCGTAAGCTTCAACGCCGAGATAACGCGAAAGCACGCCCGTAGCAATAAGCGAGAGGCCAAGCGATAGAAATTGGGAGACCACCTGAAAACTCATATTTTTCAGGATGACTTGCCGGATATTAAAGGTTTCCGTCATAATTTAAGGGATCAGCTTCACACTTGGCAGCGGGGCAATGAACCGGGTTCCGGAACGGACAAGCGCTTCTTCGCGTTTCGCGAAAGCTTCCGTAAAGCTGTATGGCAGCGACAAAAGATAACCGGGCTTTGCTTTCCGCATTTCTTCTTCATTTCGAATGGGAATATCCGACCCAATGAGATACTTCCCAAACTTAAAGGGATTCGCGTCCGCGGCTCCGGCAATATCTTCAGCGCCAATGTCGCAATACTGAAGAATCGTATTCCCTTTAGTGGACGCGCCGTAAACCCACACCGTCTTTCCCTGACTTTTTATTTTTTTCAGCAAATCGCGCAAATCATCTCTCGTTTTTTGAATCCGCTGGTCAAACTGCTGATACGTTTTCAGTTCGAACAACCCGCATTTTTTTTCTTCAGCGAGATGCTTTGCTAATCGATCCGTCAAAGAAAGTTTCGAATTCCCCTTCTTTTTGACAAAAATCCGAAAACTTCCGCCATACACATCATTTAAAACAACATCGAAAACTTCGAGCCCTGCTTTTTCCATCACCCATTGCATATGCTCAATCCCATAGTATCCGGCGTGCTCGTGAACAATATTGTCATACATGTTTGTCTGCAGCATCGCGGGCAAATAGGCCATTTGAATAATCCAGACGCCGTTATCCGCGAGACACTCCGCGGCGTCCCGGGAAAACCCGACAGGATCCGACAAGTGATAAAACATCGCGATACTAAAAATCAAATTTGCCCTTTTGCCGCTCATTTCCTGAAAGGATTTTCGGTTAAAAAAAGTAGCCCGTTTAATCTTTAGCGATGGCGATTCGAAAACCGGCGTAACATTATGCGCCGCGTCGATTCCTAGAAGCGAAAGCCCTTTGCCGTCAAAAAACGAAAGCAGCGTCCCGTCATTACACCCGATATCAAGCACAGTATCACCGGCCCGCAGATGTCCCAGCGCGAGTCCGCTTTCGGCAACATCCTGCAATATTTTTTTCATCGAAGAATTTGAACCGCTGGTATACGGATAGTCTTTATACATATCCGTCAAATCGAGATCGTGACCTAGCTGCACAAGTCCGCATTCATTCCCGCCCGGCGTTTTTTGACAAAGCACCATATCCATCGGATAGCGGAATAAGCGGGAACGGTAATCAAGAGAATCAGGAAAAATCGAGGATAAATACTGATAGCCGATATCCAAACAAGGGACAAGGTTCGCGTTGCCGCAGGCACGGCATTTTTTCACTTCGGGCGCCGCAGTATCTTTGATCATTTTAGAATTTGTCTTCACGCCTTCGCTCCGTTTATCTGCTGCTCCATAAAATAAAATACCTCTTCCGCGGATGGAAATTCAGGACGCGGATTTTCAATCGCCTGGTTTTCAACATCACCTTCAAATTCAATTTTACGTTTTAGCCGCAGGGCGATTTCTTTCAAGGAAACGGTATCCTTCGCCCCCACTTCGATAGTTCCGGACAGATCAACATGCCCGCTTATCCAAGACGCGGCAAAATCCACCGAGACAAATGGGTAACGGCTTTCGCCGCTTACAAAAACCTTCCTATTATTTAGAATATCCAGCAGAGAGCCCTTTGAAAGATCAGGACTAAACATAGAACTCAGACGGATAATAAGCGAATCTTTCCCCCTGCATATTTTTTCCGCCTCCGCTTTGTGCTTTCCATAAACAGATCCGGGTTCCGTCCGCGCGGAGACCGTGCTGATTTGGATAAACTTTTTATAATGCCAATTCTTATAGAGATCTTCCGTTTTTTGAACCGTTTCCTTAAAATCTTCCCCCGGATTATTTTTCGCCCAAAACCGCTTGGAAGGCATGGCCGAGTTAATCAAGATATCGTACGCGTCCTGACGCGCGGCATCATAGTTATCCCGGGTTACACGAACAACACGGACATCTTTCTTGCGGAGAAATGCCGAGCATAACGCCTTTCCCACAAACCCATTAGCCCCGACAATCGCGACAGTCGTCATTCAAGACGCCTATAAATTGCCAATTCTAAGTTAGGTGTTCGATTTAAAAAGAATAAAAAAATCTTTTCTGGAATAAATAATACCGCGCCGTATAAAAGTCCTATCGCGTCACGCAAAACTGGCCATTTCTCAAAAATTCGAACCATCTTTGTTCCGAATCTCCACTGCACCATGGAAAACCGTCCTAACCAGGAATGCTCTCCATTAACAATGGGGTCATCCATAAAAACAAAAACTGGAAGCATACGGATCCGCTTGAACCCCGCTGCCGTCATAAGCCCATCCCACTCAGAAAGCGGACGCCGTTTTGCGAAGGAAACATTTTGAGGGCTCTTAAATTTGGGGAATTTTTCCGTAAAAATAAAAAGCCCGCCTTGGTTAACTAATCCGCATAAATTCTTAACGGCCGAGTGCCATAGCTTATCTTCCGTAATGTGATAAAGAACGTCTACGGCTGTCACAATATCGTACCGGCCAAAACCTTTAAAATCTTCGGCACACGATAAATCTCCGCATTGAAGCTGGTACATCGGAAACTCTTTCCTTGCCGCCCTAACGGCCTCTTCTGAAATATCCATTCCGGCAACTTTAGAGACCCCCTGTTTTTGCCAAAACCGGAGATAGAAGGACTCTCCGAACGCCGCTTCAAAAATCTGAATACCAGCCAAACTGATTCCGCTTAAAGCTTTTTTAAAAGCGGAAAGCCTAAATCCGTAAGCCACTTGGTTAAACTTTCCCAGCGATGGGTGTCCGACATTGCTTAGATCCCGGTTTCCCGATACAAGCTTCCCCCAAAAAATCTTGGGCTGGTACTCAGTTTCCTTCATGATTGAAAAACAATTATCCTTTAGGACTGATCAAATGCTGATGAATGATTGGCGGATTGCAGTCATCCCATTTCTTTGAAAGCATGGCAATTGCCGTCACAGGTGTTATCGCGTAAAACGCGTGCGTTACGCCGATAGGCGTGCGTACGCACATCCCCTTACTCATATGAATCACCCGTTCCCCGCCTTCAACATCCGAATCCTTGCTCACCATGACTCCGCTTCCATCCACAATGAGAAAGTATTCGACAAATTCCGGGTGAAAATGATTTCCGCGCGTTTTTCCCGGCTGGAAGTAAAGCATATTAAATTCAACGATGGGTTCACTTGGAATCCAAGTAAAGATTCCTCCCCGTCCATCACTTACCGTCATAAGATTGCACGATGGATATAAGATCTCTTGTTTTTTCATGATTTTAATTCTCCTTTATGTGAATTTTTTAAAAAAACCGGCAGCCACACACACGCGAGACAAGCGAAAAGAACGAAAAAAAGTCCGTAAGAGGTCAGAACATCCGGATAATAAGCCATGCCCTTAAGCGCATCGGTTTTTATCCAATCTAAAATCGGCAGCCAGGGACCGCGAAGCAGCCATGCTCCGGCGGTAATAAAAATATTACCCGTATCCACTCCCAGTTCAGCTCCAGCGACCGCCCCAAGGAATCCCCAAAAAATGAGCCCGGTGATAATTAAATTTTGAAACGGATTCACATAAATTGCGCAAGCCATGCAAATCAGCGGAAAGAGAGGAAGCATATACCGCGGACCAAAGGCGGTAAAAGGCGACGGCTGAACACTGACAAATATAAGGTATAAGATAAAAGTCAATCCGATAAAAAAACGCTCTTCCGGAAAAAGGCCGACTTGATTCATTTTTTTCCGGCTCGGCAGATACCATAAGGCCGCGAGAGTGTAGGGCATATAATAGAAGACTCCTGCTTTCGGATAAATCAAATATTGGGCCGCTTCGCGCCAATTCGGCCATGTGAAGCCAAGCAATGTTTTTGAAAAATTTGTCTGCTCAATATTCCAAAGATAAGCCTGGGCAGGTAAAAATGGATTCGCGAAAAAAGCTCCCTGATAAACGGCAAGCGCAAGTAAGGGGCCCATAGAACCCGCAATGGCCCATGCGGCAGTTTTTAACGCGTTAGGCTGCAGAAGGATAAAAAGACCCGCCGCGGCTAAAAAAGGCAGGGCGCTGTAATCGACTAATAGGGCTAATCCCGATAAAAATCCGATACAAAGTCCCCTTTTACTGTCTTCACTGATCCGAAGAGCATCCTTCGCGGGAAAAATAAGACAAAAAACAGCCAGACAAAGTAAAGAAACAACACCATTTTGATTCAATTTGCTTGATACAGGAAACGCGATGCTCCCAAAAGAATAAAGAAGCGACGCAAATGCGGCCCGTTGAGCCCGCCCTGTCCGCTCATAAATCCACTGGGCAATTAATACGGCGGCAAAAGCCGCGCAAAGCGCTGTTGTAAACGCAAAAGTCACAAAGTGCGCAATGACATAATGAACATGATCCCCGCTTATCCAGACACCGGAAAGCATCCGGTAAAAAGGCCAAACAATAAACCATGCGGGAGCGGCTAAAAAGGAAAGCCCGGGATTCGTGTTCACAAAATAGTGTCCGCCGTAAAAAGACAGCTCCGGCGTCAAATGGCGGTAGAGATCGATCGAAAAGCGATGATGCTCGACCAAAGACATGACTAAATAAACAAACCGGTCGCTGCCTGCCGAGATTGGATCAAAATGGAAAAGATAGACTAGCCAAACGGAAATACCCAAGGCAAACCAGATTCGTTTAAGCATGGTGATTGACCTTCTCAGCGACGAACCAAGATTGCTTGCCCCACAGCCACTGACAAAGAGGGCTTTTAAGATAAAGCGGCACAAGCCATAAAAAATGAATGAGCGGACCTTTCGTGGTATAAGGCAAAAATCGCGGCCGAATTTCTTTTATTTTAAATTCCGCCATGTCCAGCGCCTCAGCCATACTTCGATCGGTAAGCGGAAGATGATGATCAAGGAAATCCCAGTAAGCCCCCTGAATCAAACGGATATTGGGCTGAAGAATCAAAAGTTTTCCGTCTGGGCGCAGAACACGGTTGATTTCCGCAAGCGTTGCCAGAAGTTCTTTTTTATCAGGAAGATGCTCAAAAAAATTGCTCACAAAAACAACATCGGCGCTTTCATTGGGGATCACGCCTAAATCAATGCTTTTCGACTGAATCACTTTCACGTCGGGCTGAGCATTCGCGGCGCAATGATTGCCGGCATCGACCGCGATCTTCTCGCGGCATTTAATTTCATTGATAAACTCGCAAGAACCCGCGCCCAGATCAAGCACGGTATCTGTCTTCTTAACATAGGCTTGAAAAAAATCACGGCAGAGAATTTTCCAAAGTTTTTTTCTAGCCGGAACCTGCTCTTTTTTAAAACGATTCGAATAAAGCCGTTCAGCGTTTTCCATAAATCCCTTTTAAATCCCCTCGAATCGCATCATTTTGCCGGCGCATTAAAAACCTGTGTGATTTTTTTAAATTTCCCCGTCCATCGGCGGATTTTCTTCTCTTCCTTGCGCCGCCAATAATCTTCGCGGCAAAGAAAGTTTTCCAGCCAGACGTACAGAATGATAAACAAATACCGGCTTCCAATTTCCTTAATTTTAAATTTCGCAACGCCTTGCGTTCGATTCCGCCAGCTGATGGGAATAACCGACCATTTAAATCCCCTCACAATCGCTTTAAGCGGAAGCTCGACAGTGAGGTTAAAATGCCGCGCGACGAAGGGGCGGCACGCCTCCAATGCTTCTTTTCGGTAGGCCTTAAACGCGTTCGTCACATCGTTAAGCCCCAAACCAAACAAAAGCTGAATAAATTTATTCCCCAGCCGGTTCAAAATATATTTCGGAAGCGGATAATCAACGGTTTTTCCCCCGTCGATAAAACGGCTCCCAAAAACACAGTCCGCGCCTTCATTAAGCCTTTCCCAGTAACGCACAACATCACGGCAATCATCCGATTCATCCGCCATCATGATCACCGCGGCATCCCCATTCATATGATCAATTCCATAGATTACAGCATGTCCATACCCATGAAGCCCGCGGTTTGTCAGAGGCCGTAAAGTTGGGACTTCACTCCGCATTCCGCTGATTATCTTAGCGGTTTGGTCCGTACTGCCGTCATTGACAACTAAAATTTCGTGGCTAATTTTATGCGCTTTAAGCTCTTCATAAAGATGCCGCACTGTCGCTGCGATACAATCCTCTTCATTCCGCGCGGGAATAATCACGCTAAGCATACAAAGCGGTTGAATTTCAGATTTCATGAAAAGCTTTCAATCAGCGCGCGGTTTTTTGAAGCCCACTGCCATGTTTCTTCCATAATTGCTTCGAGTGAATGTTTAGGACGCCAACCCCAAACCTCCAAAGCAAGTTTCGCGTCCGTCACATAATAAGGGACGTCGAACGCGCGGTTTTCCGCTTTAGAGGCAACCGCTTTCTTTTTGCCCGCGCGTTTATCGCACCACGTGGTAAGCTCAGCAAGCGAAATACTCCCGGCCAGACCGCCGCCAAAATTGACCACTCTCGGTTTTAACGTTTTCAAAGGTTCATCCATTTGCTTTAAAAAAACCGGACCAAGATCGAATGGATGGAAAAAATCCCGCACCTGGTATCCCTTTCCGCCGTAACCGATAAAAGTTAGCGGACGGTCTAAGATATATTGATACATCCAATAACTTAAAATGCCCTGATCTGCTTTTCCGAACTGCCCCCCGCCTGCTAAAACACTTGAGCGGTTAATCCAAACAGGAAACGAAAACGCGTTTCCGTATTCAAGCGCCATCACTTCAGACGCTAGTTTCGTCGCTCCGTATAAGGAAAGCGGCGGATTAACCGGAAATGTTTCGCTCACACCTTGAGGCCCAAACCCTTCAACGCGGATCTTGCCGAGTTCAGGCTCAAAACGGTTTCCGGCAATTTTGAAAGAAAGCTGATTGAGTTGCTCCGTAGAATAAACACGGCTGGTACTAAGAAGAATCAGGCCGGCCTTATGCTTCCGGCAATATTCCAAAACCCTCAAAGTCCCGATCAAATTGTGATCAACAACTTCTGCAGGCCCCGAATCCTGATTAAAACCCGCCTGCACGCTCGGGTTTGCCGCGCAATCGACCACCCAATCCACAGGCCCAACTTTATTTAAATCTTCTAAATAGCGGACATCCCCTTGAAAATATTTCACACCAAGCTTTTGAAGCTTTTCAATGTTGGATTTAGAGCCTTTCCGCGAAAGATTATCGATGCCGTAAAGGCTTAGATTTTCACGCGCACCTAAAAAATACTCGGCAAGTTTTGAGCCGACAAATCCGCACGAGCCCGTAATCAGTATTTTCATTGAAGCCTCGTTTTCCAAGCCGAAACAAGTTCTTTAAAAATATCATCCAGATTTTTTGTAATGCGCCACTCAGGATAATGATTTTTCATTTTACGGAGATCTGAAATATAACAAATATGATCGCCATCGCGGTTCTTATCGACGTACTCAGAACGCATCGGTTTACCCGAAATATCTGCCACACGGTCAAACGCTTCTAATATCGAGCACGAATTTTCTCTTCCCCCTCCCAAGTTATAAACCTCGCCAACACGGGGCTTCCGGATAAAGGCCTCGATAAAAGAAGCCACGTCGTAGGAATGAATATTATCCCGGACCTGTTTTCCTTTATAGCCATAAATTTTGTAGACGGACTCCTGCAGATTACATTTCACAAGAAAACTAAGAAAGCCATGAAGCTCTACCCCCGAATGCTGAGGGCCCGTAAGACAGCCGCCGCGCAGCGCGCAGCATTTAATTCCAAAATAACGGCCGTATTCCTGGACCAAAATATCTCCCGCCGATTTGCTGGCACCAAAAAGCGAATGCTTGCATTGATCGATTGAAAGGGTTTCAGCAATTCCATTTTGAAATTCGGGATCTTGATAATCCCAGCGCGTCGGCAATTCCCGAATTGCGATGCGGTTCGGAGCGTCTCCATACACTTTATTGGTCGACATATGCACAAAGACAGCTTCTGGAGTAAACCGGCGCACCGCTTCGAGAAGATTAAGCGTTCCCACCGCGTTGGTGTCAAAATCATCAAAAGGGATTGTTGCCGCCCGGTCATGACTCGGCTGGGCCGCGGTATGAACCACCGCGTCGGCCCGAAGCGACTCAATGAGCTGAAGAATGCCTGAGCGGTCGCGCACATCTAATTCATGATGCACGAAAGACTTCAAACGGCTTTCTAATCTCTTTTGATTCCACCGGGTGTCGGCTTCCGGCCCCAAAAACACGGCCCTTTGATTATTGTCGACCCCGTGAACTTCCCATCCCGCCGCATCAAAATAGCTGGAAACTTCCGAACCCACCAACCCGGAAGATCCTGTGACAATAATTTTTTGCTTTTTATTTTTCATAAGGGCCGTGATTCGTAAACACTTTGATAAATTTGCAACAGCCTGCTGACATGATTTTTTTCATTAAATTTTTCTTTCGCGATTTCACGCCCCCTCGCACCCATCCGCTGCCGTAAAGCCGCGTCCGTCAGCAAAGAGTCAATTTTTTCCGCGAGCATTTCAATATTATAAGGCTCAATAAGAAATCCACTTTCGCCATCAATAAGCCAGTCAGGAATTCCGCCGACCTTAAACGCTACGACGGGCTTTCCGTAACTCATCGCCTCAATGCCCACAAGCCCGAACGGTTCAGGCCAAACTGAAGGAACCACAACGAGGCTTGCCTTGCGGAAAAGATCCCAATGCGCGGCGGGAGGAAGCCAGCCTGTGAACTCAACCCGATTTGCGATATCAAGCTTTTCGGCCTTTTTCTTGAGCGTCTGCATTGCCGCTCCATCTCCGTCAATAACAACTCGAAAAGGCGCTGATGAGCGCAATTTATTAACGGCTAAAAGCATGCGATCTATACCCTTCTCAGGCACTAACCGCCCTGTGATAAGTATTATTTTAGGGCTCTCATCACTTGACTCGCTCAGCTCAGGAATTTGTGTAAAATAAGGGATCACTTCGATTTGATTTTCCAAATAACCAGCACGAAGCAGTTCCGCGCCCACATAATGAGAAGCCGCAATCACTTTGCCGTACAAGCGGTCATTCGCGATTGCTTTTGTAGCGCGGTCATAGAACATCCAAAGGGTCGCGGGATTTTTGTCTTGAGAACAGCGCTTATAGACCATACGAGGTAAACACATCGGCCCTGTGGCATGCTCGCAAACCCGATTGAGCGCCGCATGAAATTTTGTTCCCGCCGGGCAGTAATCATGAACATGCATCGATTTCACAGCCGGAAACTCTTTTCGAATCGCGGCCTCAAGCGGATAATTCATGCATGACTGCACATGAACCACATCGGGTTTTTCTTTTCGAAGAAACCCCAAGACCGCAGGAACAGCCTTAGCGGATAATTCTGTTTCGAACTGGTCAAATCCTTCCGCGTAGTGAAGCATCGGATCATTATTTGAGACCGCTTTCAAATCACTATGGATCACACAAACTTTGCTGCCGCTTTTTTCAAGGGCTTTGCGAAGCTCCCGTACATAAGTTGCAACTCCGCCCGTCGGAGAATAAGACTGCGTCAGCATCGCGATCTTCATCTCTGAATCCTTTGATAATCAGCGGATGCCTTATGAATGGCCAACAAATCTGTTTCACGGCTTTCGGGGTACTTCCGGACAAGACTGATTTTTTTGCTTAAACCGTTTATATCAAAGTTTAACGCTTCGGTTTTGTCCGCAATCCCTAATCGAAAATCCTCTTCGGCTGCGTAATAGACCTCAAACCCGAG
>CAZEFF010000005.1:0-65349 GCA_964511315.1 uncultured bacterium | reverse complement strand
TGGTGAAATGGTATCACACTGCCCTTTGGAGGCAAGATTCCTGGTTCGAGTCCAGGTCGGGCAGTTTCACGGATGTGAAACTACTCGCTCTCGCGGCTGAAGTAAGGCCATTTAGGTTTTAAAAGGAAAATATGATTTCAGAACGATGTTCATTTTGCGGAAGAGACAAACGAAAAGATGTTCGTAAGATCTTTTCAGGCCCCGGCGTCTATATCTGCGATATCTGTATCCGTATTTGCTCAGATATTTTGCAGAAAGATAATGCGATTCCTGTGCGCAACATTGAAACGGCGGAAGCGCTGACGGTTCCAAAACCCCGCGAAATCAAATTAAAGCTTGATCAGTACATTGTGGGTCAGGAACGCGCGAAGAAGCAGCTTTCTGTGGCAGTGCATAACCACTACAAGCGCGTAAAAAATCGCGGGCAAAATGACAGCGGAGTAGAACTTGAGAAAAGCAATATTCTCCTGATCGGGCCGACAGGTTCTGGTAAAACGCTTTTTGCCCGTACTCTCGCGGAGCTTTTAGATGTACCGTTTGCGATTGCGGATGCCACGAGCCTCACTGAAGCGGGATACGTCGGTGAAGATGTTGAAAATGTCATTTTACGGCTTCTTCAGGCCTCCAATTTTGACGTGAAGCGCGCGGAACTGGGAATTATTTACATCGATGAAATCGATAAGATTGCCCGCACCTCTGACAATGTTTCAATCACCCGCGATGTGTCGGGAGAAGGTGTTCAGCAAGCCTTGTTGAAAATTTTGGAAGGTACCATCGCGAATGTCCCTCCGCAGGGTGGACGCAAGCATCCTCAGCAGGAATATATTCAGGTGAATACCAAAAACATCCTTTTTATCTGCGGCGGAACTTTCGCGCATTTGGATAAAGTGATCGAGCGGCGTATTTCCAATAAGTCGATGGGATTCAGCTCGCCTTCTTTGCAAAAAGAAAAAGAGAGAACTTTAGGTGAAACTCTCGCGCTTGTGGAAACCGAAGATCTTTTAAAATTTGGTTTTATCCCGGAATTCATCGGCCGTTTTCCTGTAACGTCGACAATGCACGGTCTTACCGAAGCGGATCTTGTACGGGTTTTGACTGAACCGAAAAATGCACTGACCAAGCAATATCAGGAATTTTTCAAAATGGAAGGCGTGAGTTTGAAAATTACGCCGGACGCACTCCTTGAAATCGCGCACCGCGCCGTCCGTAAAGGCACAGGAGCCCGCGCGCTCCGCTCGATTTTAGAAACCATTATGCTGGATGTGATGTACGAAGTGCCCTCTGAAACGAATGTCGTCGAATGCCTCATTACGCGCGAAGTGGTCGAGGGGAAAGAAGCACCGGCCCTGATTCGAAGCAATGAGTGGGAAAAATCGGCATGAGAAAATTAACAAAAACTGAATTAACCGATACGATCGCGGGATACGGGTTTTTGCTGCCCAACTTGTTGGGCTTTTTGATTTTTACATCACTGCCTGTATTAGCGTCGCTTGCTCTAAGCTTTGTGCGCTGGGATTTGCTCTCCTGGCCGCCGAAATTTGCGGGTTTGTCAAATTTTACGGATCTGCTCACGGATCCGTATTTTTGGAAATATTGCTGGAACACGGTTTATTTAATGCTCGCCATTCCGATTAGTATGGCGGGGTCTTTGATTCTAGCGCTGGCGATGAACCAAAAGCTCAAAGGGATTATTTTTTTTCGAACCGTTTATTTTTTACCCACACTTTGTTCCGGCGTTGCGATCTTTATGCTGTGGCGGTTGATTTATAATCCGGAGTTCGGACTTTTTAACGCCATGATCGCGAAGTTTGGCGACATTATTCATGTCCCGCTGAAGGGGCCCAATTGGCTTACGGATGAAGTTTGGGCCAAGCCCGCCTTGATTATTATGGGCGTATGGCAGCAAGTCGGCGGAGCTAATATGATTCTTTATCTCGCGGCTTTGCAGGGTGTCCCTCGCGATCTTTATGACGCGGCGGAAGTGGATGGAGCAAATCCCTGGCAGAAATTTTGGGCAGTCACATGGCCGCAGATTTCTCCGACAACATTTTTTATCGCGATCATGAGTATCATCGGCGGATTTCAAGCCGGGTTTGATCCCGCGTATATTATGACCGGCGGCGGACCGAACGGTTCAACCACCACGATTATTTACTATCTGTATAACAACGCGTTTCAGTGGTACAAAATGGGTTATGCTGCGTCGATTGCTTGGGTTCTTTTTATCGTTGTGTTCGTATTCACGCTCGGACAGTGGCGCGTGTTCGGCAAACAAGTGCATTACCATTAATAGGAGCTAGACCGTGTCAGACAGCAAGACCGCCATTGAAAAAATGAAAAGACAGCAGCGGATAAAAAACGCTTTCTGGAGCTTTCTTTCCTATGTAGTTTTGAGTATCGGCGCGATTACGATGATTGCTCCGTTTCTTTGGATGGTGGCCACGTCGCTTAAAAATCCAGGGGATGTTTTTAGCGCCCATCAGCAGTGGTGGGAAGCCTGGATTCCGACAAAATTTGTTTGGCAGAATTACGTTAAGGTTTGGCAGGTGGTTCCGTTCGGGAAGTTTTATTTAAATACGATTTTTGTGACGGTTTGCGTGACTTTTGGGCAAGTGGCGACAAGCGCTATGGCGGCTTACGCGTTTGCGCGGCTGCAGTTTCCCGGACGTGATAAACTATTTTTTGGATATTTAGCGACTATGATGATTCCGGGAGCTGTAACAATGATTCCGGTTTTTATCCTGCTTCGGTATCTCGGATGGGTAGATACCTACAAAGCGATGATCCTTCCGGGTATTTTTACCGCGTACGGAACATTTATGTTAAGGCAGTTTTTCCTCACGCTGCCGAAAGAGCTCGAAGATGCCGCGAAAATTGACGGCTGCAATTATATTGGAATTTTCTGGCGGATTATTCTGCCTTTGTCAAAGCCCGCGCTCGCGACTCTGACAACGTTTACATTTATGGGATCCTGGGTCAATTTTATGTGGCCTTTGATCGTGATTAACACTCACGAAAAATATACTTTGCCGGTTGGGCTCGCATATTTTCAGAGCCTGCATCATACGGATTGGACGCTCTTAATGGCTGCGTCGGTGCTGATGATGCTTCCGATTCTGATAGTATTTATTTTTAACCAGCGGTTCTTTGTTGAAGGAATCAAGCTGGCGGGCATTAAAGGATAAATATGGAAGCGCTTGTCCTTGCCGCGGGCAAGGGAACGCGCATGCGTTCTGAAATCCCGAAGGTTCTGCATGAGTTATTGGGTCAGCCCATGCTTGCTCATGTCCTGGATACTTTGGAATCGGTAAAAGTTAAACGTCCGGCGGTGGTTATTGGTGCCGGCGCGGAGCAGGTTCGATCTTTCTTAGAAAAACGCGGTAAACATTTTTCCTGCGTTCTGCAAAAGCAGCAAAAAGGAACGGGGCACGCGGTGATGATGGCCGCGCCTCTTTATAAAAACCGTTCCGGAATGCTTTTGATTTGGCCGGGAGATATGCCGCTTGTGAGGCGCGAAACGTTACAGGCGTTTATCGAAGCGCATGAAAAATCAAATGCCAAAGCCAGTGTTCTTTCCGCGCTGCGGCCTGAGCCGAAAAGTTACGGCAGAATTCTTCGGGCCGGCGGAAAGTTTTACGCGATTCGTGAAGAACTGGACGCGTCGGAACAAGAACGCCGCATTCAAGAAGTGAATACCGGCATTTATCTTTTTGACTGCAAGGCGCTTTTTGCCGCGTTAAAAAAAATAAAGCCAGCGAACGCGAAGCAGGAATTTTATTTAACTGATGCGATTGAGGTCTTGGCGGGGCAAGGAGATAAAATAGAAGCTTTTCCGTTTGCTTCCGCGGAAGAGGGCCAGGGGATTAATTCCCGTGTTGATTTAGCCTCAGGAATTCAAGTGATGAATAAACGCGAAATTGTGTTTCACCAGGAAAACGGAGTGACCGTTGTTTCTCCGGAAACAACGTTTATCGCGCCCGGAGTAAAAATCGGGCAGGATACCGTGATTTATCCCTGCACCTACATCGAATCAGGTGTGCGGATTGGATCTAAGTGCGAGATTGGACCTTTCGCAAAACTCCGCAAGGGTGCCGATATCGGTAATGAGTCGGTGATCGGCAGTTTTGTGGAAGTGTCCCGTTCAAAAGTGGGGAAAAAAGTTTTAGCCAAACATTTGGCTTACTTAGGCGATGCGGTGGTTGGTGATGGAAGTAATATTGGGGCTGGAACCATTACCGCTAATTATGATGGGAAGCATAAACATCAAACCCGCATCGGGAAAAAAGTTTTGGTGGGTTCTAATACTGTTTTTGTGGCGCCGGTTTCAGTTGGAGATAATGCGAGAACAGGCGCGGGCAGTGTCGTAATTGCGGGAACAAAAGTTAAAAAAGGGGACGTGGTGGCCGGAGTGCCCGCCAAGTCTTTAAAAAAGTAAACCGCCGTAAGGTGAGGAGTATTTATGAAGATTGAAGTAAGCCCGACGCTGGTAGTGCTGGGCGGAAATTCAAATCCTGAGTTGGTACGCGAAATCGCTGAACACCTTGGAACAGCGCCCGCGGACGTTCTTTGCGCGCGTTTCCCAGAAGGTGAAATTCAAGTGCAGATCCGCGAAAATATCCGCGGCAAAGATGTCTTTATTATTCAGTCCACATGCACACCGCCGAATGATAATTTGATGGAGCTTTTAATTTTGATTGATGCGGCCCGCCGCGCTTCCGCGAAGCGGATTACGGCTGTTCTTCCCTTTTTCGGCTACGCGCGTCAGGACCGTAAAGATAAGCCGCGTGTTCCGATTACGGCAAAACTGGTCGCGAATTTGATCACAAAAGCCGGCGCTGACCGCGTGCTTACGATGGACCTCCACGCGGGCCAAATTCAGGGATTTTTTGATATTCCTGTGGATCATCTTTATTCAATTAATACAGTGGCGGATTATTTAAAGAAAAAGAAACTTAAGAACCTGGTTGTTGTTTCACCGGATGTCGGCGGAATCCGCATGGCGCGCGCGTACTCAAAATTATTAGAGTCATCCTTTGCCGTGGTAGACAAACGCCGTGAAGATGCCAATAAAACACATGTCATGAATATTATCGGGGAAGTTGACGGTAAGAATGTTGTGATTGTGGATGATCTTTCCTCCACGGCCGGATCCCTTGTTGAAGCCGCTAGCGCTTTAAAAGACGCGGGCGCGCTTGATATTTATGCCGCGGTAGTTCACCCTGTTTTGGCCGGCGCCGCGATTGAACGTGTTGCAAAATCAGTGATCAGAGAATTGATTGTGACAAATTCAATTCCGATGGCTCCTGAAAAACAGATTGAAAAAATTCATCAGATTTCCGTAGCGCATTTATTAGCAGACGCGATTACGCGCATTCACCGCAATGAATCCGTAAGCGCTTTATTTTCACAAGTTGGCGTTGAAGCCTAAGATACGCGAAGAGCGTAATTCATCGAAAGAGGAGAAATAAAATGGAAACAATGAAACTTCAAGCAAAACCAAGAACTAAACTCGGAAAACAGGGATCGAAAGATTCCCGCCGCCGCGGCGCGCTTCCGGCGATTTTGTACGGGCACGGCATGAAACCCCTCGCGGTTGAAGTTAATTACCGCGATTTTCTGTCCGCGCTTCATACAAAAGCCGGAGAAAACGTGCTGATTAACTTAGACGTTGAAGGCGTGAAACTTAAAGAGTCGACCTGTCTGATTAAGGAAATGCAGCATCATCCTGTTTCCGACAAGGTAGAACACGTGGATTTTACGGTCATTTCGCTGACCGAAAAGATCACAGTTAAGGTTCACTTGACCGTCTCGCACGCTGAAGAAGCTGCAGGCATCAAGGAAGGCGGAGTGCTTGACATTGTTCATCATGAAATTGAAATTGAATGTCTGCCGACGCAGATTCCCGATAAAATCGAAGTCAATGTGAAAGACATGAAGATCAATGACGCGATTCATGTGAAAGATCTTGTGTTGGCGCAAGGGATTTCGGTGAAATTATCTCCTGATGAAGTGGTTGTTGCGATCCATCCGCCTGCGAAGGAAGAAGAACCTGCCGCGGCTGAAGGGGAAGCGACTCAGCCTGAAGTTATTGAAAAAGGCAAAAAACCTGCTGAAGGTGAAGAAGGTGCTGCTGCACCGGCCGCTGAAAAGAAAGCCCCGGCTGCTCCTGAAAAGAAATAACACGGTATTTGTATGCGGCTTATTGTCGGGCTCGGAAATCCTGGATTGGAATATTCCGAGACCCGGCATAATGCCGGCCGCTTAGTGGTTGAGCAAATTGCCCGCGAAAATTCTCTCCGTTTTTCTCACAAAGGCAAATTAAAAGCCTCTCTGGTTAAAGCAAATATTGAAGGGCAAGAAGTGATTTTGGCGTATCCGGAAGTTTTTATGAATCTTTCCGGTGAAACCGTTGCGCTGCTGGTAAAACATTTTTCGGTTAAACCGGAGAACGAGCTGCTTCTTGTTGTGGATGAAGTCGCGCTTCCTTATAAAAGTTTAAGGCTGCGCGCGAAAGGAAGTGCCGGCGGGCACAATGGGCTCAAATCTGTTGAGGCTAATCTTCAGACTTCAGGCTATGCCAGGCTGCGCGTTGGGATCGGACCTGAAGATTCCAAAAATACCGGACGCCCTCAAGGAGATATGCCTCTTGAGGCATTTGTGCTCAAACGTTTCAGCTCGGCTGAGCGTAAAGAGCTTCCTGATTTTTTAAGTGAAGCGGCGGAGGCTTGCCGGCGGTGGATTACGCGCCCAATCGGCGAGGTAATGAATATCGTAAATCATTGATATATAATGATTTACATTCAAAAACATTCCTTGCTTGCTAAACGCTTTTATGTTACATTGATTCCCTCAAATTTGTAGACAAGGAGAATTTCAGTGAAATTATACGAAGGTTTATTTATTTTATCGCCGGATGCGACGCCTGAGGTCCAAAAAACTCAAGTGGACCGTGTAGAGGAATGTGTAAAAAAATTTGGCGGTGTTGTTACCGAGAAGCTTGAGCTTGGCCGCAAGCCTCTTGGCTATCCCTTAAAGAAATTCCGTGAAGGCGCTTTATGGGGAGTTAACTTTCAGCTTGATAGCATTAAAGCCAACGAATTACGAAAAGCCCTGGAACTTCAGGAAGATTTGCTGAAGTATATGATCACGGTTAAAGATGTGCGCCCGGTAAAAGTGAAAAAAGTTTCCGCGCCCAAACCTGCTGTTCAGTCCAAAGCCCAGCCCGCAGCAGCTCATTAATCGAAGGAATTTATGGCAGCCAGCTTCAATAAAGTTTTATTGATGGGAAATTTAACGCGTGATCCCGAATTGCGTTATATTCCTTCCGGGCAGGCGGTGTGCAGTTTTTCAGTCGCAGTAAACCGCACCTATATGTCTCAGAGCGGTGAAAAGAAAGAAGAAGTCGCTTTTATCCGTGTTGTGGTTTGGGCCAAGCGCGCTGAAGTTTGCAACGAATACTTGAAAAAGGGCAGCCCGGTTTTTGTGGAAGGGCGCCTGCAGAGCCGCAGTTGGGAAGCGCAAGATGGAAGTAAGCGTTCTACCATTGAAGTGATAGCTCAAAACGTACAATTTTTATCTCGAGCGCCCCGCGGAGAAGAAGCCGCAATGATGGAACCCGATATGGGAGATGAAGGTTCTGAAATGCCTCCTGCAAAGGGCGCCGCGCATCAAAGTTCGGGCGAAGACGAAGTTCCGTTCTAATCTAATCAAGCAAGAAGGAGTTTAGGAATTTATGATGAAGCCACAAGGCGAAAGAAAATATGGCGGCGGCGGAAGAAAACCTGCCGGAAAATTCGGCGATAAGCGCCGTGAAGGAAAGTTCGGCGGCGGTGAACGCGGCGGACGATTCTTCCAAAAAAAAGTCTGCCGTTTTTGCACTGAAAAAGCGGTCGATGTGGATTACCGCGATATTGAAAAAATTAAACGGTTTCTTACCGAAAAAGGCAAAATTATTCCTCGCCGGATTACCGGCAATTGTGCCAAGTGTCAGCGCAAATTAACGCGTGCGGTAAAAAAAGCACGTCATGCCGCGCTGGTGGCTTTCCAGATCGATTAAGGAGAATTTCCATGGAAATTATTTTAACTAAAGATGTCATTCATGTTGGGCGCAAAGGGGACGTGGTAAAAGTCCGTGATGGTTTTGCCCGCAATTTTTTAATCCCTCAAAATTCCGCGATTCCCAGTACCCGGGCGAATCAGGAGTTTGTGGCTGAACAAAAAATTCGTTCTACCAAGCGCCATGAAAAAGAAGTGGCTCAGGCTGAGAAAGTGGCTGAAAAGCTGAATAGCCTGAAACTGAAAATCGAAGCGCAGGCGGGTGAGCAGGATAAGCTGTTTGGTTCTGTTACAGCGGAAGACATTGCCCAGGCGCTTGCCCAAAAGGGACACGCGTTTGATAAGAAGCACGTGCATTTGAAAGAGTCCATTCGCTCGTTAGGTTCCTACCCTGTGACGGTTGAAATTTTTTCGCAAGTTAAAGCGACTGTCACGGTTGATGTTGTCCGTAAAAATTAAATCCGTTTTTTAATCGGGAAAAATCTGTGCCTGGTTCCGACAGCTCAATCAATCTTCTCGAAAAGATTCCTCCCCAAAGCCGCGATGCTGAAATGAGCGTTTTAGGGGCGATGCTGTTTGAAGAAAACGCCCTCATCCGTGCGGTTGAAATTCTCCGTCCTGAATTTTTCTATGATGATAACCACCGCAAAATCTTTTCCGCTGTCGTTGGATTGTTTGAAAAGAACAAGCCAATTGATCTTGTCACTGTTTCTGAAGAGTTAAAAACCCGCAAACAGCTTGAAGAAGTCGGCGGGGTCAGCTATATCACTCAGCTTACGGCCGCAGTGCCTACCGCGGCACACGTCGAGCATTACGCGCATATTGTCAAAGAAAAAGCCCTGCTGCGCGGCCTTATCCAAAATTCCACGCATATTGTTCAGCGCTGTTTTGAAGCAACGGGTGAAGTGCAGGGGGTTCTCGACGAAGCCGAAAAAATGATTTTCGATCTTAGTCAGCACCGGATTGAGGGCAAGTTTTTTTCCATGAAGGAAATTATTCATGACAGCATGGAAACCATCGATCAGCTGTATCAGCGTAAACAGCATGTCACGGGGCTTTCCACTGGGTTTTATGATTTTGATACAAAAACCGCGGGACTTCAGCCGTCTGATTTAATTATCGTGGCCGGGCGCCCCTCAATGGGAAAATCAGCTTTTGTTGGCGCACTTTGCGAAAGTGTGGGGGTTACGAATAAACAGGGAGTCGCGTTTTTCTCACTCGAAATGAGTAAAGAACAGCTGACGCAGCGTATGCTGTGCTCACTTGCGCGGGTAGACGCGCAAAAAGTGAGAACAGGTTATCTGTCGCATCAAGATTGGCCGAAACTTACGAGCGCTGCCGGCAAACTTTCAGAGTCTTCTATTTTTATTGACGATACGCCGGGGCAAACGGTTCTTGAAGTCCGGGCGAAAGCGCGCCGCTTAAAAATGCAGCATGATATCAAGCTTGTTGTGGTTGACTATATGCAGCTGATGCAGGGCGTCGGCCGCGCCGAAAGCCGTCAGCAAGAAATATCTGAAATTTCGCGTTCGCTTAAAGCTCTTGCGCGCGAACTTCGCGTTCCTGTGATCGCCGTCAGTCAGCTCTCCCGCGCGGTTGAAAGCCGTACGGGAAATCGGCCTCAGCTTTCAGATTTACGTGAATCGGGAGCGATTGAACAGGATGCCGACGTTGTTGTCTTCCTCTTTAGAGAAGAATATTACAATCCTACGGAAGAAAACCGGAACAAAGCTGAAGCGATCATCGCGAAACAGCGTAATGGTCCTATTGGATCGGTCGAGCTTCTTTTCCTTAAAGACTGGACGCGTTTCGAAAATCCTGAGGGGCATCACCCTGAAGGAGAAGCTGCATGAAAAAGCGTTTGATTTTTCTCTGGGCTGCCTTCGCGGTTGTGCTATTTGCCGTACCCGCATTTTCAGAAGATCAGAAATCCGAACAGCCCGTAAAAGAAGAAGCCGCCGCGCCAGTTCCCGCTCCTCAACCGTCTTCTCCGGCGCATCCAAATAAAATCGCTGAAGTCGAAATCCGCGGCAATCAAATTGTCAGCACCAATACGATTTTAAGTAAGCTGAGAACCCGCGAAGGCATTAATCTTGTACAGGAAACGGTAAATGATGATTTGAAGCGTCTCTATGCCACCAATTATTTCGAAGATATCCGCATGGAACTTGAAGAGGTTAAAGAGGGCTATAAGCTCGTTGTTGAAGTGGTTGAGAAGCCCGTTGTTCATGAAATTATATTTACAGGTTTCAGCGTTTTTAAAGAGGAGAAACTCCGTAAAGAATTTAAGGTTCTCGAAGGACAGATCCTCGATGAAAAAGCTATTAAGCAGGGGATTGAAGCGATCCGCAAGCTGTATAACGGCAAAGGCTACCGCTTCGTCAGTGTTGATTCCAAAATGGATATTAACCATCAAACAAAGGAAGCTGCTGTTACAGTTGAAATTAATGAGGGTGTTAAATACAAGATTAAAGATGTGCGCTTTGACGGAAACAAGGCCTTCGCCTCTAAAAAGTTAATCCGCCTGATGCGGACGCGTAAAAAGGGATTTCCTTTCCACTCGGGTGTTTTTAAAGAAGATCTGTTTCAAAAAGATCTCGAAAAGGTACAGCTTTTCTATCAGCAGGAAGGTTATTTAGATGTGAAAGTTGCCCCTGAATTTGAATATGATAAAGAAGGCCGTTGGATTTTTATCACGGTACTGATTGAAGAGGGGAAGCACTATATTGCCGGAGACATTAAAATTGAAGGGAATAAATTATTTCCAGAATCTGAAGTTTGGCAAGAGCTTGAAATGCTTCCCGGTCAGACCTATTCCCAATACTACCTTTCAAAAGATGTTGAGAAAATACGGACATATTATCATCACCGCGGCTACATGGATGCCCGTATTATTCCTGATATCCGGTTAAATAAAGAAAACGGCAAGGTGGATATCACGTACCAAATCCAGGAAGGTGATTTGTATTTTGTTGAGAAGGTTATTATCCGCGGGAACACCAAAACAAAAGATATCGTGATCCGCCGCGAGCTGCGCATCCGTCCAGGCGAAAAATTCGACGGTGAAAAAATCGATAAATCCAAACAGCGTTTGGAGAATCTCGGCTACTTTGAAGATATTACTTATGATACAGAGCCTGCCTCCGCTTCGAATCGCCGCGATCTTATTTTCCGCGTCAAAGAAAAACGTACCGGTGAACTTTCATTCGGCGGCGGCGTCAGTTCAATTGATCGGTTCCTTGCTTTCGGTGAACTTGCCCAGAAAAATTTTGATATTACAAATTGGCCGCGTTTTACCGGCGGCGGCCAATCCGTATCTTTGCGGGCCCGCATTGGATCAATCAGCCGGGATTTTAATTTCAGTTTTGTGGAGCCTTATGTTTTCAATAAACCTGTGACTTATGGGCTCGATCTTTACAATAATTACCGCGATATTAAAGCTGTCGACTATAACCAAAACCGGCTTGGCGTGAGTAACACCGTTTCGAAATTATTCCGTGATGTCTTCCGTGTCGGATCAGGTTACACATTAGAGCGTGTTAAGCTGGATGAAATATCCGATGACGCACCGGAAACAGTGCGGAAGTTCGACGGCGCAAACTGGCTTTCTAGGCTTAAAACATTTACCAGCTGGGATACTCGTGACAATGTATTTAATCCCGGAAAAGGACACTTGGTTACTGCCAGCGGAGAATTGATAGGAACATTTTTAGGCGGTGAGCAGGATTACTATATCTTACAAACAACCGGATCCCAATATTGGACCTTCTTCAAAAAGCATTTGCTTGAGCTTCAGCTGAAATTAGGCGCATCGAATGAATTAGGTGATAGCGATGAAGTTCCTGTCTTTGACCGGTTCTATGCCGGCGGATTGGGTTCCGTGCGCGGTTACAACTATTACCGTGTTAGCCCGATTGAAGCGGGTAACTCGGTCGGCGGTCAAACCATCGCTGTTGCAAACCTTGAATATACATTTCCCATTTGGAAACTTGACGCATTTCGCGGCGCGGTCTTCATTGATACTGGACATGTGAATAGTGATTCCTACAATATTGATTTTGGAAAATTTGCCACAAGTGTTGGTCCGGGTATGAAAATCAAAACCCCGCTGGGTCCGCTCGCATTCTATTATGGATACCCAATTGCCAATAAAGACACAGAAGACAAGAACGGAAGATTTGAGTTTAGTTTGAGCCGTGGGTTCTAATCGAGACTGATTAATCTTATTTCAAAAACAGAAGAGGAGAAAAAAATAAAATGAAGCATTTTTTAAAAAGTATTGCTGTGTTTACCGCGGTATTATCTTTAATCGGGGTTCCTGGGCTTATGGCGCAGGGTGAGCCATTAAAGGTCGCTTATGTCGATGTCGCTAAGATTTTTGACGGATATCAAAAAACCAAAGACAATGACCGCGTTCTTCAGGAAGCGGGAAAGAAAAAAGAAGGTGAGCGGGATTCAATGGTTCACGAAATCCGCCAAATGAAAGACGAACTCGCGCTTTTGAAAGAAGACGCGCGCGCTAAAAAACAGGAAGTTTTGGAAGGTAAGCTCCGTCAGCTTGCTCAATTTGATCAAGGCGCCAAGCAAACCTTGGGTGAAGCCCGCAATAAAGTAGTACGTGAAATTTTTAAAGATATTGATGATGAAGTCCAGAAGTTTGGAACCGCGAAAGGTTATGACTACATCTTCAATGAACGGTCTTTCGTATTTCATAAAAATCAATATGACGTAACCAATGAAATCCTCGCGGAAATCAATAAGAGTTACGCGGCTAAAAAGAAATAATGAAGCAAAGAACGCTTCGCGAACCAATTTCGTTTGAAGGGCAAGGCCTTCACACGGGGCGTCTAGCCAAGCTTCGTATTTGTCCCGCCGAACCAAATGCCGGAATTGTTTTTTCGAGGGTAGATCTTGACCCTTCGATTAAGGTTAAAGCAGCTTCCGATCAGGTTTCATCTGATGAAATGCGCCAGACGGCCCTTAAAGTTGGGGCCGGCCGAATCCGCACGATCGAACACTTGATGGCCGTTTTTCACGGCCTTGGTGTTGATAATGTTTATGTGGAAGTTGACGGCGAGGAGCTTCCGGGTATGGATGGAAGCTCGGCGGGGTATGTTGAAGCAATTTTAAAAGTAGGATTGCTCGAGCAGGAAGCCGTACGGCGTTATTTGACCGTGGAGAAGCCTGTTTTTATTGACCGCGGTGATCAGTCTTTGATCATTCTTCCCGCGCCGAATCTGATGATTTCCTACATGCTCAGTTATCGGCATGAAGATTTGAAGGATCAGTTTTTGACCATGACGATCCTGCCTGAAATTTTCGAACGGGATCTGGCCCCGGCTAGGACTTTTTGCTTGAAGCAGGAAGCCGAGGCTCTTTTAGCCCAGGGTTTTGGACAAGGCGCGAATCTTTCCAACACTCTCGTTTTTGAAAAAAATGAACCTATCCAAAACAAGCTTCGTTTTGAGGATGAGGCCTGCCGCCATAAAATTCTCGATCTCCTCGGGGATCTGTTTTTGGTCGGCGGTTTTATCAAAGGGCATGTGATCGCTACGCGAAGCGGGCATGCCTTAAATCTTGAATTTGTGAGGAAACTAGCCATGAGCCAACAACAAGATGATCTTCTGCCTTCTCCGCTGCCGGCTGTTTTAAATGCGGAAATTATTCAAAAAATTATTCCGCACCGTTATCCATTTTTATTTGTGGACCGGATTGAGAATTTTGAACCCGGCGTCAAAGCTGTCGGATTCAAACAAGTGACTATGAATGATTACTTTTTTCAAGGCCACTTTCCCGGACATCCGGTGATGCCTGGGGTTCTGATTATTGAGGCCATGGCGCAAGTCGGCGGTGTGATTATGCTCAGCAAGCCTGAAAATCGGAACAAAATCGCTTATTTTATGAGCATTGATTTCGCGAAATTCCGTCAACCCGTACTTCCCGGCGACGAGCTCCGCATGGAAGTCGAGGTCACGAAAATCCGCGCGAAAACCGGACAATGTTCGGGACGCGCTTATGTGGGAGAAAAGCTTGTATGCGAAGCGGAAGTGAAGTTCGCAGTCGTGGATCGTTGATGATCCATCCGACAGCGATTGTTGATCCGATCGCTGAACTGGCTGAAGATGTTCAGGTGGGGCCCTACGCGATTATCTCCGGACCGGTAAAAATCGGTCCCGGGACTATTGTAGGACCCCGCGCGACCATTGAAGGTAATACCATTATTGGTGCGGAAAATGAAATTTTTACCGGTGCTGTGATTGGGAGCCGTACCCAAGACAAAAAATTTGAAGGGGGGATTAGTTATCTTAAAATCGGCAGCCGGAATAAAATTCGTGAATATGTCACGATTAATCCCGGTACCAAGCCGGGGACAGAAACTGTAATTGGGAATGATAATTTGCTGATGGCTTACTGCCATGTGGCACACGACTGCATTGTTAAAAACAACACTGTTCTGGCGAATTCAGCCACTCTTGCTGGGCATGTTGTGGTGGACGACGCCGCAATTATTGGCGGACTCACAGGTGTTCATCAATTTGTGCATATTGGACATCTGGCGATTATCGGAGGCTGCTCTAAAGTTGTTCAGGATGTTCCGCCGTACATGATGGTCGATGGTCATCCGGCCGAAGCATTTGGCCTGAACTCGGTTGGATTAAACCGCGCGGGCGTTTCTAAAGAAGAAAAAGCCGCGCTAAAGAAAGCATTCAAGATTATTTTCCGCTCGGGACTTTCGCTCAAAAGCGCGATCGCTCAAATTCAAGCGGAGCTCCCCAAAACGCCGGCTTTAGATATCCTGGTTAATTTTTTGCAGGAATCTCCGCGCGGTATCTGCGGCTAAAAATTCAATTTTAAAAGTTCGCTTAAATATGATGAATAAAACAATCGGAATTATTGCCGGCAACGGACGTTTTCCCGTGCTCGCGGCCAAAGAAGCCCGCGCTCAGGGGTACAGGATCGCTGTATGCGGAATTGAGCAAGAGGCTGAGCCGGCGCTTGAGAAAATGGCTGATTCCTTCCGATGGACGAAAATCGGAGAGCTTAAAAAGCTGGTAAAATTTTTTAAGTCTGAGGGTGTCCACGAAGCAATTATGGCGGGCAAGATCGAAAAAGTCAGACTTTTTCAGGAAAACGTCCGCCCTGATTTTGAAATGGTAAAAGTGATTATGAAGACAAGGGATTTTAAAGATGATTCCTTGCTGGCCGGCATTGCTTCTTATTTGCACGGCGAAGGAATCGATCTTCTTGACTCCACCTTTTTAATGAAATATGCGCTCCCTGGGCCGGGCGTGCTCGGCAAAAAAAAGCCCTCAAAAGAAATTATGGAGGAGATCCGTTTTGGTTTTAAAATGGCAAAATCCATCGCGGGTCTGGATATTGGTCAAACCGTTGTCGTAAAGAAAAAAGCTATTCTTGCGGTTGAGGCGATTGAAGGAACCGATCACGCAATCCGCCGCGGGGCATATTTGGGCAATAATAAAGTTACGGTCGTAAAGGTCGCAAAGCCGAATCAAGATATGCGTTTTGATGTTCCCGCTGTGGGACTGAATACGCTTAAAGAGCTGATTGACGCGAAAGCCGAAGCCTTCGCGTTTGAAGCTGGAAAAACATTATTTATTGATCAGGAGGAATTTATCAGCAAAGCCAACGCCAAAGGAATCGCTTTATTCGGCGTCGCGGATGGACAGTCTTTATGACCTTAAAGAAAAATTCAGATTCAAATCAACAGTCGCTTGCTAACTCACAAAGAAAAATTGATGAGCTGACCACGCTTTATGAAATTTCAAAAGCGATGAATTCTTCGACCGATCTTGAATACGTGATGTCTCAAATTATGGAGATTCTTCATAAGCGGATGGGAATGGAGCGCGGGACGCTTACGCTGCTTGACCGCACAACCAATCAATTAGAAATCGAAGTGGCCCGTGGTCTCGCGAAGTCTGAGATTGAGCGCGGGCGCTACCGAGTCGGAGAAGGAATCACCGGCAAAGTGGTGGCTGCCGGAGAGCCGATTGTTGTGCCGAATGTCGGTACCGAGCCGCTCTTTTTGAACCGGACGCGCGCGCGGGGAGACATTAAGCGCGGAAATATATCTTTTATTTGCGTTCCAATTAAACTGGACCAGAAAACAATTGGCGCATTAAGCGTCGATCGGCTTTTTTCCGAAAGTATTTCGTTCGAAGAAGACATCCGTCTTTTGACGATCATCAGTTCCATGGTCGCTCAAACAGTCAGAATTCATATGCTTTATGAAAAAGAGAAGGAAAAACTTCAGAATGAAAATATCCTGTTAAAACAGGAGCTTAAGAAAAAATTTCATCCCGCGAACATGATCGGCGAATCAAAACGTATTATTGAGGTATACGACGCGATTGAACAAATTAGTAAAACCAGCGCGACGGTTATTTTACGCGGGGAAAGCGGGACGGGAAAGGAAATGGTGGCTCACGCGATTCATTACTCCAGTGACCGCGCGGACAAGCCTTTCATTAAAGTATCCTGCGCTGCCCTTCCAGATACGCTTCTTGAAAGCGAGCTTTTTGGTTACGAGAAGGGAGCCTTTACAGGAGCCGCCACGACTAAAATTGGGCGTTTTGAAATGGCCCATGGCGGAACCCTTTTTCTCGATGAAATCGGGGACATTCCAGCCAGTACACAGGTGAAATTGCTGCGTGTGCTTCAGGAAAAAGAATTCGAAAGGCTTGGCGGAACTCAGACGATCCGCGTGGATATCCGTTTAATTACCGCGACGAATCGGGATTTGGAAACGGAGATTCAATCCGGGAATTTCCGGGAAGATCTTTATTACCGCCTTAATGTGATTCCCATATTTCTTCCGCCGCTTAAAGAGCGGTATGAAGATATCCCGACGTTGGCCAATCACTTTCTGCAGAAGGCCGCGAACGCGAATAAGAAAAATGTAAAATACTTTTCAGACGAAGCCATTCAGTATCTTCTTAATTATTCCTGGCCGGGCAATGTGCGGGAACTCGAAAACGCGATTGAGCGGGCAGTTGTGCTTTGTAAGACGGATATTTTAACCCCCGATCTTTTTCCAATCCCGGGTGTTAAAAAGAATAACAAAGTCGTTGCTGCCGAAAAGCCTGAAGCCATGTCGGCCTCTATTCCCGCCGCTGCGCAATTGCCGGATGCGGTTGAGGCGCTCGAAAAACAGATGATAGAAGAAGCCATGCGGCAAGCCAGTAATAATCAGAGAAAAGCTTCAAAGTCCCTAGGAATTACGGAACGGATATTGGGGTATAAGCTCAAGAAATACCGTATCGCCAGTTAAACTGCCTAAATTAACCTCGTTTTTCCTAAGCTACATTTTTGTTTTCTTCCGATATTTTCCCCTAGCATTTTAGGCTCCGCGTCCCTATAGACTTACCCTTTGGCATAGTCTTTGCATACTTATGCTGGAGCCAATTTATGAAAAAAATAGAAGCGATCATTAGACCCGAAAAGCTTGAATCTGTCCGCCAATGCCTGGATGAGTCCGGGTATCCTGGAATAACCATTTCTGAGGCTGAAGGCCATGGTATGCAAAAGGGGGCTTATCAGCAGTGGCGTGGAGAACAATACCGCGTAGAGTTTATGCCGAAGGTAAAGATCGAAATCGTTACCGTTGATGAAGATGCGGAGAATATTATTCAAGCCATCCTCCAAGCCGCGTTTACAGGCGGGGTGGGGGACGGTAAAATTTTTATTTCGGATATCGCTGAAGTCATCAGAATTAGGACCCGTGAGAGGGGAGAACAGGCACTCGTCTGAGTCTCTGATTTTTCCCCCATTTTTGATGTTTCCCCCAAAAGATCAAGAATTGGCCTTGGCCATTTTCCCTTGATTTATATGGGGTTTTGGCGTGTTTTAGCCGGGCTAAAAAGGCTGCTTTTTCGGTAAAAGGGCGTTGACTTTACCAAAGGGGAGGAATAGACTTATTCACCTCGCTAGTCCGGCTTTTTGCAGTACCCATTGTTGTCGAGTTTCAAATCAGAAGTACCAAATTCAATAGAATTAGGAGATTTTAAAATGGCAGACATCACAGAAGTTTTCGGAAGTAACGTATTTAACATGAAGGTCATGAAAGAACGTTTGCCCAAGGATACTTTCAAAGCCTTGAAAAAAACGATCGATCAAGGCGCTCCTTTAACACTTGAAGTCGCTAATGTCGTGGCCAACGCGATGAAAGATTGGGCCATTGAAAAAGGCGCTACACATTATACGCACTGGTTCCAACCTCTTACCGGAACCACAGCTGAAAAACACGATTCTTTTATCGCTCCAATGGCCGACGGCAGCGCGGTTATGGAGTTTTCGGGCAAGCAATTGATTCAAGGTGAGCCGGATGCTTCTTCTTTCCCGAGCGGCGGATTGCGTGCAACGTTTGAAGCCCGCGGTTACACTGCGTGGGATTGCACATCCCCGGCATTTTTGAAAACCGATGAAGCCGGCGATTTAACGCTTTGCATCCCGACAGCGTTTTGCTCGTACACGGGTGAAGCTCTCGATAAGAAAACCCCTCTTCTTCGTTCGATGGCCGCGGTTTCAAAACACGCGATGCGCGTTTTGAAAGCTCTTGGCAATAAAACCTCCACACGCGTTTATCCGACGATGGGCCCCGAGCAGGAATATTTCCTGATCGATAAAGTCTATTTTGATCAGCGCATTGACCTCATGGTCGCCGGGCGTACGCTTTTCGGCGCGCCTGCTCCTAAAGGACAGGAACTTGAAGATCAATATTTCGGCGCGATTAAAGACCGCATTTCCAAGTTCATGAAAGATTTAGATATTGAGCTTTGGAAAATGGGTGTTTCCGCCAAAACCAAACACAATGAAGTGGCGCCTGCGCAGTTTGAAATGGCACCTATCTTCTCAATGGTCAATATCGCGACTGACCACAATCAGTTGGTGATGGAGACGATGCGCAAGGTCGCTCTTCGTAACGGGCTTGTCTGCCTGCTGCATGAAAAGCCTTTTGCCGGCGTGAATGGTTCGGGTAAGCATAATAACTGGTCTCTTTCGACCGATGACGGCCTTAACCTTTTAGAACCGGGTCATACCCCTCATGATAACGAGCAATTTTTAATGTTCCTTTGCGCTGTGATCAAAGCGGTTGACCGCCACTCTGACAAATTACGCGCGGGTGCGGCGAATCCCGGAAATGATCTTCGCTTGGGTGCTAATGAAGCCCCTCCGGCGATTATCTCTATTTTCCTCGGTGAAGAATTAACCGGGATTGTAGAACTTCTAGCAAAAGGCAAGAAGGGCGGCAGCAAAGGCGAGCACTTCCTCAATATCGGCGTGGATACGCTTCCTTCACTTCCTAAAGACAACACGGACCGCAACCGCACATCTCCGTTTGCATTTACCGGAAATAAGTTTGAGTTCCGCATGGTTCCTTCCTCCGCTTCGATTTCCGGCCCGAACGTAGTTTTAAATACGATCGTTGCTGAAGCCCTGGATGAAATCGCGACACGTCTTGAAAAAGCCAAAGACATTAACAAAGAATGCAATGCGATCGCGCGTGAAATCGCGAGTAAGCACAGCCGCATTATTTTTAATGGCAACGGTTACAGCGAAGAATGGGTGAAAGAAGCCAAGAAGCGCGGTCTTCCCAATATCCGTTCTACTGTTGATGCGCTTGCTTTTATGGCGAACGCGGATGCTGAAAAGCTTTTTTCAAAATACCATGTTTTGACAAAAGAAGAGCTTCACTCACGGTATGAGATTTATCTTGAGTACTATGTTAAGACAATCAATATCGAAGCCCTTGCTTCTATTGATATGGTTAAGAAACAATATATTCCTGCAGTCGTTTGCTACACGGAGAAATTGGCTGAAACCGTGAACAAACTTAAAACTGCGGGAGCATCTTCGGCGGTCCAAAAGGCATTGCTTGGAAAAATCAGCGACCTTTTAGAATCTGCCAGCAAGAAGCTCGCAACCCTTGAAGCCGCGCAGAAAAAAGCGTCAGCGGTCAGCGATGCGAAAGAAAAAGCCGAAGCGTTCCGGGATAAGGTTTTCACGGCACAGGCTGACCTTCGTTCGGATATTGACGCGCTTGAAAGCCTGATTCCTGCCAATAAATGGCCGGTTCCAAGCTACGCGGATATGCTTTTTAAGCTGTAAGATTCTTAAATAGCACAGATTTGCATGCTAAGGCGGGGCTATTAGCCCCGCCTTTCGTGTTTTTAGGAGGGGATTGTTTCAGGTTTTAATTTGTGTTAGAGTATTTGCACAATGTCCCCCAAATCCGCAGTTTCTATCTTAGTTTTATCGCTCATTATTTTTTCTCCCTTTTCTTATGCGGCCGAGATGGCTGAAAAAAATACACCCATGCATAAACTTCAGCGCGGATTTGTAAATATCGCGCTCTCGCCTGTAGAAGTTTCTGCGGAGCTGCATAAAGAAAAGAAAGTGGATAGTGCCGTTCCTTCTTGGGGAACAGGGATTTTGCGGGGCTCCTTCTATGCTGTAGGGAGGGCTTTGTCGGGTGTTTATGATATTCTGACTTTTCCTGTGCCTATACCGCAAAACTACGAATCGCTAGTGGAGCCTGGCCTTCCGTGGGACCGTCTTCAGCCCGGTGAAGCTTACGCTTCTTCCGCACCAAAAAAACCTTAACCGATTTCCGGTTTATTTTCTCTCAATGAAATTAAGCACAGCCGCTGCCGCGCGCTGACTTGCACCGCTTTGACCCAGCTTCATTTTGACGGCCGCGAATTCACTTTTCATTTGCTGATAAAGCGCGGGAGTTTCCAGGAGGATTTTTGATTCGTGGGCGATGGTTTCGGGGTGGATTTCATTCTGAATAAATTCCGGAACAACACTTTTTGAAGCGAGAAGATTCACAAGACCAAGAAATTTTACTTCAATCAGCATTTTCCCGAGAACGTAAGTGGACCAGCTGGCCCGGTAAAAAAGAAAGAAGGGAGTTCCGATTAATGTGGCTTCGAGAGTCGCGGTTCCAGAAGTAATGAAAGCAAAGTCGAGGGCCAGCAGCAGATCATGCATCCTTAGCTGCGGAGTTTCGATCTGTAAATCTTTATAACGCGCGAGAATGCCGTCATAAATTTCTGAAGGAACATTAGCGGACCTGCTTAAAAAGAAACGGCACGAGGGCTTTAACTTCTTTAACTGTCTCGCGGATTCCAGCATGTCCGGCAAAATACGCTTTACTTCTTTGGCTCTTGATCCCGAAAGAATCCCTACCGCGGTTTCTTCCGTCTTTAAAGAAAGCTTTCCGCGCAAAGTCGCCCGGGTTTCCGTAAAATGGATCTCATCAAGAAGCGGATGCCCGACAAACTCACACGGCAGATCAACTTTTTTATAGACCTCTACTTCAAAAGGAAGAATCGTAATCATTTTTGAAACTGTTTTCTTGATGGTGTGAATTCTTCGGCTGCCCCATGCCCAGATCTGCGGGGAAATATAATAAATTACGGGAAAACGTTTTTTGATTTTTTTGGCAAAGCGCAGATTGAATGCGGGCGAATCAATAAGGATTAAGGCATCAGGCTTCCAAGTCTCTACATCGTTTAACGCGCGGTAAAAGATTTCTCTGTATTTTAAATACTGCCGAAGGACATCTCCTAGACCAAGCGCGGAGAACTTAGTCATATCTTCCAAGAGATGAACGTTCCGCGCGGCCATCGCGGGTCCGCCGAGCCCTCGGAACTCTGAACCTGGAGAGCGCCTTTTAATTTCTTCGATCAGGTGCGCGCCATGCAAATCCCCAGAGGGTTCGCAGGCAATAATGAAAAATTTCATTAAGAAGAGAATTTCCCAACGTCCGATCCCGACAGGTTCGGCGTTTTTTGAGATTGGATCGATTCAACGATTTGGAGGGCGATTTTAAGCGCGTTGCGGGCCGCTTCATCAGGTTTACCGATGCTCGCGCCGGATTGAATGCCTGAGACAAAAAATTTAAGTTCTTCTTTTAAGGGTTCCGATTTTTGGATTTCGATGACTTCCTGATGAATTTGAGAGCCCTCTTTGCGGAAGATTTTTGCGCTTTGAGCTTCGTAGTCTAATGAAATATAAGCGTCTTCCTGAAAAATCCGGATTTTTCTTTGCTTCTCGGGCGTTAACCGTGACGCTGTAATGTTTGCCACTGCGCCGTTTTGAAAACGCAGACGCACATTCGCGATGTCTTCATAAGGAGTGAGAACGCTTATGCCGACCGCGTCAACCGAGGCGACAGGGGATTTTAAAAGTCCGAGCACAATATCCAGATCATGAATCATGAGATCAAGAACGACACCGCAGTCATTAATGCGGCCTGTGAAAGGACCGAGCCGGTGAATTTCAAGAAAGCCCACATTCTTGGCGATTTCTTCAATCCGTTTGAAACCGGGGTTGTGCCGTTCGATATGTCCGACTTGAAGCGCGCAATTTTTTTTCTTGGCAAGGGCGATCAGCTCATCCGCTTCTTCAAGCCTCAGGGTAATGGGTTTTTCAATCAAAGTGTGAATGCCCGCGTTCAGAAATTCTTTTGCGACTTTATGATGCGTGGATGTGGGAGTCGCGATGCTGACGGCGTCCACTTGCCCAATCATATCCTGAAAGCGTTCGAAAAAGGGGATGCCTAAAGAAGCAGCCTTTTCCTTCTTTGAAGGGTCCGTGTCACAAATTCCAATCAAGGAGGTTTCGGGCAGGTCGCGGTAGATCCGGGCATGCTCTTTTCCCAGGTGCCCGATCCCAATCACGCCAACTCGTAGAGGTTTAGTCATCGTAACTCTTTATCAGAAAAAAGGTTAGAAGCAAATTGATGCGGAAATCCTAGCAAATGACCTTGAGGGGTGTCAACGGATATGTTACAGTGTCCAACTCCATGGAAATCTACAAGCGACTACTAGAATACATTAAGCCTCACCGCGGCCGTCTTATGATGGCCGTGGCCTGTATGTTTGGGTATTCCATAGCCAACTCTCTGGTTTCGGGCATCGGCTACGTGGTTATTAATGGCCTCTATAATAAGGATAAGGTGGTTTTCAATATTCCCGCCGTTCCTTTTCTAAAGTCTCTCAGCTTCCCTGTTTTTTGGGTTCCTGTTTTTATGGTCACCGTCTTTTTACTTCGCGGGCTGTTTGATTACATTTCGAATTATCAAATGGCAAGTGTCGGCATCCGGTCAATCCGTAAAGTCCGGGACGATCTGTACCAGCACTTAGTTTATCTTTCTAATGATTTTTATTCTCGGGGCCGGACGGGTGATTTTTTAAGCCGCATCATGAATGACGTTGGATCCATTCAAGGCGCGATCACGGATGTTGTTGTGGATATCGTCAAACAGCCGCTCGTGATTCTTTTTAATATTCCCATGGTTTTTATTTGGGGCGGGAGCTACGCGTTTTACGCGATGATTATTTTTCCGTTAGTCGCGGTTCCTATCGTTCTGCTCGGAAAAAATTTGCGTCGCACGACAAAAAAAATGCAGGAACGCGCCGCGGATATTACCGCTTTTATCGGTGAAACGCTTTCGGGCATCAATGTGGTGCGCGCCTTCAATCAGGAAGACAGCGAAATCAAAAAGTTTAAAGCGATCAATAAAAATGTTTTTGATTTCTTCGCGAAAACAGTAAGAATCACGCTTGTTCAGCGGCCTTTGATTGAGGTGATGGGCGCGGGCGGCGCCGCGATCGCGGTGTGGTTTGGGCTGAAACATTTACCGCCGGACCGTTTTGTGGCTTTTGTCGGCTCCCTTTTTATTTTTTATGAGCCCCTTAAAAAAATCAGCAAGGTGAACAGTACAATTCAGCAATCGATCGCCGCGGGGACGCGTATTTTTGAAATTCTTGATTCTGTGCCGACGATTCAAGACCGGCCTGAATCGATCAGCTTTGAAGAGCCCGTCACCGATGTGACTTATCAGGATGTGGAATTCGCTTACGAAACAGGCAAAAAGGTCTTAAACGGAGTTACGTTCACAGTTAAACGCGGCGAGGTCTTGGCAATCGTGGGTTCCAGCGGTTCCGGCAAAACAACGCTCATGAATCTTATTCTGCGATTTTATGATCCGACCTCAGGAGCCATTAAAATAAATGGGCAGGATATCCGAGGCTTTAAGGTCTGGTCACTACGGGAAAAAATCGGTATCGTTACCCAGGAAACCATTCTTTTTAACGCGACTATCCGCGAAAATATTGCTTATGGAAATCCTGAGGCAAGTCTTGAGCAAGTCCGCGCGGCAGCGGCGATTGCTTACGCCGATCAATTTATCGAAGCGCTTCCGAATAAATATGATACGAATCTTGGAGAGAGGGGATTGCGTCTCTCTGGCGGACAGCGTCAGCGAATCGCAATCGCCCGCGCGCTTTTAAAAGATCCCGAGATCCTTGTTTTTGATGAAGCGACTTCTCATTTAGATACTGAAAGCGAACGGGAAGTACAGAAGGCTTTAGAAAACGCGATGAAAGGCCGCACGGTTTTTGTGATTGCGCACAGACTGTCGACGATTCAAAACGCGGATCGGATCATTGTGATGGATAGCGGAAAAATTATTCAGCAGGGAAACAGCCAGGAACTGCTCCGCGAAAGCGGAATCTACAAAAAACTCTACGACTTACAATTCAACGTCTGATCAGAATTTAAATTTAATTTTGGTAGGCTCTTCAGATCCTTTTTCAGGATCTTCAACTTCGTAACGGGGATTCTCTACGTACCCAAGGGTTGCGATTTTCGCAGCGCCTTTCACCGTATTGTCCAAAACTTTTCCCGTACTTTGGCGCGCGCCTTCCAGAGTTCCAACAACTGGAGCGTCATTGCGTGTGCCATCGGCCGTGTCTTGAATCACATCTTTGGTATTATCGACAGTGGCCTGTTTGATGCCGCCCACAAAATTTGATGCCATGCTGTTCGAGCGGCCTTCTTTTTGTGCTTTTTGCTGTTCTCTTTCAAGGCGTTCGGCTTGAAGAGCTTCCTCATCGTAATCTTCGGGATTTCGTCCCATGCCAAGGTTGGAAATGGCCGTCAGGGTTAAAGCGATAATGATAAGAGCAGATTTTGTTTTCACCAATTGCCTCCGAAAGGGTTAAAAAGACGCCCGTAGTATACTCTAAAGATCCCATCTCCCGCAAACCTATCCTTTAATCTCAAAGGCCTTCCTATAGGAGAATGCCGATTTTTGCCGTAATTGCTTTTTGGACCTTCCTGCGATATACTAACACGCCTTTTTTACTCTTAAACTCGCTTCAAAACACGAGTTACATTCTTTTTATGAAGACATTACGCATTGGATTATTGGGGCTTGGCCAAGTTGGCGGCGGAGTTTTTGCCGCGCTCAGCGAAAAGAAAAACTTTTTCGCTCGGGAAATTGGTGTGCGCCTCGAAATTAAAAAAATCGCGGTCAAAAACCCCGGGAAAAAGCGCTCCATCCGCGTGCCCAAAAATCTTTTAACTAAAAACCCTTATTCGATTGTCCGGGATCCGTCAATTGATGTGGTTGTGGAATTGATCGGTGGAACAAAAGAAGCCTCCAAGCTGGTTAAGGAAGCTATTTTGCACGGCAAGCATGTCGTGACAGCCAATAAAGCGCTGCTTGCGGAACAGGGTGACCAAATTCTAGAACTTGCAAACCGGGAACGCCGCTGGGTATTTTTCGAAGCTTCCGTCGGCGGTGGAATTCCGGTGATTAAAGCGATTCGTGAAGGTTTGGTGGCTAATAAAATTGACGCTATCCACGGAATTATCAACGGAACAACGAATTATATTTTGACGCGCATGAGTGAAGCGAAAACGGATTTTAAGGAAGCGCTTAAAGAGGCTCAGCAAAAAGGTTATGCCGAAGCAGATCCTACGCTGGACATTGAAGGCGTAGACGCCGCGCATAAACTCGCGGTGCTCGCGCGGTTCGCGTTTGGCGGAAAAGTGAAGTTTAAAGATATTCACTGCGAGGGGATCACAACGATTCGGAGTGAAGATATCGCGTTTGCTGAAGAATTTGGATACAAAATTAAACTTTTAGCCATTGCGAAGGTTCAGCAGGACGGCATTGAAGCCCGTGTGCAGCCAACCTTGCTGCCGAGGACTCATATTCTTGCCAGCGTGAATGGTTCATTTAACGCGATTTTGCTGCATGGCAGTGAAGTAGGCGATGTGCTTCTTTACGGGCGCGGCGCGGGCTCGCGGCCGACAGCGAGTGCGGTTCTTAGTGACTTGATCGATATCGCAAAACGCCGGGATGACCGTTTTGAGGAAGCCGCGATTCCTTTGCGCGCGATTAGCCGTACACTGAAAATAAAAAACATTTCATCTATTTTGTCCCGCTATTATTTGCGGTTTCATGTGGCAGACCGCCCGGGTGTTTTGGCGAAGCTTTCCGATGTTTTAGGGAAGCATGATATCAGCATTTCTGACATGATTCAGCGGGAGCGCAGCGCCGGCGGAGTGGTGCCTTTGATTATTTTAACGCATGACGCTCATGAGAAAGATGTGCGGACGGCGATCAAAGCGATCAGCAAATTAAATGTTGTGAAAGGCGTGCCGCAAGTTTTGCGGATTGAAGGGAATTAATATGGTTACCAAAAAATACGCGGTCAAAAAAATCGGAGTGATTGAACGGTACCAGGAATTCATGCCGGTCACCGACCGCACGCCGATTATTTCGCTGAATGAAGGCAATACGCCGCTTATTTTGGCGGAGGCTCTTCCGAAAGAGCTGAAACTCAAGAATGTCCGTGTTTATTATAAGTTTGAAGGTTTGAATCCGACCGGTTCATTTAAAGACCGCGGAATGACGATGGCGATTTCAAAAGCGGTGGAAGACGGCGCGAAAGCGGTGATGTGTGCGTCGACCGGAAATACTTCGGCTTCTGCCGCCGCGTACGCGTCCCGCTGCGGTCTTAAATGTTTTGTGCTTATCCCTGAAGGTAAGATCGCGAAGGGTAAATTGATGCAGGCTTACCGCTACGGCGCGCAAACCATCATGATCAAAGGCAATTTTGACCAAGCGCTTGAAGTGGTGAAGCTCATGACCAAAGACGGAAAAATTACTTTGGTAAATTCCATTAATCCTTACCGCATTGAAGGACAAAAGAGCGCGGCCTTTGAAATTGTAGACGACTTGGGTGACGCGCCGGAATATCACGCGATTCCTGTGGGGAATGCGGGCAATATTACCGCGTATTGGAAAGGCTATAACGAATATAAGCGAGCAGGAAAATCCGAAAGCCTTCCGAAGATGCTTGGTTTTCAAGCCGCGGGTTCCGCTCCGATTGTGCTGGGTAAGAAAGTGGATCACCCTGAAACAGTGGCGACAGCGATCCGCATTGGAAATCCAGCCAGCTGGCAGGGCGCGCTGGCGGCTCGAGATGAGTCCGGCGGTTTAATCGAATCTGTGACGGATGAAGAAATCGGCTGGGCTTACCGTTTTATCGCAGAGCGCGAAGGCGTTTTCGCTGAGCCTGCTTCGGCTGCGGCTGTGGCGGGTGTCCGCAAATTGGCCGCGCGGAATTATTTTGAAGAAGGTACAAGGATTGTAATCACTTTGACCGGGTCAGGTTTGAAAGATCCTGATTATGCTTTGAGTTTTGACGATAAAATTGAAACCGTGGAACCCACGATTGAAGCGGTTCGAAAGGTTGTGAAGTTATGAAATATTTATTGATAACAATGTCCGGCGCCGCGGATCAGCCTTGTGAAGAACTAGGAGAAAAGACACCGCTTGAAGTTGCCAAAATTCCAAATCTGAACAGCTTTGCTAAAAATGGCAAGGTGGGGCAGGCGAAGCTTTATTCTGACCGCTTTGAGCCTTCTTCGGATGTGACATTTTTAAGCGCTCTCGGTTACGACGCGGACAAGGTTTACACCGGTCTTGGTCCTTTGGAAGCGGCGAACCTTGAATTGAAGCTCGAAGACAATGAGATCGCATTCCGCATGAATTTTATTACCGAAGCGGAAGGACTGCTCGCCGATGAAACCGGCGGAAATTTGACGACGAAAGAAGCTAAGGCGCTCATCAATTTTTTGAACAAAAAAGTCGCGAGTGATTTTGTCCGATTTTTCCCAGGGACATTTTACAAACATATCGCTGTCTTAAAGGACTCACACGGGTTTGAAGCGCTGTCAGCCCGCACGGTGAATCCTGAATTTGTTGTTGGAGAAAAATTGGAATCTAATTTCCCGAAAGGCCCCGGCGAAGAATTGCTGAAAAAACTGATGTTTGATGCCCGGCTGCTTCTTCAGGATCATGAAATCAATCAAGTGCGCGTGGATTTGGGCGAGAACCCGGCCAATATGATTTGGCTTTGGGGCCAGGGGCGAAAACCCGTTTTCGAAAAATTTTTTGACCGAAACGGAGTTTCCGGCGCGCTGGTCGCGAATCTTGAATACGCTAAAGGAGTCGGCCGCCTCGCGGGGTTGACCGTGCGTGAAGTGGAAAGTGTTCCGGATAATCCGGAGCTTGATTATGACCGCCGCGCCAAAGCCGTTTTTGAGGCGCTGAATGAAAAAGACTTTGTCTGTCTTCATCTTGAAGCCTGCGATGAAGCCTCGCGCCTAGGCGATTTGAAAGCGAAAGTTTCCGCGATTGAAGCGATTGACTACTTTTTGATGTCGCGAATCAAAGAATATGTTGAACAGCACAAGGAAATCCGGCTAATTGTAACGCCGTGTCATGTGGCTCCTTGGAAATCCGGCAGGCATGTCCGCGAAACGGTTCCGTTTCTAATTTCCGGAAAAAATATTATGCCCGACGATATCGAAAAATTTTCAGAAGTCGCCGCAAAGACATCGGAATTAAAAATGGGAAAGGGGGCGGATCTTTTGCCCTTCTTTCTGGCGAAATAAAGCCCCTGAAATTTAAAAAGGATTTTATAAAATGAGTTTAGTGGTTCAAAAATTCGGCGGTTCTTCGGTCGCGAATGTTGAGAAAATTCAAAACGTCGCGCGCCGGGTCGTAAAAACAAAAAAACAGGGCAACCAAGTAGTTGTGGTCGTTTCCGCGTTGGGGGATACGACCGATGATTTGATTCAGCTTGCTGAAAAAATCTCCAAAAATCCGAGCACGCGTGAAATGGACATGCTTCTTTCAACCGGAGAGCAAGTTTCGGTCGCGCTGCTCGCGCTCGCGATTCATGAATTGGGAGAAAAAGCGGTTTCGTTTACAGGGCCGCAGGTCGGAATTATTACCGATCAATTCCACTCAAAGGCGCGGATTGTTGATATTGACGGAAACCGTATTCATAAGGCTTTGCGTGATGGAAATATCGTTGTGGTCGCGGGTTTTCAGGGGCAAACGCCGGCTGGAGAAATCACCACCCTCGGCCGCGGAGGGTCTGACTTAACGGCGGTAGCGCTTGCCCGCGCGCTCAAAGCGAAATACTGTGAAATTTTTACTGATGTGGACGGCATTTACACCGCGGATCCGCGTGTGGTTCCGGACGCCCGGAAAATCGATGTGATCAGCTACGATGAAATTCTTGAGCTCGCGGCGCTTGGCGCTAAGGTCATGCATTCGCGTTCGGTTGAAGTTGGGAAAAAATACGGAGTTCCGATTTATGTTCGCCATTCGCAGCACGAAAGCAAAGGTACTTTGATTACAAAGGAGACAAAAGAAATGGAAGATATTTTAGTAAGCGGTGTGGCTCTAGCGGATGATGAAGCGAAGGTTACTCTTTTTCAAGTTCCTGACGTTCCGGGAATGGCCGCCAAACTTTTCGCGAAGCTGGCCAAGGCGAATATCAATATTGATATGATTATTCAAAATAAAACACAGACGAATGCTACTGATATTTCATTTACGGTGTTTAAAAATGAATTATCGCGCGCTTTGCCTCAGGTCAAAGAGGCGGCTGCAGAACTTGGCGCCAAACAGGTGACATGTGATGAAAACATCGCGAAAGTCAGCGTTGTGGGTGTCGGAATGAAAGCTCACTCGGGTATTGCCTCGCGTATGTTCGCGGCGCTTGCCAAGAAAAAGATTAATATCGAAATGATCTCTACTTCGGAAATCAAAATTTCCTGTGTGGTTGAGGGCGGCAAAGGCAAGGAAGCGCTCCGGGCGGTTCATGAAGAATTTGAACTTAGCAAGGGTCCCGCCAAAGAATCACGAATTAGCGGAAAAAAATCCAAGGTCGCCATTTGATTCAGTTGTAAGCGATAAGCGTTAAGTAATAAGAATTAATCTATCCCTTAACGCTTACCTCTTTACGCTTAGCGCTAAAAATATGAAAAAAGTACTCTTATACGATACAACCTTACGTGACGGTACTCAATGCGAAGGCATCAGTCTGTCTGTTCATGACAAAATCCTTATCGCTAAGCGTCTCGATCAGTTCGGCGTTCATTACATTGAAGGCGGCTGGCCGGGCTCCAACCCCAAGGATATGGCTTTCTTTAAGGACATCAAAAAAGCGGGGATCCGTACGTCAAAAATCGCGGCATTCGGTTCCACCCGTCGCGCGCATGTTAAGGTTTCTGAAGATCCTCAAATCAAGGCTTTGCTCGAAGCTGAAACTAAGGTGGTTACGATTTTTGGAAAATCCTGGGATCTTCATGTCACGGATGTTTTTAAAATTTCCTTAAAAGAAAATCTTCAGATGATCGAAGATTCTGTGCATTATTTAAAATCCAAGAAAAAAGAAGTGATTTACGATGCGGAACATTTTTTTGACGGGTTCCGGGCCAATCCTGAATACGCGATCAAAACGCTTCAGGCCGCGGCCAAAGCCGGTGCCGACAATCTTTCGCTATGTGAAACTAACGGCGGGCGTTTGCCTCATGAAATCCGCCACGCCATTTTGCGCGTGAAGCGTTCGGTGAAAACACCGCTTGGCATTCACGTTCATAATGACGGTGAGCTGGGCGTTGCTAATTCTCTGCAGGCTGTCGGAGAAGGCGTGGTGCTTGTGCAGGGGACGATCAATGGCATCGGCGAACGCTGCGGCAACGCGAACCTTGTCAGCATCATCCCGAATCTTCAATTTAAAATGAACCGTCAATGCCTGCCTCCTAAAAAAATGCAGGAACTTACGGCAGTTTCTCACTACGTGGCTGAAATCTGCAATATGCCGCTGATGACCAATCAGCCTTTCAGCGGCCGTTCGGCCTTCGCGCACAAGGGCGGCGTGCATATTAACGCGATGATGAAAAACCAGAAAACTTATGAACATATGGACCCCAAGCTCATTGGGAATCACCGCCGCTATTTAATTTCAGAGCTTGGCGGAAAAACCAATATCATGCTGAAGGCCAAAGAACTCGAACTTGATCTGCAGAAAGAATCCCCCGAAACGCGGAAGATTTTGACCGAAATTCAGCGTCTTGAAAGCGAAGGCTATCAATTTGAAGCCGCGGAAGCGAGCTTTGAACTTTTGGTGCATCGGTTAACCGGCCGCGAAAAGAAATTTTTCGAAACGCAGGACGTGGAAGTTTCTTCTGAGAAAATTGGAGAGCAGAATCCCACAGTTCAGGCGCGCGTGACAGTCATGGTCAAAAAATCCACGCAAACAAAAAAAGCTTCCGGGCACGGTCCTGTGGACGCGCTTTTCCGCGCTCTGCGTGACGCGCTTGTCACTTTTTATCCAATCGTCAACGAAATCCGTTTGACCGACTATAAAGTGCGCGTGGTGAATTCTGAAGCGGGCACTGCCGCGAAAGTCCGCGTCTTCATTGAATTTCAGGACACAAAGAAAACTTGGACCACGGTCGGCGTGAACGAAAATATCGTGGAAGCCAGCTGGAAAGCCCTCGTCGAAGCGATCGCGTATAAACTGCTGAAGGGATAAATGTCCGAGCCTCTCCCGTCCCGTTACGAACCCAAGTCGATTGATACACGCCTCTACCCTAAGTGGGAGTCCAAGGGATACTTCCGTCCTAAAAGCGACAAGGCCGGGAAAAAATTCCGCGACACCCGCTACGTGGTTGTGATTCCGCCGCCAAATGTTACCGGTATTCTTCATATGGGCCACGCGCTGAACAATACGATTCAGGATGTGCTCACGCGCTGGAACCGAATGAAAGGGAATGACTCGCTTTGGATTCCCGGAGTTGACCACGCGGGCATTGCCACGCAAAACGTCGTTGAAAAAAAACTCGCCAAAGAAAAAAAGACCCGCCACGACCTTGGCCGCGAAAAATTTCTCGAAGAAGTCTGGAAGTGGAAAGAAGATCATGGCAATACCATTACGAATCAGCTGAGACGTCTCGGGGCTTCCTGCGACTGGACCCGTGAACGTTTCACCATGGACGAAGGACTCTCCAAAGCGGTCCGCGAAGCCTTTGTCACGCTTCACGAGCGGGGACTGATTTATCAAGGCAACTATATTATTAACTGGTGCCCGCGCTGCCAGACAGCACTCTCAGACGAAGAGTCTGCGCATAAAGATGTCTCAGGCGGACTTTATCATTTGAAATATCCCATTGCCGGCAAAGGAAAACAAGCTGAGCAAATTGGCGTTGATCATATCGTTGTCGCGACGACGCGGCCTGAAACCATGCTTGGCGACGTGGCGGTAGCTGTGAATCCTGAAGATGAGCGCTACAAACATCTGATCGGAACAAAAGTGATCCTGCCATTGATCGAGCGTGAAATTCCAATTATTGGCGATGAATTTGTGGACCGTGAATTTGGAACCGGTTTTGTCAAAGTAACGCCCGCGCATGACCCGAACGATTTTGAAATGGGCAAGCGGCACAATCTCGCTCAAATCAATGTCATGCATCCCGACGGCAAAATTAATGAAAACGGCGGCGCTTACAAAGGCATGGACCGCTTTGCCGCGCGCAAGAAAGTGATTGCCGATCTCGAAGCTCAGGGATTATTTGTAAAGCGCGACACGCATATGCACGCGGTGGGGCATTGCTACCGCTGCGACACGGTGGTTGAGCCGTACCTGTCGAAGCAATGGTTTGTGAAAATGAAACCGCTCGCGGACAAGGCGCTTAAGGCGCACCGTGAAGGTAAAACTGTTTTTACTCCCGACCGCTGGACTAAGGTTTATACCAATTGGCTCGAAGGCATCCGCGACTGGTGCATTTCCCGCCAAATTTGGTGGGGGCATCAAATCCCAGTTTGGTATGACGAGCAGGGCGGAGTTTTTGTCGCGCGGACCGAGCAGGAAGCGCTTGCCGCGGCTGAAATAAAACACGGCAAAAAAGTTTCTCTGCGGCAGGATCCTGACGTGCTCGACACGTGGTTTTCTTCCTGGCTTTGGCCTTTCTCGACGCTCGGCTGGCCCGAAAAAACGGAAGACCTCAAATATTTTTATCCGACCTCTGACTTAATCACCGCGCCTGAAATTATTTTCTTTTGGGTCTCGCGGATGATTATGGCCGGCCTGGAGTTTCTTGGCGAAGTTCCGTTCAGCCGGATTTATATTCACGGAACCGTGCGCGCCGCGGACGGAAAGAAAATGTCCAAGTCTCTGGGCAATTCAATCGATCCGCTTGAAGTGATTGACGAAATGGGCGCGGACGCGCTTCGTCATAGCATGATTATGCTTTCCGCGCAGGACGTTTTTCTTTCGCGCGAAAAATTTGAAGTCGGCCGGAATTTTACGAATAAAATCTGGAACGCCTCGCGGTTCGCGCTGATGAATCTTGACGGGTTCACGAAAGGCAGCGCCGAAGCGGAATTTGATTTCAAATCGCTTCCGCTCGCGAACCGATGGATTTTGTCGCGTCTTCAATCTATTATTCAAACCATGAATGAGCAGCTCGGCAGTTTTGGTTTCTCTCAGGCGGCTACCGATATTTATCACTTTGTCTGGAATGATTTTTGCGACTGGTACATTGAACTCGCCAAGCCGACAATGACCGGCAGCGACGCCGCGCAGAAAGAAAATACCCAGAAAGTCTTATTCTTTGTTTTAGAAAAAATCCTCCGGCTTCTTCAGCCTTTTATGCCATTTGTGACAGAAGAAATTTGGCAAAAACTTCGTGAATTGGCCCCCAGGGGGGCCAATTGGGCCGACTCGATTATGCTTGCCGCTTGGCCAGAAGCCCACGCCAAGCTCCGTGACGCTGAAGCGGAATACGCTTTGGACCAGGTCCAGAAAGCCGTGGCGGGTATTCGTGATCTTAGAACGCGCCTCAATATTCCGCCCTCTCAGGCTCTCAAAGCGGTCATTCACTCGAAGAGTTCAAAGCTCATTGGTATTATGAAAGAATTTGAAAGAGAAATGATGAAGCTTGGGCGGCTAGAGACGGTTGAGATCCGCTCAGATTTTCAGAAAAGCAAAACCGTCGCCGGTAATTCCTTCCCGGATTTTGAAGTTTATGTTTATCTCGAAGGGGTTGTCGATTTTGACAAAGAACGGGGAAGAATCGAGAAGAAAATTCAGGAGACTCTGCGTTACGTGCAGACTCAAAAGACAAAACTCTCAAATGATAATTTTGTGAAGAACGCCCCCGTGGACGTGGTGCAGTCAGAACGCGACAAGCTCGCGGACGCCGAAAAAGTTCTCAAAGCTAATCAGGAACTCCTCGCTATTTTTCAATGAGCAAGAAGCCTTTCATCTTTCTCGCGTCCCAATCGCCCCGCCGGCGCGATATTTTAAAAAACCTTGGTTTTAAATTCAAAATTGTTCCATCCTCTTACGAAGAAAAAAATCATTCTTCCGCGCACCCCGAAAAACTGGTCATTCGCCACGCGCTTGGAAAAATAAAAAAAGCCAAAGTTTCCGGCCGTAAAGGTGTTTTGCTCGGCGCGGATACGATTGTGTGGCTGGACGGCGTCATCTACAGTAAGCCGAAGGGAATAAGCGGCGCGTTTAAAACCCTTTCGAAACTCTCCGGCAGGGAGCACCGGGTTTACACCGGCGTTGCTTTAAAAAACCTTGCGACTGGGGAAATCACGGCTGATTTTGCCTGCACGAAAGTGCGGATGAAAAAGCTGACGTCTAAAAAAATGGAAAAGTATTTTGGACAGGTAAACCCATTAGATAAAGCAGGGGCTTACGCGATTCAGGAAGGGTTTAAGATTGTTCAGAAAATCACAGGGTCCCGCACGAATGTGATCGGACTTCCTAAAGAACTGCTCGGCAAACTTCTGAAAAAAATTGAAAGCTAGAAACTTTATTTCTTCGCTTCGATAATTCCGCAAGCAACGCGGCCTCCGGCATTTCCGGCCGGCTGGCTGAAATCATCCGCTTTTTCGTGAACAATAAACGCGCGCCCTAAAACCGAATATTTATCTCCTTCGATTAAGTTAAGGCTGGGGATCATTCCTTCGAAGCGGGCATTTCCGTCTTGATCCGCTTCAATGTTTCCGAAATCTCCGGCGTGCGCGTGCGTGAAGCCGTCTTTAGCAAGGTAACCGTGAGGCGCCGCGTCGGGATTAAAATGAGGTCCGGCGGCTTTCCCGGTGTCCCCGCAGTCGCCTTTTTCATGAATATGAAATCCGTGTAAACCAGGAGTCAAATTTGAAAGCTCGGCTACTACGTGAATGCCCTGCTCCGTTGTTTCCAAGTCTGCTTTGCCTTGAACTTTTGAGGCGTCACTTGTCGGCTGAATGACCGCAGTCGCGGCTGTGTTTGCCGCGTAAGAACAGCCGGTCAGAGATAGAAAAGAAATAAGAAAAGCGGATAAGCCTGAAAGGGTCATTTTTTTCATTTGAGAACTCCTTAGGGTTGAATGAATGCCGGCTTCTAATGTATCAAAATGTTTGTCTTGGGGGTAGCGAATCTTTTGGATATGATACTCGCCATGACTGAATCTATGACTAAATATGACGTTGCGGTGGTTGGCGCGGGCGCGGCTGGGCTGATGGCAGCGGTTTGGTGCGGGCGTCTCGGGTTAAAAGTGCTTTTGCTGGACGGCCGCGAGAAATTCGGAGCCAAGATTCTCATTTCAGGCGGAACCCGCTGCAATATCACGAACCGTCAAGTTTCCGAGAAGGATTTTAAGTCTAATAGCCCTCGGGTGGTCCGGAATATTCTCGCGGCCCTTCCTCCTGTAAAAGCGGTGGCTTTTTTTAATGAGATTGGTATTGAAGTCGTCGAAGAAGCGGGCGGAAAGTATTTCCCGAGTACGCATTCAGGTAAAACAGTGCTGGAATCTTTTGTCCGGGAAATTGAAAAGCTTCAAGTGGATTTGAAGGTTCCGGTAAAAGTCGCGGGCATTGCAAAAGAAAACGGTTATTTTAAAATCTCCGGAAATGGGCAGAACTTTTACGCGAAAACCGCGGTGCTCACAACCGGCGGCTTGTCATTTCCCGCGACAGGAAGCGACGGAAGCGGTTATGAAATCGCGCGCTCCTTCGGCCATTCGCTGGTGGAAACATCACCGTCCTTAACGCCGCTTGAAACGAATGACCGGGATTTTAAAAAAATAACGGGAATTTCTCTTCCGGTAAAGCTCATCTTTCAATCCCCGGAAGAAACCGCGTCTTATGAAGGATCTTTTCTATTTACCCATTTTGGTTTCAGCGGGCCGGTGGTGCTGGATATCAGCCGTCATTGGATTCGTGCGGCCGATAAAGCCCGCGCGCGCATTTTTGTTAACTTTTTCCCCGGGCATTCTGACGAAGAATTGCGGGAGCTGTTTATTGAAGAAGCTCAATACGGACAGGAGTCGAAATTTCTTGGAAAGTTTTTATCCCAGGCGCTTCCGGCCCGATTTGTCAGTCTGTTCTTATATAAACTGAATATTGATCCGCAGATTCCTCTTAATGATTTGCGCCGGGAGGAACGGGAAAAAGTTATTCAGACATTGCTGCATTTTCCGCTTCCTGTCAGCGGGTCACTCGGTTACGCCAAAGCTGAAGTCACGGCCGGGGGAGTGGATTTAGCGGAAGTCGATCCCAAAACCCTTGAGTCAAAGAAAGCGGACGGGCTCTTCTTTGCCGGTGAAATCTTGGATGTTGACGGGCGGATCGGCGGATTTAATTTTCAGTGGGCTTGGGCGAGCGGATACGCGGCGGCCTGCGCGGTTAAGAAAAAAATAGGATAAGTTATGGCAAAAAAGTATTTCTATCTTCTTTTTAGCGTGCTATTTCTCAGCGGATGCACACCCGGTGTAAAAAATTTTATGATGGCGAGAATCTCCATGTTTAAAGCCGAAAATGCTTACGCGAAAGCTTATTCGCTTAAGTTTAAAAAGGTGGCCTACGAAAAGCGTCTTCCGTATTACCGCGAAGCGTGCGGTTATTTTTACCGGGCCTACGAATTAGATGCCGGAGCCTTTACTTTAAACCGGATTCACGAAGGGACGGACTCCTGCTGGCGCATTGAGGATAAAGAAAAAGAAACAGCGCTTTCCGCCTTTGAAGAGGCTTATGCGCAAGAACATCCCAAGGAATATGAGTACGGAGATACAGACGCAACCATTCCTGAATAAGAAACACATTTATGCCGATAAACGGCGAGGTCCTTACTTAAAAGGCATTTATGAATAATTCACTTCCTGAGACAGTTCTGATTACCGGAGCAAGCTATGGTATTGGCTATGAACTCGCCAGGGTTTTTGCCGAGCATGGCCACCCGCTGGTTTTAACCGCGCGAAGTCATGATCAGTTGGAATCCATCCGCCGCGAATTTGAAAAAAAATACAATGTGCCGGTCGAAGTCATTACAAAAGACCTCTCTCATCCGCTTTCGCCGGAAGAAATATACCGTGAACTTAAAGACCGTCAGACCCCGGTTGAAATCCTGGTCAACAACGCGGGCTTTGGAAGTTACGGAAAGTTTACCGAAACGGACTTAGATCATGAGCTTGAAATGATCCAGGTGAATGCGGCGGCCTTGACCCATTTGACCAAGCTATTTCTAAAAGATATGGCTGGACGGAAAAAAGGCAGGGTTCTCAATGTTGCCTCGACTGCGGCATTTCAGCCGGGCCCGATTATGGCCGTATATTATGCAACGAAGGCGTATGTGCTATCTTTCTCAAGAGCGCTCAGAGAAGAACTGAGCGGAACGGGGATTTCTGTTACGGTTCTTTGTCCGGGCCCGACAGCGTCCGGTTTTCAAAAACGGGCTGATATCGGGAAAATTCCTCTTTTTAATTTTGGCGGGCTGGTGACAGCCGCGGATTTTGTCGCTCGAAAAGGTTACGAAGGGCTTATGCGCGGCCGCGCGGTGGTTGTTCCGGGCTGGTTGAACCTGATGATGGTTTGGGGCGCTAAAATTTCACCTGCTTGGGTTACTGTAAAGATTGTGCGCTTGCTTCAAAAGGCGAAAAAATAATTTTAACTGAGGGAGTTCTTATGGATAAGTCTGCCAAAAAAATTCTGATTGTGGATGATGAGCCGGATTTATGCGATGTGCTTTCGACTCTGTTAAAACAGGAAGGTTATCAGACCTTAATCGCCAATGACGGCAAGATGGCTCTTGAAGCTGCTAAAAAAAGTATTCCGAATCTCATTCTCATGGATGTCATGATGCCAAGGATGAATGGGTTTCAAGCTCTTGAGAAACTCAAAAAAGAAAAGCTGACGATGTATATTCCCGTCATTATGGTTACCGCGAAATCAGATGAAAAAGACATCGAAGAGGGGATCAGCCATTTTGCCGACAAGTACATCACCAAGCCTTATGATCTTAAGAAACTTCTCAATGAAGTCGAAAAAACACTAGCAATTAGTGAAGGCCGCTTTTAACTGATTAGGAGGGATTTATGGCTAAGAAACCGCTGCGCAAACTGCCCGCAAAAAAAGCTTTAATCTTCAAAATTAAAAACCGCCGGGGATATGCCGCGCTTTGTCTGAATAATCTTACGGAAGGCCGCACACCCGTTGAGGCGTTTAACCGTATGGTTAAAGCCGTCAAACGGATGGGGTTTGATTTGAGCGGGAAAGTTCCTTCGCCCCGCGGATAACTGCTTACTTCTTCTGCCCTGCCGCCTCTTTTTTAGGCATGTCTTGAGGGACTGAATCTTCAACGACCGGAGGCTTTGTTCCGGGAGCCCCAAGATCAATAATTTTTACATCGGCTGGAATTTCAAAGAGACTGTCTTCAAGATTAATTCCCACTTCAATGTTCTTGAATTCGATTTTGGTAATTCCCTGGGGTGTTTTAATCTCAATTTTTAAGGGAAAATTTTTCTTTGTGGAAAGCCATGCTTTGGAATTTTCCTTGTTCACAGGGTCTTTAAATTCATAGATATCGCAAGGATCACCCGCAAAAGTTTCTGAGCCGACTTTTTTCCCGTTGCTGGATTCCAAAAAGCCTTTGAAATCGGGCAAATCATCCGTCACATTGCGCTGCTGAAGCTGCGAAGGAATTTTGGTGGCTGTTTTTTGAGCGGGGATATAGCTGAAAGCGCCTTTATCGTTACGGATCATAAGCGCGGTGATATTGCCGAAATTTGATTCGGCGCGGACTTTCTTATCTTTCACAGAAACGCCGAATTTCGCGACTTCTTCTTCGCCGATGCTCACGTGCTGATCAAATTTAGCGGAAAAGGCAAAAGCCGTTTTGCCCGCCGGAAGCACTGCAAGGCAGCTAAGAATTAAAAAAACAAACCAGTTACTTTTTTTCATGTTTCCTCCGAGTTTTATTTTTTGACCCATTGACCCGAATTATCCTGAATGGGATCGTTCGGTTTTGCCCGGCTCCGCTGAATTTCAGCGAATGCCGCCCGGACTTGGGTCATTCCAGACGGGCCTAGCTGATGTTGATTGACGATTGCCTGATAAATAATAAGCCGATCATTATTTTCTTGAGAAACAATATCGGCAATGTCAGGAGAATTTTTCAAGGCTTTTACATCGCCTTGGTTATCTTCTCCGACAGAGCCCGCACTTTTGAGCGCCTGCAGTTCTCTGTAGCGGTTTTGGCGGCCCGCAAAAGCTTGTTTAATTTCCGGGGTCATTTCTTTGATGTCATAATTTTGCGCGGCAAAAAGAAAAGATGAGCTCCCAAGGACTAAGAAAGCGGCTAGGATAAAAGCGATTTTCTTCATATTAAGCTCCTTTAGCGACCATATCTTCAATCGAATTGGCGGTGTTCTTTAACCCTCGGACATCCACCACGACATTGGCATTAATGGTAATAGGACGGTTAGGATCGCCTACAGCTTTGACGGTGCAGCCGGCCAAAATAATCAAAGAAAGAATGAGTCCGGAAAAAGTTTTAATGCCGTTCATGCTGTAACCTTAATCACTCCAGCAATTTGTGCGATTTTTGCAAATGCATTTTCGTCATCAAGCCGGATGGTTATGTTTAAATTGAGAGCCAAATTATAAACCGGAATCAGTATATGCAGAAGTACTTTTAATTCGGTCGGGGTGAGCAGGCTCACCTCGGCGGAGGCCGTTTGATAGGTAACCAGGCCCTTTTCCGCGGCAATTTTTTTGACGGCGCTTTTTACTTGAGACTTCGGCAGATAAGGTGTGAAGAGATCAAAAAAACGGGCCTGGATTTTTCCGCCGGGTTCGGCAACATTCAAGGTCCCTTTAAAGAAAGGCCGGTTATCATCCACCCGGTATTCAATTTCTCCTTTGAGCTGACCGGTGGCTCCTGACAAATTATCGGCATTTACCCAAGTCACATCTTTAAAATCAACTCCCTCCAAATGAGTTTTTAAATGGAGGAAGGGTTTTGGGCGGTTTCCCGCGCGGAGAGTGCCTGTAAATCCCAACCCCTCCGAGGCGCTTGGTTTGGCTCCGTTAAAAGTGAATTCCAGGCCTTGTTGCAAAAAATAATGGTAAAAGGGAGCCGTGGATTCAAAAGATCCTACTTCAATCGCGACAGGGCCTTGGTCCGAATTGAGCAGCGCGTGAAATCCCATTCCATGAATTCTAAGATCCCGGCTCATCCAAATGCGGTCGATGCGCGCGGAGCCTGAGAAAAGTTTTTGAGTATTTTGATTTACCGCAGAGATGGTTAAACGCTGAAAAACGGCTTGATGGTATTCGGTTTGACGCAGAAGAAGTGCCCCCAAAAAAAGAAGTATGAGCACAATAGTTAGAATCAGTAAGGTCTTGAGGGCTTTCATATGAAAATCCATCTTAAGCTGAAACTCCTGAATTGGCAATCTCAAGGCTTGGGTAAACATAGCTTTAAGACGTGCGTGGAGGGACGGTATTCAATCCTATTGAGAGCTTGGGGAGGGATTGGAAACACCTTCGGCTTTCTGATAAGATGGGCCTCTTGATGGAGGAGAAATATGGCTAAAATTACGATTTATCAGAAACCTACCTGTACCACCTGCCGCCAGGTTTATTCGGTCCTAAAGGAAAAGGGCGTTGATTTTGATTCGGTCAATTATTACGTGGACCCGATTTCAAAAACAAAACTCAGAGAACTCCTTAAAAAGATGGGAATTTCCGCGGCCCAGCTTTTGAGAAAAAAAGAAGAAATTTATAAAGAGCTTGAGCTGAATAAAAAGGAACTGCCGGAAGAAAAACTGATTGAACTCATGGCAAAACATCCTGATTTAATTGAGCGTCCGATTGTTGAAAAGGGCGAAAAAGCCATTTTGGCCCGGCCGGCTGAGCGCATTAAGGAAATCCTTTAAATTGAAATTATCTTCAGCGTCAAATCAACTGATTCGTCTCGCTTTAAATGAAGATATCGGTAAAGGCGATATTACTTCCAATCGGCTTGTCCCGAATACAGCAAAAGGTTCCGCGGTGATTATCGCGCGCGAAGCGGGTGTTTTTTGCGGAAGTCCGGCGGCCAAGAAAATAGCCGCTCATTTTAAGCCTGCGCTAAAAATCAAAGTTCTTTTAAAAGACGGCCAGGTATTTAGGCGGAATCAGAAAATTTTGATGCTGAAAGGGTCTATCCGCGCGATTCTCGCGGCAGAGCGGACCCTGCTGAATTTTCTTGGGCATCTTTCCGGAATTTCAACACTCACGGCTTCTTTTGTTAAGAAAACGGGGAAGCAAATTAAAATTTTAGATACGCGTAAAACAACTCCTGGAATGCGGGAGCTTGAAAAGTACGCGGTCAAAATGGGCGGCGGGTCGAGTCATCGAATGGGCCTATGGGATGAAATCTTCGTGAAAGAAAATCATAGAATTTACGGAAGATTATCCGCGCTTAAAAAATACGCGGGACGTTTCGTGATCGAAGTGCGCAACCAAAGAGAGCTTGATCAGGCAATTGCGCTGAATCCGCGCGTGATTCTTTTTGATAATTTTACACCCGGGCGGTTAAAGCCGCTCATTCGGCATGCCCGCAAAAAAAAGACAAGGGCACTGCTTGAAGCTTCCGGGGGAATTAGCCTTTCAAATGTCAGGGCGTACGCGCGCTCGGGAATAGACCAAGTCTCTATTGGCAGCTTAACGCATTCAGTCCGCTCGGTTGATTTTTCTCTTCTTATTCAAAACTCGAAATGAGCCTCTATCAATTAAGTCCAAGGCTTAAGCCCAAAGGTGATCAGCCCCAGGCGATTGCTAAACTTGTCGACGGTTTCCGTTCGGGAAAGCGAGAACAGGTTTTGCTTGGCGTCACGGGTTCCGGAAAAACCTTTACGATGGCGCATGTGATCGCGCAGCTTGAAAAGCCCGCGCTGATTATTTCTCATAATAAAACTTTGGCGGCTCAGCTTTATTCAGAGTTTAAAGAATTTTTTCCTGAAAATGCTGTGGAATATTTCGTTTCTTATTATGATTATTACCAGCCCGAAGCGTATATCGCGCATTCTGATACCTATATAGAAAAAGACGCGTCGATCAATGATGATTTGGACCGCTTGAGACTTTCCGCGACAAGTTCTGTTTTGTCCCGTCGAGACTGCATTATTGTTTCTAGCGTTTCCTGCATTTATGGTTTGGGCGCGCCGGAAGATTGGCAGGGCATGGTTGTGCGCGCCGCGAAAGGCCAGGCGGCTGACCGCGATCAATTTATTTCTGAACTTGTCGCCATTCAATATGCGCGTAATGATGTTGAGCTAAAGCGCGGAACATTCCGCGTACGCGGACAATTTGTGGATGTGTTTCCCTCTTACGGAGAAAATCCTCACCGGATTGAATTTGGCGATGAGGTTATTGCGCGCATCAGTTTTCTTGACCGCATTCAGTTCCAGCCGCTTAAAGAACTTGATCAGCTTGTGCTTTATCCCGCCAAACATTTTGTGACGCCCACCGACCGGATGAAAGGCGCGATCGAAGGAATTCAAAAAGAACTCACGGAGCGGGTAAGGGAACTCATCCGTGACGGAAAAGATTTAGAAGCGAAAAGACTCGAATCACGGACGCGTTACGATTTAGAAATGCTTAAAGAGGTAGGGTTCTGTTCGGGGGTTGAAAATTATTCGCGTCATTTGGCTGGACGGGAGCCGGGTTCAACGCCTTACACGCTTCTTGATTATTTTCAAAATGATTTTATTACGATTATTGACGAGTCACACCAAAGCGTTCCTCAGATACGCGGAATGTATAACGGCGATCAGTCGCGGAAAAAAGTTTTAGTCGATTATGGATTCCGCCTTCCCTCGGCGATGGATAACCGGCCTTTGAAATTTCCCGAATTTGAAAGCAAGGTGAAGCAGATGCTTTATGTTTCAGCGACGCCCGGTCCTTATGAAATGGCCCGCGCGGAAGCGGTGGCCGAACAGATTATCCGTCCGACAGGATTGATTGACCCGGAGATTGAAGTTCGTAAAACGAAATATCAAATTGACGATTTGATTTCTGAAATAAAAATCCGCGCAAAAAAAAAGGAGCGGGTGCTGATTACCGCGCTTACAAAAAAAATGTCGGAAGACCTCAGCCGTTATTTAAAAGAAGTTGGAATCAAAGTGCATTATTTGCATTCCGAGTTTGACGCTTTTGAACGTGTCGAAATCCTGCGTGATCTTCGTCTCGCGAAATATGACTGTCTGATCGGTGTGAATTTATTGCGTGAAGGCCTTGATTTGCCCGAGGTGTCTCTCATCGCGATTCTTGACGCGGACAAGGAAGGTTTTCTCCGAAGCGATGTTTCGCTGATTCAAATCGCGGGTCGTGCCGCGCGCAATATCAACGGAAAAGTCATTATGTATGCCGATAAGATGACAGATTCGATGAAAAAGGCGATCAATGAAACATTGCGCCGCCGTAAAATCCAGCTGGCCTACAATCAGGAGCACGGTATAAAACCCGCCTCGATCGAAAAAGAAATTAAAGAAGGGATTGAAAAATACCGGGCTGCCGAAGAATTTGTATCGGAGGTGGTTGGGGAGTCTCAAAAAGAATACGAGACTAAAAGTTACCTGACTTTTCTGAAAAAGAGGATGGAGCAGGCCGCTTACGCGCTCGAATTTGATAAAGCCGCCAGGTATCGTGATGAAATCCGCAAAATAGAAGACAAAGAAGGCCTTAAAGAAAGTATTTTAAAGATCCCCGTGCGTAAGAAATCCAAATAAAACCCCCCTTCAAATAATTGTCTATCTTCAATTGCAGTAATAGGTTAGAGCTACTCGTTGACATCCCGAAGAGGGTGGCTATAATATAACCTTTGTCTTTACAGTAACTTACGACAATTCCCATAAATCACTTTTTGCGGTGCGAAAGGGGTTTTTGTCTAATTTTTTTACCGTTTTAATCCTATGAAAATACATTTAATAAAGAAAAGTTCAAAAATGATTGCTGCCTTGGTCTTGGCAGGGTTCGCTTTTATCGGCGTTGCCCGCGCCGTGACGGTTGTGGACCCAACGCAGATCCCAACAGGGTTTTTGGAAATCAACTCCTTTAAATATCCGGTTTTTATGTATGTGCCGGAAGGGTATCAGCCATCCCAGAATTATCCCATGCTGATTTTGCTTGGGGGAACCGCAACGGCCCAGAAGTCCGTGGAAGAATGGACAAACTTTGCGAAAAGGAAAAGTTTGATTTTGCTGGCGACTGAGCTTGATGTTTCATCGGTTCGGGAAGTGCCCCTTAATGCGGATCAATTTCTGATTCGGGTTAAGGAAGAGGTTTTAAAGCGTTACCGTGTTGCCTCTGACAGGATTTATCTTGTTGGTAATAGAGAAGGCGCTCATTACGCGGCTTATTTGGGAGTGAATTACCCCGATCAGTTTTCGGGGGTAGCACTGCTTGACGGTTCGTGGGTAGGGCCCCTCGAAAAGGCCCTGCGTACAAACAATTCTCCCAACCATCAAATTCCTTTTTTCGTCTCGATGCATCAGTCTGCCGATGAGCAGTCAATGAAAGCGGCTGAAGATAAGGCTGCTTGGATGTCCCAAAAGGGATATCCGGTGTATTTTGAGAAAGTGGACGCGAAAACCGATCACACTTTGATGGACTTTCGGAAACGCATGCTGACTTGGCTGGACGAAAAAAGTGAAAGTTGGCACAGGCTTGTGCGGGAAAGTAAAAAGAACATGAAAGAAAAATTTAAATCCTGGTACAAGGATTTTACAAGCGTTAAATAATCTTAAACCCCTGAGGTCTTATTTATGAAACTTACTGGCGCACAAATTATGATCAAAGCTCTTGAATTGGAAGGCGTGGACTATGTTTTTGGCCTTCCCGGCGGAGCGATTTTACCAACGTTCGACGCGATTTATGATTCAAAACAATTAAAATTTGTTCTCGTCCGTCACGAGCAGGGCGCGACGCATATGGCCGATGGTTATGCCCGCGCGACCGGCCGTCCAGGCGTTTGCCTTGTGACTTCCGGCCCCGGCGCGACGAATACGGTCACGGGACTCGCGACCGCTTACATGGATTCGGTTCCTATCGTTTGCATTACCGGGCAAGTCGCGACGCACGCGATTGGTTCGGATGCTTTCCAGGAAGCCGATGTCTGCGGAATTACGCGTCCTGTCACAAAACATAATTATCTTGTTAAAGATGTAAAGGATATCGCGCGCATTGTCCGCGAAGCTTTTTACATCGCGTCAACCGGCCGTCCGGGACCCGTTTTGATTGATTTTCCCGTGGACGTCAGCCGCGCGCAAACCGAGTTTGAATGGCCTGAAACAGTGACGATGCGCAGTTATCATCCTCAGCCGATTGAGTACAACGCGGCGGTCCAGAAAGAACAAATTAAAAAAGCCGCGGAAGCGATTAATTCCGCGAAGCGGCCGGTGCTTTATGTCGGCGGCGGCGCGGTTGTTTCCGGCGCGGATAAAGAAATTGTGGAGTTCGTGGATAAAACTGGAATTCCTATCACCACAACCGTTTTGGGGCTTGGGATTTTTCCGGAAACGCATCCGTCTTCGCTGCGTATGCTCGGAATGCATGGCACGCATTACGCTAATTATTCCGTTCAAAATTCAGATGTGCTAATCGCGGTCGGTGCGCGTTTCGATGACCGTGTAACCGGTAAAATTGATAAGTTCGCGCCTCACGCGAAAATTGTGCACTTGGATATTGATCCGGCTTCCATCGCGAAAGTTGTGAAAGTAGATTTCCCGGTGGTTGGCGATATTAAGCCGCTCATGAAAGAATTAAATAAGCTGGTCAAGGATGTCCGGCCGCAGATGAAAGAATGGCTCGCGCAAATTGAAGCGTGGAAGAAAAAACATCCCATGAAATATGACCAGTCAGATAATGTCATTCGCCAAGAATATGTTATCGATAAAGTGGGTGAATTGACAAATCATAACGCGGTCGTAACGACGGGTGTGGGTCAGCATCAAATGTGGGCTGCGCAGTGGTACGGTTTCGCTCATCCGCGCGGAATGATTACTTCCGGCGGTTTAGGTACCATGGGTTTTGGATTTCCTTCCGCGATCGGCGCGGCTTTGGGACGCCCAAATGATACGATCGTTTGTTTTGACGGAGACGGATCTTTCCAAATGACCATGTGCGAACTTGTTACAGCGGCGCATTACAAAGTTCCCGTGAAATTGTTCTTGATGGACAATTCTCATCATGGAATGGTCCGCCAGTGGCAGGAGCTTTTTTATAATAAGCGTTTTTCCGCCTCGATTTTAGGGCCTTCCAATCCTGATTTCGCGAAAATGGCTGAAGCCGCTCACGTGAAAGCGATCCGCGTCACAGAGAAGAAACAGGTGGTGCCGGCAATTAAAGAAGCGCTCGCGTATAACGGCCCTGTAATGGTTCATATCATCGTGGCAAAATCTGACAACGTTTATCCCATGGTTCCTGCCGGGCACGCCCTGGATCAGGTCATGGATATGGCTTAAGGAGAATTTATGAAGCACACTATTTCAGTTTTAGTTGAGAATCAATTCGGCGTGCTGGCCCGTGTGGCCGGACTTTTTTCCGCGCGCGGTTTTAATATCGATAGTCTAGCGGTCGGAGAAACCGAAGACGCCAGCGTTTCACGTATTACGCTTGTGGTTCATGGCGATGACCGGATTGTGGATCAGATTATTAAGCAGCTCAATAAACTTGTCGACGTGATCAAGGTTGTGGATTTGAGTTCAGGTGAAATGCTTGACCGCGAACTGGTTTTGATGAAAGTAAGAGCCGATGCCGCGAGCCGGAATGAGATTATTCAAATTGTAAACACGTTCCGCGCCAAGATTGTGGATGTGAACACTGACTTTCTGACCATTGAAGTAACCGGCGGAGAGAGCAAGGTTGACGCGATGGTTGAGCTCCTCGGTCCTTTTGGAATTGTTGAAATGGCCCGTACGGGTGTCATTGCGCTTTCACGCCGAGACACGGTTTCCGTGACTCCGAAAGAAGACGCGACTCCAAAATCTTCGCCCGCGCCGATTGTAAAACGCGGTACCAAAAAAAGCGCAAAAGTCGCAAAGTAAAAATAACCCCATCATCTAAAGAAAGGTGAAAATTCATTCACCCTTCGGGTGAAATGAACGAGAGGAATCTTTATGGCAAAAATTTATTACGACAAAGACGCGGATTTGAAATTTTTAAAAGGCAAGAAAGTCGCCATCGTTGGTTACGGTATTCAAGGCCGCGGACAGGGACTTAATTTGCGCGATTCAGGCGTAGACGTCATTATTGCGCAGCGCAAAGGCGGGCCGAATTACGATATCGCAGTTAAAGACGGATTCAAGCCGGTGACGGCGGAAGAAGCCGCGCAAAAGGCGGATATTATTCAGATTCTTGCGCAAGATCATTTGCAGGGCGAGATTTACAATAATAGCGTTGCCCCTTATATGAAGCCCGGCAAATCTCTTTTGTTTTCGCACGGATTCAACATTCATTTTGGTTATATCAAACCGCCCAAAAATGTGGACGTATTCATGGTTGCGCCGAAGGGTCCGGGCGCGCTGGTCCGCACTCAATTTTTAGAAGGCGGGGGAGTTCCGTGTCTCGTGGCGATTTACCAAAACGCCAGCGGAAACGCGCTCAAGCTCGCTTTGGCACACGCCAAAGCTATCGGAGGAACCCGCGCGGGAGTCATTGAAACTAACTTTAAAGAAGAAACAGAAACCGACCTTTTCGGTGAACAGGCCGTTTTATGCGGCGGCTTAAGCGAACTCATTCGGGCTGGTTACGATACGCTCATTGAAGCGGGGTATCAGCCGGAAATGGCGTATTTTGAATGTCAGCATGAAGTGAAGCTGATTGTGGATGCTATTTTCGCTCATGGAATCAGCGGAATGCACCGCCGGGTTTCCGATACGGCCGAATACGGTGATTACAGCCGCGGCAAGCGCATCATTACGCAGGAAACGCGCAAGGAAATGAAAAAAATTCTCAGAGAAATTCAGTCCGGTGATTTTGCCCGTGAATGGATCAATGAGAATAAAACGGGACGCCGTAATTACGATAAGATGCGCAAAGAAAGCGACAGCCATCCTATTGAAGGCGTTGGTACTCAGCTTCGCAGCATGATGCACTGGATTCAGCAGCCCGCTGGAAAGCCGGCCGCGAAAAAATCTGCAGCTAAAAAGGTCAAAGCCAAAGTTTAAGGAGAGTAGTCAGTAGCCAGTAACCCGGTTACTGGCTGCTGAATAACTCATGAAAGAATCGAAAAGAAAAATCTATATTTTTGACACCACCTTGCGTGACGGCGAACAATCTCCCGGCGCGTCTCTTACCCCCGATGAAAAACTGAAAGTCGCCAAGCAGCTTGAGCGTTTAAACGTTGATGTGATTGAAGCAGGTTTTCCTGCTTCTTCGCCCGGCGAAATGCAGGCTGTCAGCATGATCGCAAAAGAAATCCGTAAACCTGTGATTTGCGGACTTTCGCGTATGCTGCCCCGCGACATTGAAGCCTGCAAAAAGGCCTTAGAAAACGCGCGCCGGAAGCGGCTTCATGTTTTCTTGGCCACTTCGCAGATTCATCTTCAGTACAAACTGAAAAAAGATAAAAAAGAGATTTTAGCCATGGTCCGCGAGAACATTAAAGCGGCCAGCAGGGAATTTAAAGAAATTGAATTTTCGCCCGAAGATGCGGCGCGCACTGAGCCTGTTTTTTTGGCGCAAGTCGTTCGGGCCGCGATTGATTCCGGAGCGAAGTCTATCAATGTGCCGGATACGGTGGGATATACCGTGCCGCAGGAATTTGAAGACGTGATCCGGTTTTTGATTAAAAAAAATCCGGAGCTTGGGAAATCCGTATTTCTTTCAGTCCATTGCCACAATGACTTGGGCCTGGCAGTGGCCAACTCTTTGGCGGCTGTTTTGGCCGGTGCCAATCAGGTGGAATGCACAGTCAATGGAATCGGTGAGCGCGCCGGCAACGCGGCGCTTGAAGAAATTGTGATGGCTATTGATACCCGTAAAGATTTCATGAATTGCTATACGGATATTAAGATGTCAGAAATCACAAAGGCTTCGCGTTTGGTTTCGCATTTAACCGGTATGGTAGTGCAGCCGAATAAAGCGATTGTGGGGCGCAACGCGTTTTCTCATGAGTCCGGCATTCATCAGGACGGTGTTCTTAAAAAACGCCAGACCTATGAGATTATGGACCCTAAAAAAATCGGACTCTCCGGAAATCAATTATTGCTCGGGAAATTGTCGGGCCGTCACGCGTTTAAAGAACGCGCGGAAAAACTCGGCTATAAACTTTCTGATGCGGATATGGATAAAGCCTTTAGCCGTTTCAAGCAATTGGCGGATAAGAAAAAATATGTGTTTGATCAGGATATCGAAGCCCTGATTGATGATCAGGTCGGGCAAGTCGCGGAAACCTGGAAGTTGGAATTTTTAAAAGTTTCTTGTGAGACCGGCAAAAAAAACATGGCAAAGATCCGCCTAAGTTACAAAGGCGCAAGCAAAGAAGCTGAAGCCTATGGCGACGGCCCAGTAGATGCCTGTTACAAAGCGATCGAAGAAATTGTCAAATCAGGAGCTCGCGTAACGCATTATGGAATTCAGGCCATTACGAGCGGTATGGACGCGCAGGGTGAAGTGGCTGTAAAACTTGCCAATAATCACCAAGAAGTCACCGGCCGCGGCATGAGCACGGATATTATTGAAGCCAGCGTGAAGGCCTATCTTTTCGCGCTGAATAAATTATCCAGCAAATTTGCCCGGGAAATTTCACAGCATTCACCTTTGTGACCTTGAAGGCGCCATTTAAGCTTTTTGGGATTTTGGGGTATCCGCTTTCCCACACGCTTTCTCCGGCAATGCAGGAAGCGGCGTTTTGCGCCGCAGGCCTGAAGGCCTATTACATTGTGTGCGAGATTCATCCCCGGTATTTCTCGAAAACGATGAAGTCGCTTCACCGCCTTCCTTTGGACGGTTTTAATGTGACGGTTCCTTATAAAGAGGCGGTGAAGCGGGGTCTTAAATCGTTGACGCCTGAAGCGCGGGCGGTTGGCGCCGTAAATACCGTTTTCAGAAAAAAAGGTCAATGGTCGGGAACGAACACGGATGTTTATGGGTTTATAACATCCCTTCGGCTTGATGCCAAATTTAAAGCCAAAGGAAAATCCGTTTTGATTTTTGGCGCCGGCGGAAGCGCGCGGGCAGCGGCTTATGGACTTGCCTCAGAAGGCGTTAAAGAAATTACGATAGTGAACCGGCATTTATCCCGGGCCCAAATACTGGCGCGTGATTTTAAACGCCAATTTAAGAAAGTTGAGTGGCAGACAATTTCGCTTAAAGATCAGCTGCTGCTGGCTATGCTGAAGAAAGCGGATTTGATTGTGAACTGCACTTCGCTCGGCCTTAAAGCGGGTGATGGAGCGGTGGTTACAGCGGGGCAGATTCCTTTAGCCCGAGATGGCAAAAAACAATGTTATGTGGATTTGATTTACAAGCCTGCAGAGACCCGTTTTTTAAAACAGGCGCGATTAAAAGGTCATAAAACATTGAATGGACTCGGAATGCTTCTTTATCAGGGCGCTAAAGCATTTGAATATTGGACAGGCAAGAAGGCGCCGATTCTTGTGATGCGTAAAGCGCTTAGCAGCGCGCTGGGTCAGAAATGATCGAAATTTTTGTTTTTTTATTCGGAATTATTATCGGAAGTTTTTTGAATGTTTGTATTGCGCGGATGCCTCACGGTGAATCGATTATCCATCCGCCGTCGCGGTGTCCGGGATGTAAAAAAAGCATAGTCTGGTATGACAATATTCCGCTTTTAAGTTTTTTGGTGCTCGGCGGAAAATGCCGGAATTGTAAAATTAGAATTTCGTTCCGTTATTTCGCGGTAGAGCTTGCGAATGGTATTTTTTGGGTTTTGCTCTTTCTGAGATTTGGTTTTAACGCGCCGTTTTACGTGGGGGCAATATTTTTCTCATTGCTGCTCGCGGTGACTGTGACTGATTTCGAGACAGGGTTAATCCCGGACATGCTGTCGATTCCGGGAATGATTATGGGGCTGGCCGCATCGATGATCTGGCCGGAGCTTATGCATAAAACTCTTTGGTACCAAGGAGCTGGATTTTCAATGCTCGGACTGCTTGGCGCTGGCGGCATTTTATATGCAACAGCATTGCTGGGCGATCTCATTTTCCGCAAGGAAAGTATGGGCGGCGGTGATATCAAATTATTAGCGATGATCGGAAGTTTTTTGGGATTTCAAAAAGCGTGCGTTGCTTTTTTGTTCTCTCCGTTTTTAGCGCTGCCATTCGCGCTTTATTTGAAGGTTGTCAAAAAAGCGGAAACGTTTCCGTACGGACCGTTTCTCGCGGTAGCGGGCGCGGTATTTTTTATTTATGGCGAAGTTTTAATTAAATTTATTTTTCCAGCAAATGGAGTGTGATCATGCTTAAGTACATTACGACAGGCGAGTCTCACGGTAAACACATGGCGGCGATTTTAGAAGGCATGCCGAGCGGTCTTAATGTGGATCTGAAATACATCCATGAAGATCTTCGCCGAAGGCAGGGCGGTTACGGACGCGGCGGACGCCAAAAAATCGAAACCGATACCGTGGAAATTTTAGGCGGTGTCATTAAGGGGGTCAGCACAGGAGCTCCGATTGGATTTCTTCTGACAAATGCTGATTTCAAAATTGAGCAAATGCCTGAATTGATGCGCCCAAGGCCCGGACACGCGGATTTAGCCGGATCGCTGAAGTATCATCAAAATATCCGCGCGGTTTTAGAGCGCGCGAGCGCGCGTGAAACCGTCATGCGGGTAGCTGTGGGATCTCTTTGTAAATTATTTTTAAAGCAATTCGGTGTTGAAATCGCGAGTCATGTGGTGCGGATCGGAAAAGCGGCCGCAAAACCGCAAACAAATTTGACGATCGCGCAGCTTCGTGAAAAAACAGCAGCTTCCGAAGTTTATTGCGCGGATAAAAACGCTGAGAAAGAAATGATTGCGGTGATTGATGAAGCGCGCCGCCGGAAAGATACGGCAGGCGGTCAATTTGAAGTTCGTATCAGCGGCCTACCAATAGGAATCGGTTCTTATGTTCATTTTGAACGCAAACTGGATGGACGTATTGCCGCGATATTGATGGGTATGCAGTCGGTAAAAGCGGTTGAAGCTGGAGCCGGTGTGCATGAAGCCGAAGTTTTTGGTTCGGAAGCGCATGACGAAATTTTTTATGACGCAAAGCGCGGTTACTACCATAAAACGAACCGGGCGGGAGGAATTGAAGGCGGTATGTCGAATGGGGAAGATATTGTGATCCGCGCGACTATGAAGCCCATATCTACTTTGGGGCAGCCGCTCGCGTCCGTCAATATGAAAAGCAAACAGGCCGAGAAAGCGGATTTTGAGCGTTCGGATATTTGTGCGGTGCCGGCCGGAAGCGTTATCGGCGAATCGCTGGTGGCTTATGTGATTGCCCAAGCTTTTCTTGAAAAATTCGGCGGTGATTCTTTGACTGAAACAAAGCGGAATCATGAAGGTTATTTAAAACAAATCAAAAATGGGTAATCTGTATTTGGTTGGGATGATGGGATCCGGTAAAAGCGTTACCGGCCAGAAGCTCGCTCAAATGCTTAATTATCCGTTTGTTGATCTGGATGATTATCTCCAGGGAAAATTGCGCCGGACCATCGCGGATATTTTTTCTAAAGAAGGCGAGCCTTTTTTTAGAGCTCAAGAAACCGAAGCGCTTAGGGCAGTATCTGGTTCCGTTCCCCAGGTGATTGCAACTGGCGGCGGTGCTGTTCTTAAAGCGGAAAATATCCAGTGCATGCGTGAAACAGGAAAAATTATTTATCTTGAGACTTCACTTGAAACGCTTTGGCAAAGAGTTAAAGGGCGGGATGAAAGACCGCTTTTAAAAACTCAAAATCCAAAAGAGACATTAGCCAAACTTTTAGACAGCCGCCGGGCGATTTATGAGCGCGAATCCAATTTAACGGTCAGTACGGACGGCCAAACCGCCGAAGCTGTCGCCGAGAAAATCTATTTTTTGCTGGAGAAGAAAAGTTGAAAAAAATTTCTGTAAAAAGCATACGAGGCAATTATGACATTCTTGTCGGCCAGGGACTTCTTGCGAAGTCCGGATCTTTTCTTAAGCGGCTGGGATTTAAAGGTAAGGTGATGGTGATCTCGCAGGAAAATATTGCCGCCATTTATTTCGAATCCCTTAGGAGATCCCTTAAGAAGAGCGGCTTTTCTGTGTCTCTGCACCTGCTCCCTCAGGGAGAGGAAGCAAAGTCGGAAAAAGAACTTTTCCGTCTTTATCACGCGCTGATCGATCAGGATTTTGAAAGAAAAGACGGGCTTTTTGCCCTTGGCGGCGGAGTCGTGGGTGATTTAACGGGTTTCGCGGCCGCTTCATACCTTCGCGGGATTCCATTTGTAAACGCGGGAACGACCCTTCTCGCGCAAGTAGATAGTTCCATCGGCGGAAAGACGGGTATCAATTTGGCAGAAGGAAAAAATCTGGTCGGCGCGTTTAATCCGCCGCGCGCGGTTCTTTCTGACGCGGGTGTGCTTAGGACATTGCCGGAACGTGAACTGGAAGCCTCGCTGGCAGAAGTTGTGAAATATGGCGTGATCAGTGACCCATCGCTTTTTTCTTTGCTTGAAAAGAATTCTTATAAAATTTTAGCGAAAAATAAAACGCTTCTTTCAAAAATCGTGGAATCATCTTCAAAGATCAAAGCGGGTGTGGTTACGCGCGATGAGTTTGAAACCAAGGGCGAACGGGCAATCCTTAATTTTGGGCATACGTTCGGCCACGCTTTTGAAAAAGCGCTCGATTATAAAAAATTAATGCATGGCGAGGCGGTTGCTGTCGGAATGGTTTGCGCCGCAAAGCTCGCGGTTCAGCTTGAATACGCTAAGCCCATTGTGGAACAGCGGATCACTCGTCTTTTAAAAGATTTTCATCTGCCGGTATCCATAGCTTCTTTTGGGCTGTCCGCGGATGAAATTTTGGAAGCCATGCAGCGTGATAAGAAAAAGCACGCGGGCAGGCTTCGGTTTGTTCTTCCGAAAAAAATCGGAAGTGTTTGTGTTTGTGAGGATATCCCGGCCTCAAAAGTTCGGGAAATTTTATACGAGGTAGGCGCAAAGTAACATGAAAAAAGATATTGTGATGGTGATCGCTGGGATATTGATCGGTTATTGTTTGGTGCAGGGGGCTTCTTACTTAAACCAAAATTATTTATGGGCCCTCATGTATAGGTGATTTATGGGGCTTTCTTACGAAGAGTTAAAAGCCTTAGTCCAATTAAACCGTTTGTTCGCGGGCAGAAGCCGTCAGGCGGTAGAGTTTCTAAAAGATGGACATTCTCCTTTAGAATTGCTGGAAAAAATTAGGATAGAAAATTATTTAGGCAAAGCGGAAAATGACGCGCAGCTTTCCGTGGAGTTTAGCGCGGACCGCGAAATTGAAAACGCCGAAAGAAAAGACGTAAAACTTCTCACCTTGTTTTCCGCGGATTATCCGCAGGCTCTTACCCATTTAATTGATCCGCCGCTGATGCTTTATGCTAAGGGGAGTTTTTCTGAAACCGATGAGGCGAGTCTTGCCATTGTCGGGACGAGGCATCCGAGTTTTTATGGGCGCGCGCAAGCCGGACGGTTTTCGCGGGAACTTGCCGCGAAGGGAATCACGATTGTTTCAGGTCTTGCGCAAGGAATTGATCAGGTCGCTCATCATGCTTCGCTTGAAGTTTCTTTCGGCCGAACGATCGCGGTACTCGGATGCGGAATCGATGTTGTTTATCCAAAATCCAGCCAAAAGCTTTATGACGCGATTGCTGAGCGCGGAGTGATTCTAAGTGAATATGCTTTTGGCGCTGAGCCTTTAGCTTATCATTTTCCCGCGCGCAACAGGATTATCGCCGGATTATCGCTCGGAGTTTTGGTGGTGGAAGCGCATTCACGAAGCGGTTCACTCATTACCGCGAACCAAGCGATGGAGCAAGGGAAAGAAGTCTTCGCGATTCCCGGGCCCATTGATCAAATTACTTCGCGCGGAACAAATGGTCTAATTAAAGAAGGTGCCGCGCTTGTCGAAACCCCGGAAGAAATTTTTGAAACACTCGCGCCGAACCTTTGGCCCTTGATGGGCCGTGAAAGCAAAAGCGAGTTGATGGCCGGAGAAAATGCTCATTTAGATCAGGATGAGCTGCTTGGGATATTGGCGGAAGGGCCCAAGCGCTTTGAAGATTTACTAAAACAGTCCCAATGGTCCGTTTCCATGCTTTCGCAAAGGGTGATTACGCTCGAAATTCAGGGGCGGATTGTCCGGACCTCGGCAGGAATGTATTCAGCAGTCAAAAGCCGTCTCTAAAGTACTTGCGAGAGCAGCCGAAACAGGGCATAATTGATTAAGTTGATATCTGTATATCGTGAAAGGAGTTAACGTTATGTCAGAATTTATGAGTGGTGGTGGTTCTTCAGCCCCGTTAAGACGGCGTATTGCCTCAGGCATTATTGATCTTATTGATATGCCGATTTTATTGGGTGTGCTGATGGGACTTGTTCTTTTTCGTGCTCCGGAAGGTGCCCGTAATGTGATTTTGGTTGTGGTGAATATTCTCTGGCTTGTTTTCAGAGACCTGGTTTTCTCACCTGCCCGCTACATGACGGATCTTAAACTTGTGAGCCAAACGGGAGAAAAAGTTACGATTGTGCAGGCTTTTCTGCGCAATATTCTTTTGATCATTCCTTTTGTTCTCATCGTGGGATATATCGCCGAACTTATCCATGTCATTATCAAGGGAGAAAGAATCGGAGATAAAATCGCGAAAACAAAAGTTGTTGCTGTCTAAAAAACCATATTTTGAAGCCCCTTCCCGTATCATCGCGGGGAGGGGCTTTTTTTATAACTCTATTATTTATAATAGGTTATGAGCTCTTACAAAGCCTATTTGCAGGCAGTGATTGAAAATGGTACCCTTCTAGAAAGGGAAAAATGATGAAAAAAAGAAAAACTAAACGCAAAGTGACCCCGTTAATCCGCCTCAACCAGGCAGCGGAATCACTTTCCCTTCATACGGAAGTTCAAAATCTTAAAGAAAAGGTGAGTAAACTTCTGCAGTCTGTCCAAGGCCTCGAAGACCGAATGCAGGATGCTGAGATTCACATTAATTTGCTAACCCGCTTGCTCACGACCCTTTGTGTAGAGAAGTTTGGAATGCGCATTGGGGTTTTGAAGCGCCTGATTAAGCGGATAGAGAAAGAAGCCATCCGGGATTCCCAAATCATGCATCTGGAGTCGCTTTACCAAATGCCTGCCAAAGATAAGAAGGGCCAGCCTCCCTCCTCATCCTCCTCTAAAAACGACCCGTGGGATCAAATTTCTTAACTGGTTGATATTAAACAAGTTAAGCCTCTCCAATTAACGTCCGATAAACATAGTGTTTTACAAGGGCTCGATTTTCTATTAGAATCTCGAACTTCATAGGGCAAGATAGGCTCTGTAACCCCCTTATAATATGAAGACTACTGACGAAAAACAGATCATGATCTATCTCAATGGGCAAGAAAAGAGCTTGGGCTCTGCAGCCTCTCTTTCTGAGCTTCTTAGCCATTTTTCCATCAATCCCAATACGGTTGTTGTTGAACATAACGAACAAGTGATCTCCCGGGAAACCTTCAAAGATGTTTTGATTGAAGATGGCGACCGCATTGAAGTCCTTCATTTTGTCGGCGGAGGAAGCGGGGAAGAAGAAGCGCCCGCAGTCCTCCCGGCTGATGAACCCAAGCCTGAAGCGCCGAAAAAAGCGCGTGCCCGCAAGCCAAAAGCCAAAGCCGAATCTTCAGATGAAGCTGCGCCGAAAAAACCGCGCGCTAAAAAAGCTAAAAAATCAGATTCAGAATCTTCTGTTAAAGGTCCGAGCAATCTGGTGATTGTTGAATCTCCCGCGAAAGCTAAAACCATTAATAAATTTTTAGGCCCCGATTATCTTGTCGAAGCTTCTATGGGCCATGTCCGCGATTTGCCCAGAAGTAAAATGGGTGTCGAAATCGAAAAAGATTTCGAACCGCAATATATTGTGATGCGCAAGGCTTCGAAAACAGTTAAGCATTTGCGCAAACAAGCCAAAGGAAAAACCCGCATTTATTTAGCGCCTGATCCTGACCGTGAAGGGGAAGCGATCAGCTGGCATCTCTCGCATATTTTTAGAGAAGATAATCCCGAAACTGAAATTTCCCGCGTAGTATTTAATGAAATTACCAAAGAAGCGGTAAAAGGGGCGTTTGAACATCCCCGTGAAATTGAAATGAACCTTGTTAATGCCCAGCAAGCGCGCCGGATTCTTGACCGTATTGTTGGCTATGAACTAAGCCCCTTACTTTGGCGGAAAGTCGGACGGGGTTTAAGTGCCGGGCGCGTGCAGTCAGTCGCTTTGCGTTTCATTGTGGACCGCGAACTAGAAATTCGGGCCTTTGTTCCGCAGGAATACTGGTCCTTAGAAGCGAAGCTGTTATCCGAAAAACCGCAGAATGCCGGAAAAATTTTCCTGGCGAAATTTGAAAGAATTGGTGAAGAGAAAGTAGAGCTTAAAAACCGCGAGCAAACTCAAAAAATCCGCGATGAAATTTTGACCTTACCGTTTAAAGTCGACAAGGTTGATAAGAAAGAGCGTTCTCGCAGACCGCAGGCTCCGTACACAACCAGCAAAATTCAGCAGGAGGCGTATAACCGTCTCGGGTTTCCCGCCGCGAAAACAATGCGCGTGGCTCAGAAATTATATGAAGGTGTTGAGCTCGGTGAAGAAGGCAGTGTCGGTTTGATTACCTATATGAGAACCGATTCCGTGAATATTTCTGTTACGGCGCAGGCCGAAGCAATTGATTATATCCGTCAAAAATACGGTGATAACTATTTGCCTAAAGAACCGCCTGTTTACAAATCTAAAAAAGGCGCGCAGGAAGCGCATGAAGCGATTCGCCCGAGCTCGGTTAAAAGGACTCCCGAATCGATTAAAAGTTATCTTGATGAAGATGAATTTAGGCTCTATGACTTAATTTGGCGTAAATTCTTAGGTTCGCAGATGATGCCTGCGATTGACGAACAAGTTTCTGTTTCCATTGTTGCGGGAACAAAATATTTTTTCAAAACGACCGGCCGGCGTAATTTGTTTCCCGGATTTGGCATTGTTTTTGGTGAAGCGAAAGATTCGAAAGCGCCAAAAGAAGAAAAAGACGGAAAAGACGAAGAAGATGAAAGCGAAGAAAGCGAACTGCCTCAGCTCACGCCCGGAGAAATTTTGAAGCTTAATGAGCTTTTTGGATATCAGCATTTTACGAAGCCGCCCGCGCGTTTTAATGATGCCAGTCTCGTTAAAATCCTTGAAGAAAAGGGGATTGGCCGCCCGAGCACCTACGCGCCGACCATTTATACGCTTCTTTACCGCGATTATGTGACCCGCAAAGGCGGCGCTTTAATGCCGACCGAGCTGGGGGAAACAGTGGTTAATCTTCTCGTGCAGCATTTTCCGAAAGTTCTCGATATCCAGTTCACAGCCTTGATGGAAGATGAACTTGATAAAATCGAAGACGGAGAAATGCAGTGGGTCCGTGTTCTGAAAGATTTTTATGGGCCGTTTGAAGAAAATGTTAAAGTCGCCCGCGAAGAAATGAAAAATGTCCGGCAGGAAGCGATTCCGACTGAATATAATTGCACTGCCTGCGGCAAACAAATGGTTATTAAAATGGGCCGTTTTGGAAAATTTATGGCCTGCTCAGGTTTCCCTGAATGTAAGACAACCCGCTCAATCCCCACGGGAGTAAAGTGCTCCAAAGAAGGATGCGATGGGGATCTGGTCAAACGCATGTCAAAAAAGAGGCGGACATTTTACGGCTGCTCAAATTATCCGAAATGTGATTTTATTGCCAATAAACTGCCGAGCAAGGATCAAGAATCGGGCGGCATGGGCAAAGATGATGAGATTTCGGAAGAGGACCGTGAAGTTCTCGGTCCCTAATGGATAATCACGCTCAAAGCTTTCTCCAGTTTCTCTCCAACGAAAAAAATGCTTCTGACCATACGGTCAAAAATTATTTGATCGATCTCCGTGAATTTACCGGGACGTTAGAAAAGAAACCCGTTTCAAATATCACCTACCTCGATATCCGTTCTTTTTTAGCGGTTTTGAAAAACCGGTCTTATTCTAAGAGCACAATTGCCCGGAAATTAGCCTGCCTGCGCTCATTTTTTAAATACCTTGTCAGGGAGCAAGTGCTGCAGACAAACCCCGCCGCGACGATCGCGACACCTAAAAGAGAAAAAAGACTCCCCAAATTTTTGGAACCTACTGAAATCACCAATTTGCTTGAGGCCCCTTCTAAAAATACCTGGGAAGAAAAAAGAGACCGCGCGATTTTAGAAACGCTTTACAGTTCCGGGCTTCGCGTCAGCGAGCTAGTTGGACTCAACCACGACGATGTTGATTTTTTTTCAGGGCTTGTTCGGGTTCGGGGAAAAGGTAAGAAAGAAAGAATCGTTCCGGTCGGTGCTATCGCCGCCAAAGCGATTCAGGAATACATGGCAATGAAAGCGCCCAGAGAAAATGACGGCGGCGGTAAACGGGCCCTTTATATGAACCGTTCAGGCGGACGGTTAACAGACCGGAGTGTCCGGAGAATGATTTTAAAGTACGCGCGCCGCATTGCTTTGCGTAAGGAAGTTTCTCCGCATATGCTGAGGCATTCCTTTGCGACCCATATGCTTGACCGCGGCGCTGATCTTAGAAGTGTGCAGGAGTTATTAGGTCACGAAAATTTATCGACCACACAAATTTATACCCATGTGACGACAAAGCGGCTTAAAGAAGTCTACGATTCCGCTCATCCGCATGCATAGCAGTAATTAAACTGATGATGAGCTTTATTTACAACATCTCATTTATTTTATTCGGCATTTTTTATCTGCCGATTTTCGCGGTAAAAATATCTCAGGCGGAAAATCCATGGGTTCTTCTGAGGGAGAGATGCGGAAGGTTTTCACCGCAAAAGTTATCGGCCTTTAAAAGAAATGGGAATCTTTGGGTGCACGCGGTCAGCGTGGGGGAGGTCATGGCCGCGAAAAAATTTATTGAGGGTCTGCTGGCGGATCAGCCTGGTTTTCATATCGTGCTGACGACAGTAACTCCGACCGGGCAAAAAATCGCCAAAAGTCTTGAATCTGAAAAGGTGACGGTATGTTATTTCCCTTTTGACGTAACGGCGGCTGTAAGCAGTTTCTTTGAAAAAATTCGGCCGGTATGTCTTTTTTTGATGGAGACAGAAATTTGGCCGAATCTGCTTCAGGAGGCTTCGAGAAGAAATGTTCCGGTTGGGCTTTTAAATGGGCGCCTTTCAGAAAAATCCGCGGGGCGTTATGCTAAGTTTAAAAATATCTTTGATCCGTTATTCAGTAAAATCGCTTTCGTTCTGACTCAAAGTAAAGACGACGCCGCGCGCTTTTCAAGTTTAGGGGTTCCTGCCGGGAAAGTTGCTGTGATGGGAAATATGAAGTTTGATAATGTCAAAATGACGGAACGTGATCCCGAAGGGATTCTTCGCTTAAGGAAAGAATGGGGCTTTGCCGCTCAAGATAAAATTATCATCGGAGGAAGTACGCATCCCGGCGAAGAAGAAATTCTGCTGAATGTTTTTAGCCGGCTGAAAAAAAAGACCGCGAATCTAAAGTTGATTTTAGCTCCCAGGCATATTGAAAGGTCTGGGGCCATTTTAACTTTGTGCGGTAAGCAAAATTTGAAAGCTGTACAGGCAAGTAAAAGAGAAGCAAGGGACGAGTTTGACGTTTTGATTTTAGATCAACTGGGTGTCTTAAAACACCTTTACGCCATGACCGATGCGGCATTTGTGGGCGGGAGTTTGGTTCCGCATGGGGGACAAAACCCTATCGAGCCGGCGGCTTGCCGATGCCCTGTTTTTCATGGCCCTTACGTGTTTAATTTTAAACAAATCTATGGCGGTTTTGACCGGGCGGAAGCCGCGGTTCTTGTGCAGCATGAAGAAGAACTTGCGCTGAAGCTGGGTCAACTCCTTGGAGACGATCGAAAAAGTTCTGAAATGGCCCAAAGGGCCTGGGAACTTGTGCGGGAAGCTCAGGGAGCGACGGACCGCCACTTGCAATGGGTTCATCATTTTTTGAACCCGCTCAAACAGGAAAGGATTGAAAATGGTATCGACAAGAAGTTATTTCCGCAGATTGGCGGAAGGTTTTGAAGACGGCCCTGCCACTAAAATTTGGAAGCCTTTACTAGGGATCGCGAGCGGTGTTTATTCTGCGGTCAGCGGAACTACGCGTGCGCTTTATGAAGGAAAGATTTTAAAATCTGAAAAACTGCCTTTTCCCGTTATTAGCGTTGGAAATTTAACCTGGGGCGGAACCGGAAAGACGCCTTTTGTGGAGTATCTCGCCCGAAGAATTTCCGACCGTCAGCGTACGCCGCTTGTTTTAACCCGCGGGTATAATCATGATGAAGTGGAACAGTTTAAGCATCATCTGCCGAGAGCCATTATCGGAGTTGGGAAAAACCGGGCGGGTGTCGCGCGTGAGATCGCGAGTAAACAAAAAGTGGATGCCGCGATCTTAGATGATGGGTTTCAGCATTGGCCGGTTCAGCGTGATTTTGAGATTGTGATGGTGAACGCTTTAAATCCGTTTGGAAACGGGAATATCATTCCGCGCGGAATTTTAAGGGAGTCTCCGGCGGCGTTAAAGCGCGCCCATGCGGTTGTTATTACACACGCGAATTTAGTTTCGCCTAAAGAGCTGAATGACTTAAAAACCAAGATAAGACAATTTTCCCCGGATGTGCTTCTGCTGGATTCTTATCTCGAGCCGCTGTTTTTTTACCGCGCGAAAAAGCGGGCGCGTGTTCCCATTGAACGGCTGCAGCGTCAAAAAGTAACCACATTTTCAGCGGTGGGCGCTCCGCGTTCCTTCCAGCTGCTTCTGACGCGTTTACAGATCCGGCCGATCCGGAACTTTGAGTTCACGGACCATCATGTGTTCAGCGGCAAAGAGCTCGAAGAAATCAAGAATGTCAGTCACTCCGCTTCCGCGGACGAAATTATTACGACGGAAAAAGATTATTACCGCGCGCCTGACGCCATCGCGAATTCAGTGAACCCTCTGGTGCTTGCCACGCGTCTGCGTATTTCTTCCGGCGAAGAGTTTTTACTTGAGAAGCTGCATCATTTATTGGGGGTGGCAGGTTCGTGAAATCCCTTGTGGATTCTATCGGCTTTTTGCTGATAAAGAATTTCTCTGATTTTGTCAGAGATCTCCCGCTGGAACGCGCTTTGCTGATCGGGCGTTTCCTGGGCCGCGCGGCGATGCTGTTTTCAAACCGCCGGCGTGTAGCCTATTCAGACATGAAAGCCGCGCTTGGAGCCGGATTTTCTGAAGTCAAAATCAAGCGTCTCGTCCGTGATCACTATGAGCATATGGGGCAGATGTTTATCGAGACGCTTCGGTTTCCCGTACTCGATAAAGAAACGATTGAACGGACGATTCATATCCACAATATCGACCGTTTTTATTCGGCGATCGCCCGGGACAAAGGATTGATCCTGCTTACAGGACACTTTGGGAATTGGGAGCTTCTTCAAATCGTTTCAGGGATTTTAGGCAAGCCCATTCATGTTCTCGCGCGCGGACATAAACATTCACGCTTGAATGATTTTCTAAACAGTCTGCGCGAAAGTCACGGATCGATGGCCATCCGCCGGGGAATGGGCATTCGGGATATGCTCAGAGGTCTTCGCCGCAAAGAACTTGTTGGGCTTGTCGCGGATCAGGATGCCGGTAAACAAGGCGGAGTTATCATCCCATTTCTGGGGCGGAAAACCACGGTGCCGACCGGAGCGTTTGATTTAGCTCTTCGAACAGGCGCGCCTGTCCTGCCTTGCTTTATTGTCCGGCGCGGAGATATTCACCATGATATTTATGTTGGGGAGCCCATCGAAATTTCAAAAATGAATCAAGAACAGCAGGATTTGGAATTAGCCGCGCGCTCGTTCATGGGAAATCTTGAAAAGTTTATCCGCAAACACCCTGAACAATATCTTTGGGAAACAAAACGCTGGAAGTATTCCTGGTCGAAACGCATTTTGATACTTTCGGATGGAAAACCGGGCCATGTGAAGCAATCACAGGCTGTGGCGGGGCAAATTCATCAGATTGATTCTCAGTACGGCCGGCCGGGCATGGAATACTTGACTCAATCCATCGAGGTGAAATTTAAATCCGGTTTTCACCGAGCTCTATTTGGAATAATTTCGCTTTTTTTGCTCCCTTGGGCGCAGGGGAGGCTTTGGACGCTTCATTTTTTCCTAAAACCTGAATGCGCGCAAAAAATTGCCGAAAGCAGTACGGATTTTGTTATTTCTGCCGGGTCCAGTTTGGTTCCGATTAATCTTATGATCGCCAAAGACAGCCGCGCCAAAAGCATTGTTTTGATGAAGCCCAGTTTTCCTTTCAATTTTTTCCGTTATGATTTAGCGGTTGTTCCCGCGCATGATGAGGGCTTAATGCCGGATAAAGCTTTCCGCACTATCCTAACTCCGAGTCTTGTTGAAGAGAATAGTCTTGAAGAAGACGCTGAAAAATTAAAAGGACGGATGAGAAATATTAAGCGCGTGAAATTCGCGGTTTTTTTAGGCGGGCCGACCCGCAGATTTCAAATGGACCTTGAGGATGTTAAAAGTATTGTCGCGTCACTAAAAAACTTGTCGCCTGCAGCCGGCGACTTTGTGATTACCACTTCACGCCGGACCCCGGATAAAATCTCAAAGTATTTAAAAGAAATCGTCGCGCAGGATCCCGCATGTCAAATGGTTGTCATTGCTAAAGAAGACAGCCGGCCTGAAGTAGTGGGCGGAATGATGGCTTTAGCGGATGTTTTGATTGTGACGGAAGACAGCGTCTCGATGATTTCAGAGGCGGTTAATTCCGGTAAGAAGGTCGTTGTTCTTGAGCTGGGTTCCGCCGCACTTCCTAAAAAACACCGCCGCTTCAAAGAAATTCTTGCCCGGGAATCGGCTATCCGAACCGCGGGGCTGAATGATTTTCAGGAAAAAACGCTGGCGGCTTTAAATGATTCTTCAGCAGGGCAATCACGGCTCCACCGCGAAACGATTGCTTTAAGAACAAGACTTCAGGAAATTCTATGAAAATATTACAGCTTATTCCTTCCTTGGATGTCGGCGGCGTCGAGCGGGGTGTTATCGATCTTGCCCGCGCGCTTAAAAAGCGGGGGCATGATACCGTGGTGGTCTCATCCGGGGGAGAGCTTGTCTCCGAACTTCAAAAAATGAATGTGACGCATTATCTGCTTCCGGTCCATAAAAAATCTCTTTTCTCATTGTCCTTGGTTTCGCAACTCGCGCAAATTATTGAACGTGAACGTGTCGACATTGTCCATGCCCGGAGCCGTGTTCCGGCGTGGATCGGCTGGTTTGCCGCGCGCAAGGCCCTTGTACCGTTTGTGACAACTTGTCATGGCTATTATTCTAATCATCCTTTAAGTCAAATTATGGGCTGGGGGAAACGCGTCATTGTGATTTCACGGGTGATCGGCCGTCACATGATCGATGATTTCGGTGTTCCGCCTGAAAGAATCAAGCTTGTCCACCGCGGTGTCGATTTGACGCAGTTTTCTTCCGCGGTAACGCCGCGCCCACAATCAGGGCCCAAGCGGATTATCAGTATCGGACGGTTTTCCCCGATCAAAGGCCAGGTGGAGTTTCTT
>CAZEFF010000004.1:63837-73620 GCA_964511315.1 uncultured bacterium | reverse complement strand
TCCGGAGTTTTTAACTTCGCGGCCGCAAGAATTTTTTTTGTAAGAGCTGCCGGATAAGAATAGGTTTTGTAATTAACAACCTTGAAGTGCCGTTCCGTGAAAGAGCAGAGTGCCAAAGATACCCCATCTGCCGAAGTTCCAGACATCAGCCCAACAGCGAATTGGGTCATGAAAGCGCGGATTTTAATAATCCGGAATTATGCGCCAAAACGGATTTGGCTTTATGAAGGGGCCATTTCCGCTTAGCCATGAGGATGGCGAGTTTTACTTGCTTGCCTGATTGCGACAAAGCTTTTTTTGCTTCGGGTTTAGAAACATTGCCAAGAATTTGAATTAGCCGGAGCGCGCGGGCTTCCAATTTTTTTGATTTTGGCTGGAGATCCACCATCCAGTTTTGGTAAACCTTGCCCATGCGTATCATTGAAGCGACGGTAAGCATATTCAGGACAAGCTTTGTGGCAGTGCCGGCTTTTAGACGTGTGGATCCTGAAATTACTTCCGGTCCAACGCGGGGATTAATGACGCAATCCGCGATCTTTTTGATGAGCGACGGATTTCCGCATGTGACAAGAACTGTAGAAGCCCCCGCTTTTTTTGCCGCGCTTAACGCGCCGTGAGCGAAAGGGGTGACTCCGCTCGCCGCGATTCCTACCACAATGTCATTTTTGCAGATTTTTTTCTTAAAAATTCGGAAAGCCTCATCGAAACGGTCTTCCGCGCCTTCCTTTGATTGGAAGACGGCGGATTTACCGCCGGCCATTACGGCTTGAACCAAAGAAGGCGGGGTATTGAAAGTCGGCGGGCACTCCGCGGCCTCTAAAACACCCAATCTTCCGCTAGTTCCCGCGCCCGCGAAAAATAACCGGCCATTATTTTTCAAACTTTTTACGATAAGGGAAACGGCTTTTTGAATTTGAGGTTTAACTCGGGCAACCGCGGCCGGAGCGCTTTGATCTTCATGGTTCATTATGTCTAAAATTTTTCTAATGCTGGCTTCATCGATGCGGCGGGAGCGGGGATTGCTTTGTTCGGTTGGGAGCTTCGCGAAATTCACTTTTTTCATTGGGCGAAGAATAACATAAAGCCTGAAAGAGCACAAGACGCCAGCAAGGCTGCCGATATATAATGCGCCATGAAACAAAACGTACAAGATCTTATTGGCCAAAAATTGATGGTGGGGGTAGAAGGTTCAGAGCCGACTTCCGCGATGATTAAGCGGTTTCAAAAAATACGGCCTGGAGGCTTAATTCTTTTTCGGCCTAATTTCGATACGCAAGTTTCCTTAAAAAGACTAATCGAAGAGCTCGAAAAAGCCGCAGGCAGAAAATTAATTGTCGCGGTGGATCATGAGGGCGGAAGAGTGGTTCATATCCCTCATGGAGTAACAGTCTTTCCGGACAACCTGGCGCTTGGCATGTCCCAAAAGGAATCCTATGCCCGTAGACAAGGTGAAATTGAAGCGCGCGAATTGAGGAGACTTGGAATTGATTTAAACTTGGCCCCGACCGTGGATGTTTTAACCGAAAATTTCAGTCCCAATATCGGGATACGCTCTTATGGGAGTGATCCTGCACTTGTTTCGGCACTTGGCGTCATGCGCATCCAGGGAATGCAGGAAAATGGATTGTCGGCTTGCGCGAAGCATTTCCCGGGTCTGGGATCCGCTCCTGTCGATCCGCACTTGGATCTTCCGGTGCTTTCTTCCGGATGGGATGAGATGAATCAGATTCATCTGAAACCCTTCCGCGCGGCCATTGAAGCGGGCGTTGACGCTGTTATGACCTCGCATCCCGTTTATCCCAAGCTTGATCCTGACCGGCTGCCCGTCACATTTTCCCGGAAACTAGCCCATAATTTTTTGCGCGAAGAATTAAAATTTAAAGGGCTTCTGCTAAGCGATGATCTTGAAATGGGCGCGCTGAGAAATTTTGGATCCATCGAGATCTGCGCGGTTAAAGCCATTGAAGCTGGGCATGATATGGCGCTGATATGCCATGATATCGATGCGCAAGTGAGGACTTGGGAAAGCTTGCTCGCGCATTATGAAAAAAATAAATTATCAGTGGATGAGCTTTTGAAAAGCGCGGACCGCGTAGAATCATTTAATCATAAACGAAGTGCCCGGTTCGAAAAGGGGACTGAGGGACCGGAGCCTGATGGAAGACTATTAGCCGAAAAAATCGCGTTGGAATCGGTCGTGAAGCAAAAAATAAAACCGATTCCCAGCGAGGAACCTATTCTCGTTCTATTTCCGCAATTATCAGCCATGTCCAAGAGAATTTTTATCGAAAATGAAATTGCTGATGAAAGGCAGTATGTTAGCCGGCAGTTAACGCGGATGGGCGTCAAAAAGTTCGAGGTGGTTACGGTACCGATGCAGCCGGCCAAAGAAGAAGTCGCGAAATATTTAAGGATTGCCGCTCAATTTAACAGGGTCCTATTTTTTTGTTATGACGCGCAATTGGATTCCAGAACACGGGAACTGCTGCTTACTCTGCAAAAAATAGGAACTGACCTGATGACTGTGCTGATGCGAGATCCTTACGATAAAGAGTTTATTCACTCAGGCGGGCGATATGTCCAAGCTTTTGGTTTTAGGCGGGTTCAATTGGACGCTGTTTTTCAGGCTCTCTTCGCTCATTAATTGACATGGAATTCGTATTCCAGAAAAGGTAGAATCTGCCGAAAATCTTAAAAGGTTTTAATCCGTATTTATCAAATCAAATGAGATAACAAAGAAAATGTCATACATCTTGGTCGAGTTGAGATGTTTTATACAAGCGCGGACAGGAGAATTTTTAGGCTATGAAAAAAATTTTTAATCGATTTTTCTTTTTAGGTTTAGTCGGTTTGGGGCAAAGCGTGGCCTGGGCCAGTGAAGCGGATTTGAAAATTCCGGATCTTCACGAAGGGCAATTCCATTTATTCGGAGGGTTTTCCGGGTATCAAATCCTTCTTTACGGGGCAATGGTGATTCTTGGAACCGTGGGTGTTTCGCTTTATCAGTTTGTGAAGATTAAAGGACTCCCAGCTCACAAATCGATGCTCGATGTGGCGGAAACGATTTATCAGACCTGTGCCACTTATCTTAAGCAGCAGGTAAAATTCTTAGCGATGCTTTTCGCAATCATTGCCTGCGCAATGACCTATTATTTTGTCGGTCTTCAGCACGAGACCCTGAGCACGTTAGGACTTGTTCTTTTCTTTTCAGTTGTCGGTATGGCCGGAGCGACACTTGTGGCCTGGTACGGTATTCGGGTGAACACTTATGCGAATGCCCGCACCGCATTTGCTTCACTGCGGGGCATTCCCTGGGATGTCGTCAATATTCCTTTGCGCGCGGGGATGTCAGTCGGATTGTTTCTGATCTCGATTGAACTCGTGATGATGGTGATTATCCTGCTTTTCGTGCCTCGTGAAATTGTTGGTTATTGCTTTCTTGGATTTGCGATCGGGGAGTCGCTTGGAGCAAGCGCTTTGCGTATCGCGGGCGGAATCTTTACAAAAATTGCCGACATCGGCTCTGATCTTATGAAGATTGTATTCAAGGTCAAAGAGGACGATCCTCGCAATCCTGGCGTTATCGCGGACTGCACCGGTGACAATGCAGGTGACTCGGTGGGGCCGACCGCCGACGGTTTCGAGACCTATGGTGTGACAGGTGTGGCGCTCATTTCGTTCATTACGCTGGCGGTAAAAGACCCCTCACTTCAGGCTAAACTTATCGTCTGGATTTTCGCGATGCGGTTCCTGATGGATTTTATGTCGGGCTTGTCTTACTTCATCAATCAAGCCATCTCCGAACACAAGTATAAAGGTCTGAAAAACTTTGATTTTGAGCAGCCGCTCACGCGTCTCATTATGATCGCAACAACGCTTTGCATTTCGACTTCTTACGGAATGTCCTACCTGTTGATCGGAGATCTTCCTGATCCATCGATGTGGTGGAAGCTGGCTTCGATTATCACATGCGGTACGCTGGGTGCATTTCTTATTCCTGAGTTTACGAAAGCTTTCACTTCGTCACACTCCAAGCATGTCCACGAGATTGTGGCGGCATCGCGCGAGGGTGGAGCCTCTCTGACAATTCTGTCGGGCATCGTGGCCGGTTCTTTCTCTGCGTTTTGGAAAGGAATACTTATCGCGGGTCTGATGTTTGCGGCGTATCTGATCTCTGGGCTGGGTCTTCATAACCTTATGCCGCACGCTTCGGTTTTTGCGTTCGGTCTCGTGGCCTACGGTTTTCTCTGCATGGGGCCCGTGAACATCGCGGTGGATTCTTATGGTCCAGTGACGGACAATGCCCAATCGATCTTTGAATTGGCGCAGACTGAATCGATCCCCGGGATTGAAAAAGAGATCGAGCGGGATTTTGGTTTTCGTCCGGACTTCAAACAGGGTAAACACTATCTTGAAGCCAATGACTCGGCAGGCAATACGTTTAAGGCAACCGCAAAACCTGTTTTGATTGCGACTGCCGTAGCGGGAGCGACAACGATGATTTTCTCAATCATCCTGCTTCTTCAGGAGCACTTGCGAGAGGGCGCCATTACGGCCGCGGTTGGCGGATTAGTCCCTGACAATATTGGAGAAATTCTTCTGCACGAAAAACTTTCGCTTACAGCGTCTCCGATCCTACTCGGATTTCTCTGCGGCGGCGCGGTGATTTACTTGTTTTGCGGTGCTTCCATCCAGGCTGTGACTACCGGTGCCTATTCAGCTGTGGAGTTCATCAAGAAGAACCTAGATCTGAATAAAAAAGAAGCTGAGCGGAAGGACTCGATCACGGTCGTGCGCATCTGCACCGAGTACGCGCAAAAGGGCATGTGGAATATTTTCCTCGGCCTCCTTGCCTTTACGCTCGCGTTCGCACTTTTTGACCCGTATTTCTTTATTGCTTATCTCATGGCGATTGCCGTGTTCGGTCTGTTTCAGGCGATGTACATGGCCAATGCCGGCGGTTCGTGGGACAACGCGAAGAAGCTTGTCGAGGTTGATCTTGGCGAAAAGAATACACCGCTCCATGCCGCGACCGTTGTTGGCGACACTGTCGGCGATCCATTCAAGGATACAACGTCAGTTTCGCTTAACCCGATCATTAAATTTTCGACACTCTTCGGCATGCTGGCGGTCGAGATTGCGATCAAGATGAATCCTGCGATAACTCGTGTTTGCGGGGCCGCTTTTTTTGCCGTGGGTCTTTTCTTCGTCTGGAAATCTTTTTACAAGATGCGCATTCCTTCCAAATCTGCAAAAGAGCAATTCGCTAAAGTTTAATTTTAAATGAGTCTTTTTGTTCTTGCCCTGGGTGTTTGCGGGATTTTTCTTATCGCTTACTTTTCCTATGGACGGTTTCTCAGCCGCCAGTTTCAGCTCAACGATAAAAATTCTACTCCCGCCTGTCAAATTAATGACGGGCAAGATTATGTCCCCGCGCAAAAAGAATTTCTTCTCGCGCAGCATTTTTCAGCCATCGCAGCGGCCGGTCCTATTGTTGGCCCTATCCTCGCGGGGATTTGGTTCGGCTGGCTTCCGGTTCTCATATGGATTGTGGGAGGTGCGATTTTTTTTGGATCCGTGCATGATTTCTCAGCGCTCGCGGGTTCGGTAAAGCACCGCGCCGTTTCCATTGTTGAAATGGTGAACGAGCACCTTGGCCGTAAAGGGTATCTTTTTTTTCTTGCCTTTGTCTGGCTATCACTTATTTATGTGATTACTGCGTTCACCGATTTAACGAGCAGTTCCTTTGTGGAGCCCGAACTGGGCGGCGGTGTCGCGACTTCCTCTGCAGCATATCTTTTAATCGGCATTCTGATGGGGCTCGCGCTCTATAAATGGAAAGTGAATCTTGGTGTTGCGACAGTCATCGCCCTGCCTTTGGTGCTTTTATCGATTTGGTTTGGACAATATATTCCGCTGCGTATTCCAGCGATTGGAAATTTTAGTTCTCAGCAAATTTGGAATATCACTCTTTTAGGTTATTGTTTTATTGCTTCCATCATTCCGGTTTGGATTCTTCTTCAGCCGCGCGGTTTTTTAGGCGGATACTTTCTCTACATTACTCTCGCGGCGGGAATTATTGGGCTTTTTCTTGGCGGTGAAAAAATTCAGTATCCGCCTTTCATAGGTTTTACGAGCGATAAGGGGCTGCCTCTTTTTCCGCTGCTTTTTGTAACGGTTGCCTGCGGAGCTTGCTCGGGTTTTCATGGGATTGTCGGATCGGGAACAACCTCTAAGCAAATTGCGAAAGAAACCGATTGCCATATGGTGGGGTATGGAGCCATGCTGCTTGAAGGGCTTGTCGCTCTCATCGCACTTTCGACCGTGATGATTCTCGCTAAAAGCGATCCGCTGTTAAAACTGTCCCCCGACCGTATTTATGCTGAAGGGCTCAGCCACTTTGTCGAGCATTTTGGTATTCCCCGCAGTTTCGCGCGGGCTTTTACATTGCTTGCATTCACAACTTTTATTTATGACACGCTGGATGTTGCGACAAGACTCGCGCGGTATATTTTTCAGGAATTAACGGGGTGGAAAGGAAAAGCGGGGCGCATCGGCGCAACACTTGCCAGTCTCGCAATTCCGCTCTTTTGCGTCAGCATTAAAATTATGGATCCCCAGGGGAATCTAATTCCCGTTTGGAAAATTTTTTGGACGATTTTTGGAACCTCCAATCAATTGCTCGCTGCTCTAACACTGATGATTCTTTCGATTTGGCTGGCAAAATCGGGAAAGTCCTGGTGGATGAGCGGGATCCCAATGGTTTTTATGCTCATCATGACCCTTTGGTCGCTTGGGCTAGTGATTATCCCCGCAGTGATGAAGCTCTTCTCAAAAACACCGTCGCTGGACTGGGTTGGACTTGTCGCGATACTTCTTTTAGGGCTGGCTCTTATGCTTATGACGGAAGCATTTAAAACATTGCGCGTTCAAAAGGAAACAAGAAATGTTTAAGCTGCCGAAATTAGCCGCCGCATTTTTCTTAATTGTGCTGATACCGGTTTCATTGCGGGCGGATAACGGGCCTTACGCTAGAGAAGTTGAAATTTTAAAAACAAAAGTAAAAAATCGTCAAGATGTCATTAGTCTTATCGGAAAGCCTGCGAAAATTGAGAAAAGCGAAATGCGGGAATATTCTGAAATTTTAATTTATCATCATCGGCGCTTGGGTACCGGAGTTGGCAGAAAACTGACTGGCGGGGCAGTTGCTGAATGCCTCTCAGCAGCCGGTACGGGGCCGAAAGCATTTATGATTTCGCCGATATGCGCGGCAAGCGCTTTGCCATTAGCTGCGGCGGGAACCGTAGGCGGATGGCTGCTGCCGGGTGAAACAAGCCGATTAACTGTTTATTTAGATCATAAGAATCAGCCCGCTTATTTTGAAGTTCGGGGCAAAAATATCCTGGAACGCGGCTATCTTGATCCTGAAAAAGTTATGTTGGTTGAGCTTGCTAAACAAGACCCTACGGTGCAAGACCGCGTTTTAGCAGAATATCTTGTTCAGCAAAAAATGAATGCCCTCAAAGCTCAAAAATCCGCGCGTGACGCAAGGTCAGAAATCCGGCAAGCACAAACGATTGCCGGTGATTCCGTAAAACCCTCCTCGAAACCTGCCTAAACTTACCCGCATTTTACATTCGACTAGGCACTTATTTGGTACAGTATGGCTCTACCCACTGAGTAAAACTAGCAATTACTAGCATCGAAAATCGTCAAATAGCTATTTGAAAAGTGCCATATTTGGGTTAAAATTTATGTAACTGCTTATTCTGAAATAACTTAACCCAAAAAATTGAGGCAACCATGGGGAAAAAGAAACAGTTTTGGATTGGGATTGACCTTGGCGGTACGAAAATGCTGACTGCCTTGCTTGATTCCAAGTTTAAGGTACGCGCTGAAGAAAAGGTAAAAGTAGATGTCAGCAAGGGGCAAAAATATTTGCTCGCGAGTATGAAAGACAGTATTTCGCGCGTTTTGGATGACAGCGGGGTGAAACTTAAACAGCTTGGCGGCATTGGTATTGGCTGTCCTGGAATAATTGATACGAAAAGTGGACGGGTTCTTTCGTCTCCCAATATCCCATTTTTAAAAAATTTCAAGTTTTCTGAAAAAATTGGAAAAATGATCAAAGTGCCTATTGTTCTCGAAAATGATGTGAATACGGGACTTTACGGCGAGTTTCAGTTTGGTGCGGCAAAAGGACATAAGCATGTGATAGGTGTTTTTGTTGGCACGGGGATTGGCGGTGCGCTCATTCTCAACGGCAAGCTTTACCATGGATTAGGTGCGGCTGGAGAAGTTGGACATATGCTCGTGGATTCCCGCGGACCGCTTTGCGGGTGCGGGCAGAGGGGCTGTCTGGAAGTGTTTGCGGGCCGCGTCGCGATGGCCGCCGAAGCCGCCGTGCTTGCCATTAAACAGCAAGCGCCGCATCTCTACGATTTGGCAGGCGCGGATATTTCAAAAATTAAAAGCAAGGTTTTAGCCAAAGCCATACAGGAAGGCGATAAATCCATTAAAGAAATGATTGAATCTAAATCGCGAGTTTTGGGTTTTGCGGTGGCTAATCTTGTTAATTTATTAAATCCCGAAATGATTGTTCTCGGCGGCGGAGTGGTTGAGGCGATGCCGAAGCTAATTGTGAATGAAGCCCGGCGGGCAATGGAATCACGAGCCATGAAACCAATGGGCAAACAAGTTAAAGTTGTTGAAGCAAAACTTGGCGATCACGCGATTGTAAGAGGCGCGGCCAAACTGATAGCGGATTTTGTCAACGAAGATTAGGAGTCTATATGGCAGAGTTACCTCCACAAAAACAAACGGTTGCCGTGATTGACATTGGGTCAAGCGCGATCCGTATGATTATTGCCGAAGTTGGTAATAAAGCAGAAATTAAGTATCTCGAAAATCTTCAAAAGCCAGTCCCTTTTGGCAAAGATGTTTTTACGACCGGCAGAATCAGTAATGAAACCCTTAAGGGCGGGGTCGCGGTTTTAAAAAACTTCCGTTCACTCGTTGATGAATATGGCGTTGGGATTAAACGTGTGCAGGCGATCGCGACAAGTGCGATACGCGAAGCGGCGAATCGTGACACATTCATCGACCAAATTTATATGCGCACCGGCATTGACGTGGAAGTGCTTGACGGAGCAGAAGAAAATCGCCTTGAGCTGATCGCGGTTGAGCACGCGCTAGGGCCGCAATTTGGATTTGATAAAAAGGTTTGCCTGATCGTCGAAGTGGGATCCGGCAGTACCGAAATGATTATTTTAAACAAAGGGGAAGTGGAGCTCACGCGCATGCTTCCCATCGGCTCGCTGCGTTTGCCGGAGCATGTGGTGGCAGGAAAAACAGATTCCGCGGTTCTTCAGAAAGTCTTGAAACGCAGTATTCGCGAGATTGCTCAGAACGCAGGGCGCGAGTACAGCCTGAATAATAGTGATACCTTTATCGCGGTCGGGGGCGACATGCGGTTTGTCTCGCGCCAAATTCTCCAGACCATTGAAGGTGAGTTTGCCGTTCTCGAGAATAAGCCTTTTTCAAATTTTGTGAACTCGATAGGAAAGCTGAGCCCGGAAGAAATTGTGGCTAAGTTCAGCATGAGTTACGCGGAAGCTCAGATGCTTTATCCCTCACTGCTTATTTATTTAAACTTCTTAGCGGAAACAAAAGCAGACAATATTATTGTTCCTGTGGTGAGTATCCGAGACGGTATTTTGCTTGAGCTTGCCCAAATGCTTTCCGGTTATAAACGGACCGATGTCTCGAAACAGGTTATTTCGT
>CAZEFF010000004.1:59939-63827 GCA_964511315.1 uncultured bacterium | reverse complement strand
GCTAGGTAAAAAATATATGTATGAAGAAGGGCACGCGCTTTGCGTAGCAGCACTGGCGCTGAAACTTTTTGATAATCTGAAGGAGGAACATGGCCTTGGTACGAGGGAACGGCTGCTGCTAGAAGTTTCCGCAATTTTGCATGATATCGGCATGTATATTTCCCCGGCAAGCCATCATAAACATTCAAGTTATCTTATTGATGCCGCGGAGATTTTTGGTCTTCGAAAAGCGGACAAGCGTGTGGTCTCAAATATTGTCCGTTATCACCGGCGATCGACGCCTCTATACAGCCATGAACCCTACATGTCACTGCCGCGTCCTGACCGCGCGATTGTTGCGAAGCTTGCCTCCATCTTGCGTGTTGCGGACGCGCTGGATAAAAGCCATCAGCAAAAAGTGCGCGGGTTTACGCTTGAGAAAACTCCTGAAGGATACATCCTTTGGATTCCTGAAGACACAGGAGATTTTTCAATGGAGCGTGAGGGGCTTGCTAAAAAAGGCATGATGTTTACAGAAGTTTACGGTGTCCCACTGATTCTTAAGCAGGGTACGCCGGTATCGAAGTCTTAAAGGAATTAAAATGATTGATCCGAATAATAAAAACTTATTTCATCGGGAGCTCTCATGGATTGAGTTTAATTCGAGAGTTCTAGCGGAGGCTATGGACGCGTCAAATCCGCTCCTGGAGCGGCTGAAGTTCGCGGGTATTGTCAGTTCTAATTTTGATGAGTTTTTTATGGTGCGTCTTGCCAGTTTAAAGGGCAACGGTGAAATTGAGAAAGAGGTTCGGACTAAGGCATTTTCTTTAATTAAGAAGCATCACCATCATTTTTCTGAGACTTTAGTCCCTGAGCTTGCAAATGCCGGAATCGTGCGCGTTTCAACGCTCAACTTAACTGAGCGCCAGATGGATTACGCGAAAAACTTTTTTCAGAAAGAACTTTTTCCTGTATTGACTCCGATCGCTGTTGTGCCGGAAAAGCCTATTCCGGCTTTGCTCAATTTGACGCTTTATATCATGGTTTGTTTGGTGGAAAGTGAGAAGCCTGAAAGCAAACATTACGCCGTGATCGAAATTCCAAAAAATTTCCCCCGTATCATCAGTTTGCCGGCTGACAAGGGGTACCAGTTTTTGCTGCTCGAAGATCTCGTCGCGCTTTTTGCCAAAGAGTTGTTTTTAGGCTATGTGATTGTTGAGCAAGGGCTCATGCGATTAACCCGCGGGGCGGACATGACGCTTGATGAAGAAAAGGATGAGGACTTCGCGAAAATCATGACCGAGGCTGTGAGGCTTCGCAATAGCGGTGAGATTTTGCGGGTTGAAATTTCGGCGCCGAAGGGAATCGAAACTTTTTTTAAACATCAGCTTGGCATTAAAGATGAACTTCTTTGCCCGGTGGATACTTGGTTTGACCTCCGCGGAATTTCCCAATTGGCATTTCAATCAGGATTTGATGAGTTAAAGCGGCCTGCCTGGACGCCAAAGCCGGTGATCGATTTTGAGAATACCGAAAATATTTGGGATTTGCTGAAAACGAAGGATCTTTGGATCAATCATCCTTATGACTCGTTTGATCCTGTGAACCGATTCATCGCCGCGGCAGCGGATGATCCGGATGTCCTTGCGATCAAACAGACGCTGTACCGTGCTGGTTCTGATTCAAAATTGATACACTCGCTCGCACGTGCGGCGGAAAAAGGAAAGCGTGTGACTGTGCTGGTTGAACTCAAAGCGCGTTTTGATGAAGAGAAGAATATTGAATGGGCTCATCGCCTTGAAGTCGCGGGTGCGAGTGTTTTGTACGGAGTCGTTGGCTTCAAAACGCACGCGAAGGCTTGCATGGTGGTGAGACGTGAACCGGAAGGGATTAAGCGCTATGTTCATCTCTCGACGGGCAATTATAACGAAAAAACCGCCGCTATTTATTCGGACATCGGGCTTTTTACTATTCAGGAAGATATCGTCAATGATATTTCCGCTTTTTTTAATATGATTACGGGGTTTTCGCATCCAGGCTCGTTTTCAAAAATCGATGTTGCTCCTTTCGGACTTCGCCGACGTTTAAAAAGATTGATCACAAGAGAAATGATGCAAAGTACGAAGGCGGATCCTGGGTTAATCATCCTTAAAATGAATTCTTTGGTCGATCCCGAACTGATCGAATCCTTATATGAAGCCTCGAAAGCCGGTGTGCAAATTAAACTGAATGTTAGAGGGATTTGCTGTCTTCGGCCCGGCGTGAAGGGTCTTAGTGAGAATATCGAGGTGGTAAGTATTGTAGATATGTTTTTAGAGCATTCCCGGATATTTTATTTTAAAAACGCGGGCGATGAAGAACTGTATTTATCTAGTGCCGACTGGATGCCCCGGAATCTTGACCGCCGCATTGAAATCTTATTTCCGATTGAAAGCAAGGATATCCGAGCGGAGCTTGCGGATATTTTGAAAAGGTATTTTAAGGACAATGTCAAATCGTGGAAATTGGCTTCAAACGGTGAATATTCAAAAATCGAGCACGGCCAGGAAAAGAAATTTCGAATTCAGGAATACCTTTGCCGTAAGGCTTCCGAAAGGGAAGAACAGCTGCGCACGATTGCGCCATCGGAAATGAAACCGCAAAAACCAAACCGCCAAATATCCGGAAATTCATGAACCTTTATTTTCTCCGACATGGAATCGCGGAAGACCGTAATCCTGCCAAGCATAAGGACGACAGCCAACGCGCTTTGACCGATGAAGGTATTGAAGCTATGCGTCTTGAGGTTAAAGCGTTCAAGGCGCTGAAGCTGGATTTTGACCATATCCTTTCAAGTCCCTATCTCCGCGCAAGGCAAACGGCAGAAATTACGGCAGAGGGCCTTGGGATTAAGAAAAGGCTTAAATTTTCTGATCATCTGGCGTGCGGTGGAGATCCTAAAAAATTGGTTAAGGATCTCGCAACAAATTATTACTCCAAAGACAATATTTTGCTTGTCGGGCACGAACCCTATTTAGGTGATTTAATCGGCCTAATGATCAGCGGTTCTGCGCATGCCTCGATTCAAATGAAAAAGGGCGGACTCTGCAAAGTCGCAGTGGAGTATCCGGCGTTTGCTCTTTGCGGCACCCTTAAGTGGCTGTTAACTCCAAATCAGCTCATTAAATTAGGCGAAAAATGAAATTTTTGAATGCTTGCGGGAAGCCATGTGTTTTGTTGGCGGCATTTCTCATATTCTGTGGATTTAGTAATCCTTTCAATCGGCATCAACAGCCGCAAGGCGAGACTGCTTCGCCCAAATGGCAAATCCTCAAGGATGACGGTAAATATGATTTGATTTTGCTGGCTAAGCCCGTTAAATCTGTGCGTATCGATAAGGGTGGGATTTCGGATGCTATCGAAAATATTCCGGATCTTAAAGAGCTGACGGCGAATGTTTATTTCCAAATTGAGAAAATGGAAAAAGGCCGTTTACCAAAAATGATCAGTCCGCCGGAATCTAAGAGTAAACAGTTTAAGCGGGCGATTGAGGATAAGGATTTCAAAAAAGTTCTTTTATCGGATTATGATATGCATGAAAAGCAATATACCAGGCAAAGATTTCGAATTGCTGTTGCAGATCCGGTCGCCGCATTTGGTTTTACCTTTTGGGATATTTTTGACCGCGATAAGACGTATCGGCTTTATTTTAAAAAATACCTCAATCATGACACTTACGTGATGATCAAATCTGAGCCTTTAGCCCCAGCATAATTCCGCCGATCCTATTAAACCAGCGCTAGTCACCAAGGTACCGGCAAGGTATAATTCCAGTTTATTCCTTTACAGGTGCCCGTAGCTCAGTCGGATAGAGCAACAGATTTCTAATCTGTCGGTCGCAGGTTCGATTCCTGCCGGGCACACTTGTTT